>NZ_JBNDJH010000003.1:0-421212 GCF_050434865.1 Pseudomonas silensiensis
TCAGTTTTTTGGGTGTTTTTGTTTTTTACACCGCCGTCTTTTAAAAAACCCTGTGTTGGGGGGGGGGGGGGGGGGGGGGGGGCGGCCTGCGCCCCCCCCCCCCCCCCACCCCTGGCTCCTACAACAGCACGCGCCACCTCCCTCATCTCCACGTTTAATGTTCGAAAATTTTCCTTTAGCGGCCCTTCGATCAGTATTTTCAATCGAAGTTAACTGGCTGTGGGCGACTTTATGGGCTACCATTTTCGCAAATGAACATTAATGTTCGAATTCCAATACAGAAAATCATAAAAGCCCGAGGCTAGCCGATGCCCACTTCTACCTTGCCTACGCCCCCTCTCGCTGAGATCTACGATATCGCCGTTATCGGTGGCGGGATCAATGGCGTGGGGATCGCAGCGGATGCCGCCGGTCGCGGTCTTTCGGTGTTTCTTTGTGAGAAAGACGACCTGGCCAGCCACACCTCGTCAGCCAGCAGCAAGCTGATCCACGGTGGCCTGCGCTACCTTGAACATTACGAATTCCGTCTGGTGCGCGAAGCCCTGGCCGAACGCGAAGTGCTGTTGGCCAAGGCCCCACACATCGTCAAGCAGATGCGCTTCGTGCTGCCACATCGCCCACACCTGCGTCCAGCATGGATGATCCGCGCCGGTCTGTTCCTTTATGACCACCTCGGCAAGCGGGAAAAACTAGAAGGCTCGAAAAGCCTGAAGTTCGGCCCGGACAGCCCACTGAAAAGCGAAATAACCAAAGGCTTCGAATACTCCGATTGCTGGGTCGACGATGCTCGTCTGGTGGTCCTGAACGCCATGGCCGCCCGCGAAAAAGGCGCCCACGTTCACACCCAGACCCGTTGCGTCAGCGCCCGTCGCACCAAGGGCATGTGGCACCTGCATCTGGAACGCGCCGATGGCAGTCTGTTTTCGATCCGCGCCAAGGCACTGGTAAACGCCGCCGGCCCATGGGTCGCCAAGTTCATTCGTGACGACCTGAAGATGGAATCGCCGTACGGCATCCGCCTGATTCAGGGCAGCCACCTGATCGTTCCGAAACTGTACGAGGGCGAACACGCGCACATTCTGCAAAACGAAGATCAGCGCATCGTGTTCACCATTCCGTACTTGAACCACTTCACCCTGATCGGCACCACCGACCGCGAGTACACCGGGGATCCGGCTGCCGTTGCGATCACTGAAGGTGAAACCGATTACCTGTTGAAAGTGGTCAACTCCCATTTCAAGAAACGCATCAGCCGCGACGATATCCTGCACAGCTATTCCGGTGTTCGCCCGCTGTGCAACGACGAATCCGACAACCCGTCGGCTGTCACTCGCGACTACACCCTGGCGCTGTCGGGCACCGGCGAAGAAGCGCCGCTGTTGTCGGTGTTCGGCGGCAAGCTGACCACCTACCGCAAACTGGCCGAGTCGGCGCTGGCGCAACTGGCTCCGTACTTCAAAGACATCAAGCCGAGCTGGACCGCCAGCGCTACCCTGCCGGGCGGCGAAGACATGACCACCCCGCAAGCCTTGTGCGCCTTGATCCGTGACAAGTACGACTGGGTGCCGACCGAAATCGCCCGCCGCTGGTCCACCACCTACGGCAGCCGCACCTGGCGCATGCTGGAAGGCGTGCAGAATCTCAGTGATATGGGCGAACACATCGGCGGCGGGCTCTACACCCGTGAAGTCGATTACCTGTGCAGCGAAGAGTGGGCGACCACCGCGCACGACATCCTGTGGCGCCGCAGCAAGCTGGGGCTGTTCACCACCCCGGTGGAACAGGAAAAACTCAAGGATTACCTGAACAAGGTCGAACAGAACCGCAGCAAGATCGAAGCGGCCTGATCGCAAATCCGGTTAAACGAAAGCCCCTGAATCGAGAGATTCAGGGGCTTTTCGCATGCTGCCAGACACTAAACATCCCCTGTGGAATCGTCGCACCGCCGCTCCCACAGGGGGATTTCGGCGCCCTCGGGATTTCATTCGGTTTTCCGAACGCGACTTGCCGGTCGATTCGGTTAACCGGATTCTTCAACATCAAAAACCTCGCCACAAATATTTAATCCCCTTATAAATCAATGTATTGACCTGACTGTCCTGGCCTGGCACGAGTCATGCTCTACACTCTTGGACGAATGTCCGCTGAGCCAACCCTTCAGGAGCCGGCAAGCATTCAAAGCACAAAAAGGGCCGATGAACTGGCTCCATATAAAAACAATGTCGAGGAAAATTTGATGCGCATCGTTCCCCATCTCCTGGGCGCAGCCATTGCTGCCGCTCTGATCAGCACTCCAGTTTTCGCCGCCGAGCTCACCGGCACCCTGAAGAAGATCAAAGAGTCCGGCGTTATCACCCTCGGACATCGTGACGCTTCCATTCCGTTTTCCTACATCGCTGATGCTTCCGGCAAACCGATGGGCTACTCCCACGATATCCAGCTGAAAATCGTCGAAGCCATCAAGAAAGACCTCGACCTGCCGAACCTTCAGGTCAAATACAACCTGGTCACCTCGCAAACTCGTATCCCGCTGGTGCAGAACGGCACCGTGGACGTCGAGTGCGGCTCCACCACCAACAACGTCGAGCGTCAGCAGCAAGTTGACTTCTCCGTCGGTATCTTCGAAATCGGTACCCGCCTGCTGTCCAAGAAAGGTTCCGCGTACAAGGATTTCGACGACCTCAAAGGCAAGAACGTCGTGACCACCGCCGGCACCACGTCCGAGCGCATCCTCAAGTCGATGAACGCCGACAAACAAATGGGCATGAACGTCATCTCCGCCAAAGACCACGGCGAATCCTTCCAGATGCTGGAATCGGGCCGTGCCGTCGCGTTCATGATGGACGACGCGCTGCTGGCCGGTGAAGCGGCCAAAGCCAAGAAGGCGGATGACTGGGCCGTAACCGGCACTCCACAATCCTTCGAAATCTACGGCTGCATGGTCCGCAAGGGCGACGAGCCGTTCAAGAAAGTCGTGGATGACGCCATCGTTGCAACCTACAAGTCCGGCGAGATCAACAAGATCTACGAAAAATGGTTCATGGCGCCAATCCCGCCAAAAGGCCTGAACCTGAACTTCCCGATGAGCGACGAGCTCAAGGCCCTGATCGCCAATCCGACCGATAAAGCGGCTGACGAAAAGAAATCCTGATTTCTGACTAACCTTATCTCCTGAGAGGGCCCCTGCCCTTTCAGGGGATAGTCATTCCCTGCTGGCATTTCTGGAAACACTCGAACCGGTGGCTGTCGAGCCGCTCGTGTGTGCCTGACCGTCAAGGTTGGGCGGGAACGGAGCTTCCCCAGGCGGGCACTTGTACATCGAACGATCTGAGGGGAGACCCTAATGAATTACAACTGGGACTGGGGCGTGTTCTTCAAGTCCACCGGCGTGGGCAGCGAGACGTATCTCGACTGGTACGTCGCCGGTTTGGGCTGGACCATCGCCATCGCCGTCGTGGCCTGGATCATTGCCCTGCTGCTGGGCTCGATTCTGGGTGTCATGCGCACCGTACCGAACCGCATCGTATCGGGCATCGCGACCTGTTACGTCGAACTCTTCCGTAACGTGCCGCTGCTGGTCCAGCTGTTCATCTGGTACTTTCTGGTGCCCGATCTGCTGCCTCCGGACCTGCAAGAGTGGTACAAGCAGGATCTCAACCCAACCACCTCGGCTTACCTCAGTGTTGTCGTCTGCCTGGGCTTGTTCACCGCCGCTCGCGTTTGCGAACAAGTGCGTACCGGTATCCAGGCGCTGCCTCGCGGCCAGGAATCCGCCGCTCGCGCCATGGGCTTCAAGCTGCCGCAAATCTACTGGAACGTGCTGCTGCCCCAGGCTTACCGGATCATCATTCCGCCGCTCACCTCGGAATTCCTGAACGTGTTCAAGAACTCTTCCGTCGCGTCGCTGATCGGCCTGATGGAGTTGCTCGCGCAGACCAAACAGACCGCCGAGTTTTCCGCCAACCTGTTCGAAGCCTTCACCCTGGCAACGCTGATCTACTTCACGCTGAACATGGGCCTGATGCTGCTGATGCGCATGGTCGAGAAGAAAGTGGCCGTACCGGGTCTGATCTCCGTAGGGGGTAAATGATGGAATTCGACTTCTCGGGCATCGTCCCGTCCCTGCCGGGTTTGTGGAACGGCATGGTCATGACCCTGCAACTGATGGCACTGGGCGTGTCCGGCGGGATCATCCTCGGCACGATCCTGGCGCTGATGCGCCTGTCCCACAGCAAACTGCTGTCGAACATTGCCGGCGCCTACGTTAACTACTTCCGCTCGATTCCACTGCTGCTGGTCATCACCTGGTTCTACCTGGCGGTGCCGTTCGTACTGCGCTGGATCACCGGCGAAGACACCCCGATCGGCGCGTTTGCCTCGTGCATCGTGGCGTTCATGATGTTTGAAGCAGCGTACTTCTGCGAAATCGTCCGGGCCGGCGTACAGTCGATTTCCAAGGGCCAGATGGGTGCAGCCCAAGCCCTGGGCATGACGTATAGCCAGATGATGCGGTTGATCATCCTGCCGCAAGCGTTCCGCAAGATGACCCCGCTGCTGCTGCAACAGAGCATCATCCTGTTTCAGGACACCTCGCTGGTCTACGCGGTCGGTCTGGTGGACTTCCTCAATGCCTCGCGTGCCAGTGGCGACATCATCGGTCGCTCCAACGAGTTCCTGATCTTTGCAGGTCTCACGTACTTCACAATCAGCTTTGCCGCCTCGCTGCTGGTCAAGCGTCTGCAAAAAAGGTTTGCCGTATGATCTCTATCAAGAATGTCAACAAGTGGTATGGCGACTTCCAGGTACTGACTGACTGCAGCACCGAGGTCAAAAAAGGCGAAGTGATTGTGGTGTGCGGGCCGTCCGGTTCCGGCAAATCCACCCTGATCAAATGCGTCAATGCCCTGGAACCGTTCCAGAAAGGCGACGTGGTGGTCGATGGCACGTCCATCGCCGACCCGAAGACCGACCTGCCGAAACTGCGTTCGCGCGTTGGCATGGTGTTCCAGCATTTCGAACTGTTCCCGCACCTGACCATCACCGAAAACCTGACCATCGCGCAGATCAAGGTGTTGGGCCGCAGCAAGGAAGAAGCCACCAAGAAAGGCCTTCAACTGCTTGAGCGCGTCGGGCTGTCCGCCCATGCGCATAAGCACCCGGGCCAGCTCTCCGGTGGTCAGCAACAGCGTGTGGCAATTGCCCGTGCGCTGGCGATGGACCCGATCGTCATGCTGTTCGACGAACCGACTTCGGCGCTGGACCCTGAAATGGTCAACGAAGTGCTCGACGTGATGGTGCAACTGGCCCACGAAGGCATGACCATGATGTGCGTGACCCACGAAATGGGCTTCGCCCGTAAAGTGGCGGACCGGGTGATTTTCATGGACCAGGGCCGGATCATCGAAGACTGCAAGAAAGAGGAATTCTTCGGCGACATCAATGCCCGCGCCGAGCGTACGCAGCATTTCCTCGCCAAGATTCTGCAGCACTAAGACGGTACTGGCTTGCCCTTGTGGCGAGGGAGCTTGCTCCCGCTGGGTCGCGCAGCGGCCCCAAAACCTGCCAATGCATGATGTCAGACACACCGCATTGACCGGTTTTACGACTGCTTCGCAGCCGAGCGGGAGCAAGCTCCCTCGCCACAGGTTCCGCATTCGACTGGAAACCAGAGCAAGCCTGTTGCCACGCTGGTTGACCCAAGGCATCTGTGATGAAATGCGACCCCACTCTCTATCGCGCCGCGCCGCCATCACTCGCCGTGAAACCCCGTCTGATTCGCCATCTGTTCCTGCCGCCGCTGGTCATCGCCCTGATGATCGGATTGGGTTACATCGGCTTCTGGGTCAGTGAACACTACGGGATCCGCAGCCTCAGCGAGAACGGCCAGCGTCAGCTGGAACTGCACGCCCGCGCCGTCGAGAGCGAGATCAGCAAGTACACCTACCTGCCCAGCCTGCTGGAACTCGAATCCAGCGTTTCGAAGCTGTTGGCCGACCCGTCGCCGGAACACCGACAGACGGTCAATGAATACCTCGAAGGCCTGAACCGGCGCAGCCGCAGTCGGGCTATCTATGTGATGGACACCACCGGCCGTGTCATGGCCACCAGTAACTGGCGCGATGTCGACAGTTACCTGGGCGAAGACCTGTCCTTCCGCGCCTATTTCCAGAATGCCGTTCGCGGTCAGCCGGGGCGTTTCTACGGCATCGGCAGCACCAACGGCGAGCCCGGTTATTACCTGGCTCATGGCCTGGAAGAACAGGGCAAGATCATCGGCGTCGCGGTGGTCAAGGTCCGCCTCGAAGCCATGGAAGAACGCTGGCAGCGCGCGCGGCTGGAAGCGTTCGTCAGCGATGAGAACGGCATCATCATTCTTTCCAGCGATCCGGCACGGCGCCTGAAATCGGTTGTACCACTGAGCGACGAAACGAAAGAAAAACTCGCTCGCAGCCTTCAGTACTACTGGTTCCCGCTGAACGAACTGCAACCGCTGGCCCGGGAAAAACTGGCCGAAGGCGAGGAAAAACTCACCTTCCCCGCCAACAGCGAAGTGGAATCCGACGATGAAGACATCAGCTACCTGTCGCAAACCCGTCCGCTGAGCGACACACCATGGAATTTCACCCTGCTCACCCCCCTGCAGGATTTGCGTCGCGAAGCGATCAATCAGGGGATTCTGGTGGCGGTGGCGTTTGCCCTCGTGGCGTTCCTGCTGATCGCCTGGAACGAGCGGCGCAAGGTCATTGCCACGCGTCTGGCCGCCCGGGAAGCCTTGCAGGAAGCCAACAATCAACTGGAGCGTCGGATTACCGAACGCACCACTGATCTGCGCGCCAGCAACGAACGGCTCAAGGGCCAGATCCGCGAACGGCGTCTGGCCGAAGAGACGCTACGCCGCGCCCAGGATGAACTGGTGCAGGCCGGTAAACTCGCGGCCATCGGCCAGATGTCCACCAGCATCGCCCACGAATTGAACCAGCCATTGGCGGCGCTCCGAACCTTGTCTGGCAACACCGTACGGTTTCTGGAACGCGGTCAACTGGACGTTGCCAGCACCAACCTCAAGACCATCAACGAACTGATCGACCGCATGGGCCGGATCACCGCCAGCCTGCGTTCATTCGCTCGACGCGGCGACGACAAAGGTCAGGCCAGCCTCGGCAAAGCGGTGGATGCAGCCTTACAGTTGCTCGGTGGTCGCGTGGAAAGCACGCACCTGCAACTGCACCGAGACTTCGCCGATCTGCAGGTGCAGATCGACCAGACCCGTCTGGAGCAGATTCTGGTCAACCTGATCGGCAACGCCCTCGACGCCATGCAGGCACAGCCGCTGCCAGAACTGTGGCTCGAAGGCGAAGAGTTCGATGGTAAATATCGCCTTCGTGTACGCGACAACGGCCACGGCATCGACGCCGAAGCCCGCAAACATCTATTCGAACCGTTCTTCACCACCAAACCCGGCGAACAGGGCCTGGGCCTCGGCCTGACCCTTTCCGCCAGCCTGGCCGCCGCCACCGGCGGGCACTTGGGTGTCGAGCACCCGGCCAGCGGTGGTACCACCTTCGTCCTCAGTTTACCGTTGGTAAGCCCCACTCACGCCGAGCCAATATGAACAATGACCTTAGTGTGCTGATCGTCGAAGACGACCCCCATGTGCTGCTCGGCTGCCAACAGGCGCTGACCCTTGAAGACATTCCCTGCGAGGGCGTCGGTAGCGCCGAAGAAGCGCTGGAGCGAGTCGGCGACAACTTCGCCGGCATCGTCATCAGCGACATCCGCCTGCCGGGCATCGACGGTCTGGAATTGCTGACCCGTCTCAAGGCCCGCGATCGTAGCCTGCCGGTGGTGCTGATCACCGGTCACGGCGACATTTCCATGGCCGTCGGCGCGATGCAGAAAGGCGCCTATGACTTCATGGAGAAACCTTTCTCCCCCGAGCGTCTGGTCGATGTGGCGCGCCGTGCGCTGGAGCAACGCAGCCTCGCGCGGGAAGTCTCTTCGTTGCGCCGGCAACTGGCGGAGCGGGATTCCCTCGAAGGCCGGATCATCGGCCGCTCGCCCGCCATGCAAAACCTGCGGGAATTGATCGCCAACGTCGCCGATACGTCGGCCAACGTGCTGATCGAAGGCGAGACCGGCACCGGTAAAGAGCTGGTTGCGCGTTGCCTGCACGACTTCAGTCGGCGGCACACCAAGCAGTTCGTCGCGCTGAACTGCGGGGGTCTGCCGGAAAACCTGTTCGAAAGCGAAATCTTCGGCCATGAAGCCAACGCCTTCACGGGCGCTGGCAAACGGCGGATCGGCAAGATCGAACACGCCGACGGCGGCACGCTGTTCCTCGACGAAGTGGAAAGCATGCCGCTGCCGCTGCAGATCAAACTGCTGCGGGTATTGCAGGAACGCACCCTGGAACGTCTCGGCTCGAACCAGAGCGTGGCGGTGGATTGCCGGGTGATCGCGGCGACCAAGTCCGATCTGGATGAGTCGAGCAAGGCTGGCGAGTTTCGCAGCGACCTGTATTACCGCTTGAACGTGGTGACCCTTGAATTACCACCGCTGCGTGAACGCCGCGAAGACATCCTGCAATTGTTCGAACACTTTCTGCAGCAATCGTCCCTGCGTTTCGACCGTGCCGTGCCGGACTTGGACAACCAGACCCTGTCGAACCTGATGAGCCACGACTGGCCGGGCAACGTGCGCGAATTGCGCAACGTCGCCGAGCGTTTTGCCCTCGGTCTGCCGGCCTTCAAGAAATCCGGCGCCAGCGGCAGCAATCAGGGCCTGGCCTTCGCCGAAGCGGTAGAAGCGTTTGAACGCAACCTGCTGAGCGACGCCCTGCAGCGCAGCGGCGGCAACCTGACCCAGGCCAGCCTGGAACTCGGGATGGCCAAGACCACGCTGTTCGACAAAGTGAAGAAGTACGGGCTGAGCCACTGATGGACCTGATTCTCAAAGCAACCCTGGGCGCGGCCGTGGTGGTGATCCTCGCCGCGCTGGCCAAGACCAAAAACTATTACATCGCCGGATTGGTGCCGCTGTTTCCGACCTTTGCACTGATTGCTCATTACATCGTCGGCAAGGGCCGTTCGCTGGAGGATTTGAAGACCACCATCGTGTTCGGGATGTGGTCGATCATTCCTTACTTCATCTACCTGGCGACGTTGTATGTCATGGTGGACCGGATGCGGCTCGAGGCTTCGCTCGCTGTGGCGGCGGTGGCCTGGTTGATGGCGGCGGCGGTGTTGGTTTCGGTTTGGGTTCGTCTTCAAGGCTGACTGATGTGATCGGTTTTAGAACCACCCCTCACCCCAGCCCTCTCCCCAGCGGGGAGAGGGGGAAAGGGAGCAGATCTTCATGTGCTTCTAAGCCTGAGTTCGACTCAGACCTTTCACGTCGCAAAATTTCAACTAGGCGCATCGGTCAGTCCCCTCGCCCCCCTGGGGCGGTCCGACGTTTCGGGAGGGTTAGGGTGAGGGGTCGATCTAGAGAGTCGCCAAAGCACCTCACCCGTTGACCGTCCCACCCTTCGCTTCACTCATGATCTGCCGAATCGCCCCGACAAACGTCTCCACTGGCTGCCCGCCCGTGACGGCGTACTGCCCGTTGAAAACAACAGTCGGCACCGAACTCACCCCGCGCGACAGCCACAACTGCTCTTCCTCACGAACTTCCTTGGCAAATTCATCCGACGCCAGTATCGCCTCGGCCCGCTGTCGATCCAGGCCAACGCTTTCGGCGATCTGCGCCAATTGCCCATGGTCGGACGGATTGCCGCCCTCGGTGAAATACAACGTGAACAGCGCCTCTTTCAGATTGAACTGCAACCCTTCCAGCCCCGCCCAGAACAGCAAGCGGTGGGCATCGAAGGTGTTGTAGATCCGACTATTGCCGTCCGTGCGAAACGCAAACCCGACCTCGGCGCCACGCGCGCGGATCATCTCGCGATTCTTCTGGGATTGCTCGGGCGTCGAGCCGTATTTCTCGGTGATGTGTTCGGTGATGTTCTGCCCTTCAGGTCCCATCTTCGGGTTCAGCTCGAACGGCTGGAAACGGATCTCGGCCTGCACCTCGTCGCCCAGCAAATCCAGGGCCCGGGTCAGGCCGTAAAGGCCGACGACGCACCAGGGGCAGGACACGTCGCTGACGAAATCGATTTTCAGGGGGGCACTCATCACACACCTCACAGACTGGAACGCGCCGGAAAGCTCGAACGATATCACCCGAAAGACCGGTGCGCGCAGCTCCCACATTTAATCGGTGGGTTACAGGAGGTTATGTTCGACCACCGGATCAATCTGCGCCCAATGCGAGGTGTCTTCACGGTGGGCCTGCAAGTACGGTAACACCGCCGCCAGCAATGGCGCCTTGAATGCTTCCTGGAATCGATGCGCCAACCCCGGAATCAGCTTCAACTGACTGCCGCGAATATGCGCCGCAAGGTGCACACCGTGCATCACCGGCAGCAACGGATCAGCCGTGCCGTGAACCACCAGCGTCGGAACGCGCAATTGATTGAGCAGCGCCACCCGACTGCGCTCGGCGAGGATCGCCATGATCTGGCGCTTCACGCCCTCTGGGTTGAACGCCCGGTCATAGGACAGCGCCGCCTGATGCAGTAGCGCTTGCCGATCATCGCTCACCGTCGGGCTGCCCAGCGCCGCCAGCAAATCGGCTTGCTGTTCCAGCGCCACTTCGCGATTGGGCGCCCCACGGCGCGACAACAGTTGCACCAACGCCGCACTCGGCGCTGGCAACCCTTCGGCCCCGGAACTGGTCATGATCAGGGTCAGGCTCTCGACCCGCTGTGGCGCCATGGCCGCCATATGCTGGGCAATCATCCCGCCCATGCTCGCGCCCAGCA
The DNA here is from genome assembly GCF_050434865.1 of Pseudomonas silensiensis. Taxonomy (NCBI): domain Bacteria; kingdom Pseudomonadati; phylum Pseudomonadota; class Gammaproteobacteria; order Pseudomonadales; family Pseudomonadaceae; genus Pseudomonas; species Pseudomonas silensiensis. The sequence continues at coordinate 10,862 of NZ_JBNDJH010000003.1, forward strand.
CGTGGAATTGCTCGACGTGCAACGCATCCATCAAGCCAAAGGCATCGTCTGCCATATCGGTCAGGGTGTACGGCGCCGACACCGGCAAACCGAGTTTGTAGCGCAGCACTTCGAACGTCAGGTTGGCATCGACGGGCGCTTGCCGCCAGGTCGAGAGCCCGACATCGCGATTGTCATAACGAATCACCCGAAACCCTTGCTGGCACAGCGCGACCACCACCTCGTCCGGCCAGTGAATCAACTGCCCGCCAAGGCCCATCACCAGCAACAACGCAGGGTCTGACGCACGGCCGATGCTCTGGTACGCCAGGCTCACCTGTGCCAGATCGACCCGTTCGGTCGGAACATTGATATCGCAACGAGACGCCGCCAAGGACGGCAGGCCGAACAACAGCGCGGCCAGGAAAACCGCTGTGGAAAAAAATCGTACACGCATGAAAAACACCGAAACGCAGAACTCCAGTAGAGCGCGAGTCTGATGAAGTTTGTTCAAGCGCGCTGCCACAGTTACGTGACAGTTTGATGAAGATCGCTGAGCGGTAATTTTCAGGACCGCGTTATCGTTTATCGCGAGCAAGCTCGCTCCCACAGGATTGATGCCGTACACAAATCTGTGATCGACCCTTACCCTGTGGGAGCGAGCTTGCTCCGGGCGGCGTTCCGACGATGGCGTCCGCACAGACGCTACATCCGTTAAGCCAATTGACTGCGCAACTGCCGCGCCGCCGCCACCATGTTCACCAACGCCGCCTCAGTCTCCGGCCACGCCCGGGTCTTCAACCCGCAATCCGGGTTCACCCACAACCGCTCCGCCGGAATACGCTTCACCGCTTTGCTCATCAACTTGACCATCTCGGCCGTGTCCGGCACCCGTGGCGAGTGGATGTCGTAGACGCCCGGACCGATGTCGTTCGGGTAGTCGAACGCTTCGAAAGCCTCCAGCAATTCCATGTCCGAACGCGAGGTTTCGATGGTGATCACATCGGCGTCCATCGCCGCGATGGACTGAATCACGTCGTTGAATTCGCTGTAGCACATGTGGGTGTGGATCTGGGTTTCGTCCCGCACACCGGAGGCGCTCAAGCGGAAAGCTTCCACCGCCCAGTCGAGGTATTCCTGCCATTGCGCCCGACGCAGCGGCAAGCCTTCACGGAACGCGGCTTCGTCGATCTGCACGATCTTGATGCCGGCGGTTTCCAGGTCCACCACTTCGTCACGCAGGGCCAGGGCCAACTGCTGCGCCTGGATTTTTCGCGAAACGTCTTCACGCGGGAACGACCACATCAGCATGGTCACGGGACCGGTGAGCATGCCTTTCATGACCTTGTCGGTCAGGCTCTGGGCATAGGTGATCCAGTCGACTGTCATGGCGGTCGGACGGCTGAGGTCGCCGTAGATGATCGCCGGTTTGACGCAGCGCGAACCGTAGCTCTGCACCCAACCGAACCGGGTGAACAGGTAGCCGTCCAGTTGCTCGGCGAAGTACTCGACCATGTCGTTGCGTTCGGCTTCACCGTGTACCAGCACGTCCAGACCCAGGCGTTCCTGGACTTGCACCGCGTGGCGGATTTCGCTGTGCATGGCGTCGGTGTAGTCGTTGGCCGACAGCTTGCCTTGCTTGAAGGCCTGGCGCGCCAGACGGATCGAACCGGTCTGCGGGAACGAGCCGATGGTGGTGGTCGGGAATGCTGGCAGTTTCAACCGCGCACGCTGCTGCTCGATGCGCTTGGCGAACGGCGATTGGCGTTGGCTGTCCTTATCACTGATGGCGTCGATGCGCGCCTGCACCTCGGCTTTGTGGATACGCGGTGACTCGGCGCGGCTGGCCTGAATCGCACGGCTCTCGGCGAGGGCGGCTTGCACCTTGGGCGATTGCGGATCGTTCAGAGCATCGCGCAACACGGCGATTTCTCCGCACTTTTGTACGGCGAAGGCCAGCCAGCTTTTCAGTTCCGGGTCGAGTTTGTCTTCGCGATCCAGATCCACCGGGCTGTGCAGCAGCGAGCAGGAACTGCTGACCCACAGGTTGTCGCCGAAGCGTTCCTGGGCCGGTTGCAGTTGCGCCAGCACTTGCTCCAGTTCGCAGCGCCAGACGTTGCGACCGTTGACCAGGCCCACCGAGAGAATCTTGTAAGTCGGCAGACGGTCCAGCACCTGGCCGAGTTGATCCGGGGCGCGCACAGCGTCGATGTGCAAGCCTTGCACCGGCAGGCTGACCGCCAGGCCGAGGTTGTCTTCCAGGCCGCTGAAGTAGGTCGCCACCAGTTTTTTCAGCGGCGAGTATTGAAGGATGTGGTAAGCGCGCTCGAAAGCGTTTTTCCAGGCCTGTGGCAGGTCGAGGGTCAGGATCGGTTCGTCGATCTGCACCCACTCCACGCCTTGTGCGGCGAGGCGACCGAGGATTTCGCCGTAGATCGGCAGCAGGCGTTCCAGCAGGTCGAGCTTGTCGAAGTCGTTGCCCTTGGCTTTGCCCAGCCACAGGTAAGTCAGTGGACCGATGATCACCGGTTTGACGTTGTGGCCGAGGGCCTTCGCCTCGTCGACTTCGTCGAACAACTGTTCCCAGCTCAGCTTGAACTGCTGGTCAGCGGTGAATTCCGGGACCAGGTAGTGGTAGTTGGTGTCGAACCACTTGGTCAGTTCCTGGGCATATTGCGCTTTGCTGTGTTCGCCGCCGCAGCAGGCAGTCGAGGCGCCACGGGCCATGGCGAACAGGGTGTCGAGGGTCGGCAGGCCGCGCGAGTCCTTGGTGCTGTCGAAACGCTCGGGGATCACACCGAAGGTCAAGGAATGGCTCAGGACCTGGTCGTACCAGGCGAAGTCGCCCACGGGCAGCAGGTCGATGCCGGCGTCTTTCTGCAATTGCCAGTGGGTGGCGCGCAATTGGCGGCCGACGCTTTTCAGCGCGTCCTGATCCAGATCGCCCTTCCAGTAGGATTCGAGGGCTTTTTTCAGTTCGCGGTCAGCGCCGATGCGCGGGAAACCAAGTGTGTGGGCCAGAGCCATGGTGAATTTCTCCCTGTAAAAGATGGTGCTATTGTCGACAGCTAACCCAACATGAGACAAACTCAACCTTTTCGTGTTGATCACAAGTTTTCCTCATGGAGCCCCCCCCCGGTGCTTGAAATCCGTCACCTGAAGACCCTGCACGCCTTGCGCGAAGCCGATAGCCTGGTAGATGCGGCCGACCGCCTGCACCTGACGCAGTCGGCCCTGTCCCACCAGTTCAAGGAACTGGAGGAGCGCATGGGCATGCCGCTGTTCGTGCGCAAGACCAAACCGGTGCGTTTCACCAGTGCCGGTTTGCGCCTGCTGCAACTGGCTGACGCGACCTTGCCATTGCTGCGCGGCGCCGAGCGCGATATCGCGCGGCTGGCCGGTGGCACTGCCGGGCGTTTGCACATGGCGATCGAGTGTCACAGTTGCTTTCAGTGGCTGATGCCGACCATCGACCAGTTCCGCGATGCCTGGCCGGAAGTCGAACTGGACCTGGCCTCAGGCTTCTCCTTCGCCCCGCTGCCTGCGCTGGCCCGCGGCGATCTGGATTTGGTGGTGACTTCTGATCCGCTGGAACTCGCCGGGATCACTTACGTGCCGTTGTTCACCTATGAAGCGATGCTCGCGGTCGCCAACCAGCACCGTTTGGCGAGCAAGGCCTACATCGTCCCGGAAGATTTGCTTACCGAAACGCTGATCACCTACCCGGTGGAGCGTGATCGACTGGACATCTTCACCCGTTTCCTGGAGCCGGCCGATATCGAACCGGCGCAGGTCCGCACCTCGGAACTGACGGTGATGATGATGCAATTGGTGGCCAGCGGCCGCGGTGTGTGTGGCATGCCCCATTGGGCGCTGCATGAATACAGCTCACGGGGTTATGTGAAGGCCAAGCGGCTGGGTGAGAAAGGTTTGTTTGCGACGCTGTACGCCGGGATTCGCGCCGACATGCTGGATGCGCCATACATGCGCGATTTCTTGCTGACGGCCAAGGACACGTCGTTCTCGACACTCGACGGCGTCAGCGCCGTCCGTTAGTACACCACAACACCTGTAGGAGTGAGCCTGCTCGCGATGACGGTCTGACATTCAACATTTGTATGGACTGACACACCGCTATCGCGAGCAGGCTCACTCCTACAGGGGATTTTCGTGATCCTTAGATCTCGCGCCACATGTGGATTTTGTCGAAGTAGTCCTCGCCCACCCGTACCGCCAAAGGTTCGAGACCAAACTGGATGAAGCCGCAACGCTGATACAGGTTTAACGCGGCCTCATTACCAGCGGTGACGGTCAGCTGGATCAACTTCAGACCTTTATGGTTCTGCGCTTCAGCCAGGGCGGCCTGCACCAGGTGATAACCGATCCCGCGTTGCCGGACTTTGCCGGACACGTACATGCCAAACAATGTCGCCTTGTGCCGGGCCTTTTCCCGAGGCTCGAAGGCCAGGCCGACGATGCCCGCCAACTCCCCGCCTTCGAACGCACCGAACACCACGTCCAGCTTGCTGGTCAGGCGTGATTCCCACCAACTCAACGGCATCACGGCGCGTTCGCGCACGCTGGAGGTAAACGCCTGGGGATGCAGGTCATAGGCTTCGAGCATCAGCGCCCGATAATCCAGAGCATGACTGGCATCAAGCCGTTCAATCCACATGTTCAAGCCATCCGTCGTTGTTCCAGCATCAGTCGCACCGCCAGCGCCGACAGCACGAACCCCATGAAATAGCGCTGCACCGCCAGCCAGGACGGGTTGTTGACGAACCAGGAGGCGATACCCGCGGCGAACAGCGCGATCAGCAGATTGACGCTGAAACTGACGCTGATCTGGGTCAGGCCCAGCGTGATGCTTTGAGTGAACACCGAGCCATGCTCAGGTGTGATGAACTGCGGAAACACCGACAAATAAAACACAGCGATCTTCGGGTTCAGGGCGCTGGTCAGAAAGCCCATGGTGATCAGTTTGCGCGACGAGTCCGGTGGCAACTGCTGCGCCTCAAAGGGTGAACGCGCACCCGGTTTGACGGCTTGCCAGGCCAACCACATCAGGTACAGCGCGCCAGCCCACTTCAGCACTTCGTAGGCCATCGGCACCGCCAGAAACACCGCGGTCAAACCGGCAGCGGCCGCGAACAGGTGCACGAAAAACCCCGCGACCACACCAAGCAACGAAGTCACACCGGCCTTGCGCCCCTGGCAGATCGAACGGGAGATCAGGTAAATCATGTTCGGCCCCGGCGTCAGCACCATCAGCAATGCGGCAGCGGCGAAAATCAGCAAGTCTTGAAGCGGGATCATGGGCAGTCCTTTAGTCCAGAGATGATCAAGCGATTGCGGTTAAGGAGGCTCGATAAAACGGCAGGATCAGGTCCCGTGTCAATGGCGCCAGCGTGACATTGCCGTCGGTGGCCGGGTCGATCCAGCGCACTTCTTCGATCTCCGCCGCAGGCGATACGTCAGAATCGATGGTCATCTGAAAGAGTTCGGCCTGGACGACAAAACCGGGCTCGTTGGCCGCCGGCGCCGAGAATTTCCCGAGATATGTGGCGTGTGCCGGATCGATGACCAGGCCCAATTCCTCTTCCAGTTCACGGGCCAGCGCGTGGACCGGTTGCTCATGGGCTTCAATCTTGCCCCCCGGCTGCATGAACGCCTCGGTACCGCGCTTGCGGACCAACAACGTGCGGCCATCCGGGCCGATCAACAGGGCAGCGGCGATGCGAATGAGTCGGGGCGAAACAGCGGATGACAGCGTCATGGATCAGGATCGTCCTTGGAAAAAGGCGCAAGGATCACATGAGTCTCGGCGCCTCGTCACGCCGAAAAAAGCATCTGCCGAGCCCTCTGTGGGAGCGAGCCTGCTCGCGATGAAGATAACGCGGTTTTTCAGGTACACCGCATCATCGTTCATCGCGAGCAGGCTCACTCCCACATTGGACTAGTACGGCGCCTAGACCTCACTCGCCTCGAGAACCGCAACGTCTTCCGGCACCTTCACGAAAATGCTGTATTTCGCGCCTTCCATGGCTTCGAAGGCGATCAACTTGTCCACCAGCGGCCCATTCAACACCTTGCCGGCATTGAGCAGCAGCATGCCGTTGTCGGCATTGAGGTTGCGCGCCAGGATCATGCCCGCCGTCACTTCCCGTGTGGTCATCACCTTGACCGACGGATCGGCCAACGAGACATCGCTCTGGTACGCGGCACAGACCTGGATGAAATCCTCCACCAGTTCGGGATCGTAGAGCCGCCCGGCATAGCTGCGAATGTAGACCAGCGCTTCATCGCTGTTCATTTGCCGCTCGAGGATCAGCCCGCGCTGCAACTCGATGAAATCCACCGCGAGTTTCAACAGTCGCGAACCGAACGGAATCGCCTCGCCCTTGAGCCGGTCGGGGAAGCCGTTGCCGTCCCAGCGCTCCTGATGATAAAGAATCAGACGGGCGGCGTCCTTCATCGGGTCGAGGGTCATCAACAGCGATTCGCTCTGCTTGGGATAACCGCGATAGCGTTCCCGATCACTGTGGTGCAGCAGGTCCGCGGGCGCGGTCATCATGCTGTCGGTCCAGCTCAGCTTGCCGATGTTGTAGAGCGCCGCGGCCATGGCCAGGTCGCGACTGGTGCCCTCGTCCAGGCCATGAAGTTTGCAGTAGACCCGCACCAGTTCGATGATCTGGCGGTTGGTCTGTTTGGACGGCGGCAGGCGCAGGTTGGCCAGCAGCGAGAACACTTCGGTGCCGGTGACATAGCTGTGCTTGAGCTCTTCGTAGGCCAGGTCGAGCATGTCGGCGGTCTGCTGGAGTTCGGCAGTGCGGGCGGCGACGTGTTTTTCCAGGGTGACGTTGAGCGACTTCAACTGGTCGTTCTGCAGCCGGGTCAATTGCTCCAGGCGCTGGCGTTCGCGCTCGGAATATTGATGAGCCAAGGCCTGGCGCAAGGTCAGGAGCATTTCCTCGTCGTTCCAGGGTTTGCTGATGTAGCGGTGAATCTGCCCTTCGTTGATCGCTTTGATGATCGTCGGCATGTCCGCGTAGCCGGTGAGCAGAATCCGGGTGGTCGTCGGGTACAACTGATGGATACGGGCCAGCAGCGTGGCGCCGTCCATGTTGGGCATGCGTGCGTCGGTCATCACCAGGTCAATGGAGTGTTGTTCCATGATCTCCAGCGCCTGGGCACCACTGGTGGCCAGCAGCAACTCGTAGGGCTGGCCGCGTAACAGGCGACGCAGGCTGTTGAGGATTGACTCCTCGTCATCGACCAGCAGCACCTTGGGTTTATCGTTCAAAGTCGTGGGGAGTTGCTCTTCCATGGCGTCACCTCAAGTGAAACGGGCACATCGTTATGACAGGATCCGGCAAACATCCCCTATTGCCGGAGCCTGACCTACAGGCTAGATGATTTTCAGCCCGGCAACAGAAATGATTCAGCTCATTCAGTTGCACGAAGTTCTGGACAGACGACTATGCTCAGCTGACTCGGATCCATAATCTGTACGTTCGGCCAGGTGATCAGGGAAAGGATGCCCCCTATGACTAAACCGCATCAAACCACTGCCGGTACTGGCGTATGTCGATAAATACGCTGCTGGCACGGACCAACCGGCGGATTCTTATCGTCGACGACACCGCTTCTATTCATGCGGACTTCGCCAAGATCCTCAGCCCGCCATCGATTGATGACGACAGCCTGATCAGCGCCGAAAACGCCCTGTTCGGAACCCCTGCGGCGCTATCGCTGCAAAGCTTCGTGCTCGACTCGGCGTTTCAGGGCCTCGAAGCCCTGGGCAAGGTCGAGACGGCGCTGGCCAACGACATGCCCTATGCAATGGCTTTCATCGACATGCGCATGCCGCCGGGCTGGGACGGGCTGGAAACCATCGAACGGCTGTGGCAGGTCGATCCCAAGCTGCAAGTGGCGCTGTGCACCGCTTATTCCGACTATTCCTGGGAAGACATCGACGAACGCCTGGAACTGGGCGATCGCCTGCTGATTCTGAAAAAACCCTTCGATGCCATCGAAATCCGCCAGATGGCCAGCGCATTGACGGCCAAGTGGCAAATGACCGAAGACGCAGAGCTGAAGATGTCGCTGCTCGAACAGGCGGTCGAAGAGCGCACCCGCGAGCTGTCCGACGCCAACATCATCGTGCAGAACAGCCCCACCATTCTGTATCGGTTGCGCGGCGAGCCGTCGTTTCCGTTGATGTATATCTCGCACAACATCACCAAATACGGTCATGTCGCGGCGAAACTGGTCGCCTCGGCCAACTGGGCCCAGGAACTGGTCCATCCCGATGATCAAACCAAGGTCGACACCGCCATGGCCCGGGTGCTGGACCGTCATGCGGCGGGCGCTTCCATCGAATTCCGCATGCGCACCGGCGAAGGAGCCTGGCGCTGGGTCGAAAACCGCTACATCCCGGTGCGCGACGATGAAGGCCGTTTGCTGGAAGTCGAAGGCATCATCATCGACATCACTGAACGCAAAATTGCCGAGGAGAAAATTGCCCTGCTCGCCCGCACCGACGGGCTGACCGGGCTGGCCAACCGTGCGACGCTGATCGAGCGGCTGCACCAGGCGTTCGCCTCTGCGCGTCGGGGGGCGGCACCGTTCGCCATGTTTTACCTGGACCTGGATCACTTCAAACGCATCAACGATACCCTCGGCCATCCGGTGGGCGACCTGTTGCTGCAAGAGGTTGCACGCCGGATCAAGGCCTGCGTACGCGAAAACGATGTGGTTGCCCGCCTCGGCGGTGACGAGTTCGCGATCTTGCAACTGGACGTCAGTGACCCGACCCAATCCGCAGCCCTGGCCGCCAAGATCCGCGATACGTTGGTACTGCCCTACTCCCTGGCCGGCAATGATGTGCGGGTCTCGGTGAGTATCGGCATCAGCAGCTGCACCCCCGAAAGCACCAGCGCCGACGGCCTGCTGACCCAGGCCGACATGGCGCTGTATCGCTCCAAGGAAAAGGGTCGCAACCAGTACCACTTCCACTCAGAGGAGATCAATCAGGAGATGGTCGAACGCATGGCCATCGCCAGCGACTTGAGAGCGGCCATCGAACACGAAGAACTTGAACTGCATTATTGGCCGGAAGTGGACCTGAGCAGCGGCAAAATCCTCGGCATGGAAGCGCAAGTCACCTGGAACCACCCTGAACGCGGTCTGCTGGACGCCTCGACGTTCCTGCCCGCTGCGGAGAAGACCGGCACCATCGTCGCGCTCGGTCACTGGGTGCTGGATCGCGCCTGTCAGCAAATGCGTCAATGGCGCGATGAGGGAATGGCGCCGCCGGTGATTGCGATCAAGCTGTCCCTGGCCCAACTCAAAAGTGGTCCTGAACTGATCTATGACGTGCTGCGCACCACGGCACGTTGGGAGCTCTGCCCCTGGGACCTGCGCTTCGACGTCACTGAAGCGACGCTGGCCCAGACCAAATGGACCCACAACGATGTGTTGCCGCGCCTGCGTGAACTGGGCGTGAAGATCGCCATCGACGACTTCGGCACCGAGTACTCCTCGTTCGACTACCTCAAGACCTACCAGGTCAATCACCTGAAACTCGCGCAGGCCTTCATCGACAACGCCGCCCGCGATCCGGCCAGCGCGAACACCTTGCGCGCCATCATCAACTTCGCCCGTGACGTCGGGATCGGCATCATTGCCGAGGGCGTCGAAACCCAGGAGCAGCGCAGCTCGCTGATGGCCACCGGTTCACCGATGAACGCCCAGGGTTACTTCTTCAGCAAAGCGGTCAGCAGCCAGCAGGCTGCCGAGCTGCTGAAAGCCGGCAGCATCGTGCCCCCGAACCACGACATCGGGCCGATCCGGAACAACCCGCCACGCTTCACGGAGGACAAAGGATGAAAACGCCTTTCGTGCGGACCAACCGGCGCATCCTGATCGTCGATGACACGCCTTCGATCCATGAGGATTTTCGCAAGATCCTCGGCCCTGAGATTGAAGGTGAACAGACCCTGGCCGGTGCTGAAGAGGCCCTGTTCGGCACCGTGCAGCTAGATCGGCTGACGTTCCAGCTCGACTCGGCCTACCAGGGCGAGGAAGCCCTCGAACTGGTCACTCGCGCACTGGCCGAAGGTCGTCCCTATGCCATGGCGTTCACCGACATGCGCATGCCACCAGGCTGGGACGGCCTGGAAACCATCGAACAACTGTGGAAAGCCGATCCTCACCTGCAAATCGCGTTGTGCACGGCCTATTCCGATTACACCTGGGAAGACATGGCCGAACGGCTGGAATTCGGCGACCAGTTGCTGGTGCTGAAAAAACCCTTCGACAGCCTGGAAATCCGCCAGATGGCCAGTGCCCTGACCTGGAAATGGCAGATGGCGCAGGACGCGGCGATGAAGGTCCTGAGCCTGGAGCAAACCATCGAGGCGCGGGTCCACGAATTGCTCAAGGTGTCGCACCTGTTGCAGTACGACGTGCTGACCGAGCTGCCCAACAGCACGTTGCTCGGTGACCGGTTGAACCAGTCCCTGGCCCTGTCCCGTCGCCATGACAAGCAACTGGCCGTGATGTTTCTGGGCCTCGATCGCTTCAAGCGCATCAACAATGCCCTGGGGCATCCGGCCGGTGATGAAATGCTTAAACAGGTCGGCCGCAGTCTGGTGGCGACGGTGCGCGAGTCCGACTCGGTGTTTCGCTATGGCGCTGACGAATTCGTAGTGATCCTCGCCGATGTTCGCCACCCTCAGCAGACCAAGGGCATCGCCGAAAAACTCTTGAGTGCCATCCGCGCGCCCCAGCACATTGCCGGTCACGACTTGTGTGTGACCGCCAGCCTGGGAATCAGCATCTATCCCGACGATGGCTTCGATGCGATCTCGCTGATCAAAAAAGCCGAAACCGCGATGCGCAACGTCAAGGAAAGCGGCCCGAACGATTTCAGGTTTTTCATCGACGACATGAACCAGCGCGCCCGGGATCAGCAAAGCATCGAGACCGGCATTCGCCTGGCGCTGGAGCGCAACGAATTTGTCCTGCATTACCAACCCAAACTGGACCTGGGCAGCGGCCAGGTGGTCGGTGCCGAGGCACTGATCCGCTGGCAAAAACCGGGGCACGGCCTGGTCTACCCCTCGGATTTCATCAGTGTGGCCGAAGACAGCGGCTTGATCGTGCCGCTGAGCAAATGGGTACTGGCCGAGGCGTGCCGACAAGCCTGCGCCTGGCAGGCCGCGGGGCTGCCGAAGATCTGTATGTCGGTGAATATGTCGGCCATTGATTTCCGTCAGCGGGACTTTGTCGACGGCATCGAACAGACACTCAAAAAAACAGGGATGGAACCGGCCTTGCTGGAGCTGGAAATCACCGAAGGCGTGCTGATGCAAAACGTCGACACCACGGTGAGCGCCCTGACCCGGCTCAAGGTGATAGGCGTGCGACTGGCCATCGATGACTTCGGTACCGGATATTCCAGCCTGAGCTACTTGCGGCGTTTTCCCATCGACGTGCTGAAAATCGACCAGTCGTTCATTCGCGGTTTAAGCAGCGACAGCAACGACGCCGCGCTGGTCAGCGCCATTATCAGCCTGGGCCGGAGCCTCAAGCTGACCATCATTGCCGAAGGGGTGGAAACCCTCGAACAACTGGATTTCCTCAAGGCCCATCAATGCGAGGAAGGCCAGGGTTTCTACTTCAGCAAAGCCGTGGAGCCGGACGCCTTCGTCCGGTATCTGGGGTCGGTGAAGCCCTCTTCATCCGCAGCTACGTGAACGATGCACAACGACACACAGGCCCCATGCCAAGGAATCATCAGATGTCGCCTTCCTTTCCCCGTCTGTTATTGGCGCTGCTGTTCGGACTCTGCCTGAGCGCCGGCGCCGCGCCGCTGAATGAAGCGCTCAAACCACTGCCGGCAGTGCCCCAGCAGAATCCGCTGCAGGTCGAACTCGGGCGCCAGTTGTTCAATGAACCGCGCTTGTCGGTCGACAGCTCACTGTCCTGCGCCAGTTGCCATCGACTGGAAAACGGCGGCGCCGACAACAAGGCGTTTTCCATTGGTTTCGCCGGCCTTCCGTTGACGATCAACACCCCCAGCGTGTTCAACGCCAGCCTGAACTTCCGGCAATTCTGGAACGGCCGCGCCGACACCCTGGAAACCCAGATCCACGGCGTGGTGCAAAGCCCCAGTGAAATGGGCAGTAACTGGGAGCATGTGGTGCAGATGCTGAGCGCCGATCCGGCTTATCGGACCTCGTTCGCCAACGCCTACCCGGACGGCGTGACCATGAATAATGTGCAGAATGCCCTGGCCACCTATGAACGCACGCTGATCAGCGCCAACTCGCGTTTCGATCAATACCTGCAAGGCGATACCGACATTCTCACCCTCGACGAGAAATACGGTTACCAACGCTTCAAGGACTACGGCTGCATCGCCTGCCATCAGGGCGTCAACATCGGCGGCAACATGTTCCAGAAGTTCGGGGTCATGGGCGACTACTTCAAGACTCGGGGCAACCCCACCGAAGCCGACCTGGGCCGCTATCTGGTCACCAAAGACGAAGAGGACCGCAACGTGTTCAAGGTTCCGAGCCTGCGCAACGTCGCCGTGACCGCTCCGTATTTCCACGATGGTTCGGCCAAAACCCTCGAAGAGGCGGTAGATGTGATGTTCAAGTTCCAGCTCGGTCGTATTCCCTCTGCCGATGACAAGACGCTGATCATCAAATTCCTCAAGACCCTGACCGGTGAATGGGGAGGCAAGCCCTTATGAAAACGTCTAACCGTCGCAACCTGGCGTTGCTCGGCGTCGTGGCCCTGATGCTGGCTTCAGTGCTGCTGTTTCTGTACCTCAAATCCAGCTCGAACCAGACGACGACCTACACCGAATCCCGGGACTTGATCGGCCGGATCAAGCAGTTGAACGCACAATGGGAAACCGAGATCCTCAAGGCCAGGGTCGCCATCAGTCACAACTACGATCCGTTGGTCACACCGCTGACCGAGATAACGAACCTGTGGGAGCGGTTCGATACCATGGAGTCGAACCACGGCCGCAACGACTCACCCATCTGGCGCGCCAGCCATGAAGCGTACCTGACTGCCATTCAGGAAAAGACCCGCTTGGTGGAGCAGTTCAAGTCTCACAACGCCGTGCTGCGCAACTCACTGGCGTTCCTGCCCACCGCCGAGGACGACATTCAGGAACAGCTGTCCCGGTTGGTGGACGAGGACCAACTGCAACTTCAGAACATTGCCACCGACACGTATGACTTGCTGCTCAGCAGCCTGGAGTTCGCCCAGGTCACTTCCGATGACAAGGCCGCCGACATCCTGGTCGGGCTGAACAAACTGGGGGTGAACAAACAGCGTCTACCTGAACAGTTCCACAGAACGATCGATATCATGAGCAACCACATCGCGCTGATCCTGCGCGAACAACCTGTGGTCAATCGGTTGCTGGAAAACATCGAAGCCGTTCCCGTGGCCGAACGCCTGGACGACATTACCAACCTGCTGAACACCGACCAGCAGCGGACCGACGCGATCGATCAGCGTTATCACTTCTACATGCTGGTGTTTTCCGTACTGTTGGTGCTGTTGCTGGTTTACCTGGCGATTCACCTGATGCGCAGTTTCACCGTGATCAATCGCGTCAACAAAGCCCTGCAAACCGCCAATGAGGACCTCGAACTGCGCGTTGAAGAGCGCACCCGCGAACTCAAGGATACCCAGAGCGAACTGCTCGACACCGCGCGCCAGGCCGGCATGGCCGAGATCGCCACCAATGTGCTGCACAACGTCGGCAACGTGCTCAACAGCGTGAACATTTCGGCCGACCTGGTGACCCGCAAACTGCGCGCCAGCAAAGCGCAGGGCCTGGGCAAGGCCATGCAGCTGATCAACGAACACCCAGGCGACCTCGGCACCTTTCTGACCGAGGACCCAAAAGGCAAGTTGCTACCGGGCTACCTGAATCAACTGGTGGACGCGATAGCCCTGGAACAACAAGGCATGACCGACGAACTGTCCCAACTGACCAAAAGCGTGGACCACATCAAGGACATCGTCGCCACCCAGCAATCCTACGCGGGCGCCAACAGCCTGATGGAACCGCTGCACATCAGCGAATTGCTGGAGGACGCCCTGCGCATGAACTCCGGCGCCCTGACCCGACACCACGTCACGGTGGTCAAGGAGTACAGCGACGTGCCGCGAGTCATGGGGGACAAGCACCGGTTGCTGCTGATCCTGATCAACCTGATCAGCAACGCCAAATACGCCATGTCCGACCTCAGCAATCGCCCGCGACAAATGACCCTGGGGGTGAAAATCGTCGAAGACAAGACCCTGCAAGTCAGCGTCAAGGACGACGGCGAAGGCATCGCCGAGGAAAACATGACGCGCATCTTTGCCCACGGGTTTACCACCCGCAAGGAAGGCCATGGCTTCGGCCTGCACAGCTGCGCCCTGGCCGCCATCGAAATGAACGGCCACCTCACCGCCCATAGCGACGGACCGGGCAAAGGCGCGCTGTTCACGTTGCAGATCCCGCTGAAAACCGTACCGGAGGAAGCATGAGCAAACCTTCGAACCGACGCATTCTGCTGATCGATGACACCCCGTCCATTCACGTGGATTTCCGCAAGATTCTCACCCCCATGCCGGAGCAGACCGTCGAACTGGACGAGATGGAAGCCGCGCTGTTTGGCAACGAAGTGAAATCAACCACTGCGCTGTTCGAGCTGGACTCGGCCTATGGCGGCCAGGAAGGCCTGGGCAAACTGAACGAAGCCATGCAGGAACAACGCCCCTACGCCCTGGCCTTCGTCGACATGCGCATGCCCGAGGGCTGGGACGGTGCGCAGACCATCGAACATTTGTGGCAGGCCGACCCGCGCCTGCAAGTGGTGGTGTGCACCGCCTATTCCGACTATTCCTGGGATGAACTGCTCGATCGATTGAAGGCCCATGATCGACTGTTGATCCTGAAAAAGCCGTTCGACAACATTGAAGTCCAGCAAATGGCCAACACCTTGCTGACCAAATGGGACATGACCGAACGGGCCAGCGTGCAGATGGACCATTTAGGGCAGATGGTCGAGCGCCGAACCCGGCAGTTCACCGAGGCCAGCGTTGAGTTGCAGCGGGAAATCGACGAGCGCAAACAGCTTGAAACCCAATTGGTGCAATCGGAAAAACTCGCGTCATTGGGACAACTCGCGGCGGGCGTCGCTCATGAAATCAACAACCCCATCGGCTTCATTTCCTCCAACCTCGGCACTCTGGATGGCTACTTCAAACAGCTGCAGGAAATGCTCGACGCCTATCGGGATGCGGAAGAGGCAATCGGTTCCAGCGAGCTCGTCGAGCGTTTGAACCAACTGCGCGAACGGGTCGAGCTGGAGTTCCTGCGCGAGGACATTCCGCTGCTGATCAAGGAATCCAAGGACGGCATCAACCGGGTCGGGCAGATCGTCAAGGACCTGAAGGACTTCTCCCGGGTGGACTCCAATCAGGAATGGCAGTGGGCCAATCTGCAACAGGGCATCGAATCGACCTTGAACATTGTCGCCAACGAACTCAAGTACAAGGCCGATGTGCTCAAGGAATATCAGGTCCTGCCCGACATCGAATGCCTGCCTTCGCAAATCAATCAGGTGATCATGAACCTGATCGTCAACGCCTCTCAGGCCATCGGCCCGGAGCGCGGCACCATCACCTTGCGCACCGGGCTTGAAGCGGAAACGGTGTGGATCGAAGTCGCAGACACCGGCGCCGGCATTGCGCCGGACTGCCTGCAGAAAATCTTCGACCCGTTCTTCACCACCAAACCGGTGGGCCAGGGGACGGGACTGGGGTTGTCCCTGTCCTATGGCATCGTGAAAAAACACCGGGGGGATATTACGGTGCGCAGTGAAGTTGGCGTGGGGACGACATTCAGGGTTGAGCTACCGATGCGCCAAACAAAACCATCCGCCTGAACACCATTCGCCCATCAGGCAATTATGTGGCTTCCTGGAAATCCATCTCCGGTGGTTGGCGACGGAAGCCACTGGTCAGCACCGCCAGGTACACCACGCCAATCGCCAGCCAGCTCAGGCCCAGATAGATCGCCAGGTGATCGAGGCTGACCATCAGCCACAAATCCGCCGCCAGGCCGATAAACGGGAACAGCAGGAACAACACGAATTCACGCAGCCCTTTGTTCTCACCGCCAATCCAGTAGTGAAAGATCACCGACAGGTTCACCAGGCTGAACGCCAGGAACGCGCCGAAGTTGATGAACGAGGTTGAGGTGGTGACGTCCAGTTTAAGTGCCAGCAACGCGACCACGGCGCACAGCAGGATGCTATTGACCGGCGTGCCGAAGCGTTCATGCAAAGTGCCGAAGAACGATTTTGGCAGCACACCGTCACGGCCCATGGCGAACAACAGCCGCGAGCCGCTGGCCTGCGCCGACAGGCCCGACGCAAACTGGCCGACGATCAGGCCGATCAGAAAGATCGACACGAAAAGGTCACCACCAATGTTGCGGGCAATTTCATAAGCCGCCGAGTCGACGCTGTCGAACTGGAACGACGGATGCGCGATCTGCACGAAGTACGACACACCGACAAAGATCAGCCCGCCAATGAGAGTGATCAGCATGATCGCTCGCGGGATGGTGCGGCGCGGGTCGCGGGTTTCTTCGGTCAGGGTGCTGACCGCGTCAAACCCGAGGAATGAATAACAGGCGATGGCTGCACCGCTCATGATCAGCGGCATCTGCATGTCACCGTTGAAGAACGGTTTGACCGACCACAACGGCGTGCTCGCATCGCCACCGACGTAATGAACACACAGCGCAACGAAGGCGATCAGTACCAGGAACTGCACCAGCATCAGTAACGCGTTGATGCCGTTGGCCAGTTTCAGACCGACGATGTTGATCGCACTGGTGATGCCGATGAACGCCAGCACCCAGATCCACTGCGGCACGGCCGGGAACGCGGAGTTGAGGTAGGCCGCGCCGATCAGCCAGATCGCCATCGGCAGGAACAGGTAGTCGAGCAGCACGGCCCAACCGGCGATGAAACCGAGTTTGGGGCTGATCGCCTTGCGGACATAGCTATAGGCCGAGCCCGCGACGGGAAACGCCGAGGCCATTCGGCCGTAACTCATGGCGGTGAAAAACATCGCCACCAGCGCCGCCAGGTAAGCGGCCGGGACCATGCCGGCGGTGGATTGAGCGAGGATGCCAAAGGTGCCGAGCACGATGATCGGCGTCATGTAGGCGATGCCGAACAGCACCACCGAACCCAATGACAGGGTGCGTTGCAAACGAGCCATGAGCGACTACTCCGAATTTATTAGATTTATGGCAGAGCCGAGTTCGGCGCTAAATTTCGGGTGTTTCGTTGTTGTAATTGGGTGAACTATTAAACAGGTGTGACGACCGGGCGGGCCTCTTCGCGAGCAAGCCCGCTCCCACAGGTGTTATGTGTCGTTTACAAATGCTGTGTCCGCTGAAGATCCCCTGTGGGAGCGGGCTTGCTCGCGAAGAGGCCCGCCCTGACAACACAGGATCCGGATCAGCTCTGAGGAATCATCAGCTCCCGCAATCCACAAGCATGCTCAACAATCTCCCCCGGCAACCGCAGCCGCTGATCATCCAGATACCGATAATCCTGCCGCGCCGCCGTCAGCTGGTTCAGGTCCAGCTCCACTGCAAACTGCCCTTCCTCCCGCCCGGCCTCGAACAACAAAGTCCCCAGCGGATCCACCAGCGCACTGCCGCCCGCGAACACCAACCCGCCATCGCCCTCTTCCACCCGGTTGACCATCAGCGCGAACGCCTGGTTTTCCTGGGCACGGGCCATGATCGCGGTGCGGTGAGTCGGGCCGTACGGGTCCATGTTGCCGTTGGTGACGATCAGCAGTTCGGCCCCCAATTGCGCCAGGGCCCGGGCGGTTTCAGGGAATTCGATGTCGTAGCAAATCAACAGGCCAACGCGCACACCGTTCCACTCACACGTGGCGTAACGGTCCCCGGCCTCGAACACACCGCGATCCGACGCCCACAGGTGCGTCTTGCGATATTTCAGCGCGATACCTTCGGGGGTGATCAGCAGCGTGGTGTTGTAGAAGCGGCCGTTGTCGTTCTCGGCCATGCCGATCACCACGGCGATGTTGCGTTCACGGGCCGCAGCGAGCACCGCGCTGACGGTCGGACCGTCCAGCGGTTCAGCGGTTTCAGCCAGTGCCTCGAGGGACGGGAAGCCCATCAGGTGGGTTTCGGGAAACACGATCAGCTGCGTATCGGCAGCACAGGCAGCCATCGCCTTCAGAGCGCGTTCGAGGTTGTAAGCCGTGTCGTTGTCACGGCCCGCCAACTGGGCGAGTTCGACTTTCATGGGTATTCCTTGTTCTTAACCAGGCTGGCAGAAAGATTGCCCGGTCGGTGTCTGTGCGCCAGTATGCGCAGCAAGCCACCGGCCGGGAAATCACGCCGCTGGGGTAACCCGATAGGGGTAGAGGCATGACACTTTCGTTAGACGACATCGCGTGGCACCGCTCGGTCGGGCAACTGATCGACGCCCTGGACAAGCCCAATTTCTGGACGCAGCTGGTACGGTTGCTGGATCAGTACGTGACCTTCGACAGCTGGGTGGCGCTGCTTTTCAGCGCCGATCAGCACCCGCAAGTGTTCGCCGAATGCCCGGGCGCGGACGGCAGTCCCGATCAGTTGTTCCAGGATTACCTGCGCGGTTTGTACCTGCTCGATCCGTTCTACATCGCCTGTCGCGAGCAGTCGCGCACCGGGCTCTATCGCCTGTCGGAAGTGGCGCCGGAACATTTCGAACTGACCGAGTATTACCAGCGCTACTTTCGTCTGAATGTGGTGGCCGATGAAATCCAGTTCAATTGCCAACTCGAAGGCGACCGCACGCTGTGCCTGTCACTGGGCAGCAAGCAACGTTTCAGCGGCCAGCAGATTGCCTTGCTGTCGCTGATCCAGCCCTGGGTGCTCGGCCTGTTGCGCCAACGCCTGCCCTATGAAATCAACGAAGTCGTGGCCCTCGCACCGGCACCACCGCAAGTCGACTGGCGCGTGCAGCTGGAGGCGTCGGTGCAGCAACTCAAAGGCGCGCAATTGACCGCCCGAGAGCTGGATGTCGGGCGCTTGATGCTCAGCGGTTGCTCCAGTAAAGAAATCGCCCGCAAGCTGGAAATCTCTGTCGAAACCGTGAAAGTCCATAAGAAACACATGTACAGCAAACTGGGGATCAAATCCCAGTCAGAGCTGTTTTCGATTTTTCTCCAGGCACAGAACGCCTGATTGCCTGTTCTAGCACAGGAGATCTCTGTGGCGAGGGAGCTTGCTCCCGCTGGATCGCGAAGCGATCCCAAAATGGGCAACGCGTTCGGTCAGACAAGCCCCGTCAACAGGTTTGCGACTGCTGCGCAGCCGAACGGGAGCAAGCTCCCTCGCCACAAAAGCCTGTATGCCAATGCCTCACCACAACTAAGTCCCGAACCCAAGGAAACCGTATGAGCCTGTCACTCCTGAGCCGCTACGCCTTCTTTGCCGTCTGTGTGATGTTCACCCTCGCCAGCCTGCCCTTCCTGGAACACGACTGGCTCTGGCCAATCACAGCCGTCACCGGTGTGCTCAGCTTGATCGGCATTTTCGATCTGCTGCAAAGCCCTCACGCCGTGCGCCGCAATTACCCGATCCTCGGCAACATCCGTTATCTGGTGGAGGGTATCCGCCCGGAAATCCGCCAGTACCTGCTTGAATCCGACAGTGACGCCCTGCCCTTCTCCCGGGCCCAGCGTTCGCTGGTCTATTCACGGGCCAAGAACGAAAGCGCCGACAAACCCTTCGGCACGTTGATCGATGTGTATCAGTCGGGTTTCGAATTCATCGGCCACTCCATGCGCCCGGCGCCATTGAGCGACCCGAACAGTTTTCGGGTAACGGTCGGCGGCCCGCAGTGCACGCAGCCGTACTCGGCGTCCGTGTTCAACATCTCGGCCATGAGCTTCGGCTCCCTCAGCGCCAACGCCATTCGCGCGTTGAACCAGGGGGCAAAACTCGGCAACTTCGCCCACGACACCGGCGAAGGCAGCATCAGCGCCTATCACCGGGAAAACGGCGGCGACCTGACCTGGGAACTTGGCAGCGGCTACTTCGGCTGCCGCACCGCTGACGGGCGCTTCGACCCGGAACGCTTCGCCGCCCAAGCGCAGACACCCCAAGTGCGGATGATCGAAATCAAGATTTCGCAAAAGTTAAGTTGTCAATATGATGACCTAAACAATTTCACCCTATTGTTCTCTATAGCCCCCCGAAAACAGCCTTTCGTAGCTTGAATTCAAGACTGATCAAGCGATCGCAAAGGTCAACAAACGGCTTGGCGCTCCGTGGAAGTCGTTGATCTCTTCTTTTTGGGCTTCCGTCATTCCTCCACACTGCGCTCCTCTCAATGCTGAATTTCCACCACGAATTGGCCGCTACGGGCAGCGCAATAGTCGCCCTTCACGATAAAGCACTCGATGGTGTGAGCGCCTACATAACCTGCCTGCTCCTCTTTCCATAGGCTTCCCATTTCGGTTGTGGAACTCTCAAAGCTGCCTCGAAGATCTTTCGCGTTTGCAGCCTCACGCCCAGTGTTCACCACCTGCCAATACACAGTGAATGGAGGTGTCACGTCTGTGGACGCAATGAACTCGAGAGTAGAACCCTTACGAATAGGCCGCCCGCTGGACACGAGCAGGGTACGAAACCCGTTCAAGGATGACCGAGCTAAGATCGTAACCTTTCCACCAAGGATTTTCGGCCACGTGGTCGGTTTTCGGTGTGGCGCATCAGCGAGCCTTTGGGTCGGATTTTTGCGCTTGGCTATCGACCTAACTACTGCGGATTGGCTCCTGGTATGTGCTGCGCTCTCGACCAAAGTGCGGCCCATCCGAGGAGCAAGAATATCCATAACCGATTCCATGTCGCTCTGTTGCACAGCCTGGGAGAAATCCGACCTTGCCATCTCTAGCCAATCATAAAATCCATGCTTTAGTTCCGGTTTGTGCTCCCAACTGTCAGCAAAGTTTTCGCGAGGGTTAGATGGGTTTTCAATCCAGAACACGCCATCCTTTTCTCGAATGTACTTATCCATTGAGCTGAGGATGGATAACAGTGCTCCACTGACTGAACCTTCCTGGTTGTAAGCGTGGGCAGCAAGAGTGCTGATGATGATAGAGGACGGTCGGCCCTCCTCTACTTCTGAGAAGCACATATCGCGATGGCGTTTCAGCAGTTGAATGGCGGCCTGTAAAGGCGTTTTAACACGGAATGCGGGAATGTCTTCCACATCTGCCTTTGCCTCAGCCAGCATCATTGCCCGGCGCCGTTGGTCAAAAGCAGGCTTCATCCGTTCATAGAACCAGTCAGCGTAGCCCCTTGGATTGCTAGAGGGCCAATCATCAGAACGGACTCGGTAGTTTTCGTGAGTACGGTCAGTGATTGAGATTGAGGTCTCAACATGGGCGAGGCTAATCATCCGCTGCTCGCGTAAAGCCCGTTGCCGATTCGCATCAGGCACAGACGGAAGTAAGTCCATGTGGAATTGCGCAGTATCCGCGTAGTTGAGCGTCCAGCATCGATCCCAGCCCAGCGGCGCTTGCATACCATGTCGCCTTGCATAGGCGACAAGCTCGGTACCGAGAGCATCGTAAACGTCCTCTTGCGTATTGAGCGCCTTACTCAGATCAAACTCGAATATGACGTCGAGATCGTAGTCCTCCTCACCGTTCACCGGGCGAATGACTGTGCCAAGCCTAAATGACCCTTGCGTATAAGCCTGAATGTCGACCCCGAAAAATTGAGACTCCCTCCTCTCCAACCAATCACATACGGAGCGGTAACTACGATCAGCCGCTTCGTAGCGTTCAGGCGGGATATCCAAGGCCTTCGCCAGATCGCTGATGAAAAGATCGCCGGAGGTGGCCAGACTCACTGCTTACCTCCTTTGCGAAGCGAGGGAGGCACAAAGCAATCAATTTCCTGCTCTGAAAAGGTGTACTCCTCATTGAGCTTCAAGGCTTCTTGCGCTTTGAGGTAGGCTTTGCCGTCAGTCTGAGGAGCGCCTTTATAAATAGTGGCGAGCTTTGCCTGAAGGTCATCTCTTCGTTTTGCGCCAAGTTCGTAGGTGATTTGACCCGCCTTGATATCGGTGAGTAACGAGAGGTAGGACTCACGGATAGGCCAAATGCTTCTCGCCGCATCCCGGTGTTTTTGCGCCGTACCACCAGGATCGAACCCCTTCATGTAGCCAGAAATTACCAACGTGGCAACGGAACATACTGCAGTGAAAACCTTTACCCACTGCGGCTCGAATAATGCGGCGGCAATAGCACCAGAGGCCGTGAGAGCAGATACCACAAGTTGAGCCACCTTGAAGGAGCCTAACTTGTCCGCACATGAATCGGCCATCTTCTCGTGGGTCTTGTGGGTGTAGACAGCACGCCCGAAGCACTCCCGCACCTGGCCTTCCAGGTGTATCAAATCATTCATCAAGAATCTGCTCCAGAGGCATACTTTCCAGCGTCGGTAAGTAGCACGCTGACCGCTGTCTAGCAAGCTTCGCCCTGCAAGGGAAAATCTCGCAGAAAACGCCATGCCACTCCTCCTTTAGCGGTCAGCGTTGATGAGGATTTTTTGATTGCTCATCCCGAGGACGGAGAATCTAGGGCCGCTTTTCAACGAACAAAAAACACAACATGTTGTGTTCGTACGTTTCGCAATGCATTGAACAGTGCAAAAAACATACAGCGATCATTTTTTGTCCACCGCGAGGAAAACACCAGTGCTTGCTTTACGAAAACCGGAAACAACCCACAACTTATTCACAAAACTTAAAAGTTATCCACAGGAAAATCACCTTGCACTTCACATGCAAGTTGGCATATCTTGTGTCTGGCTGATCTAGTGGACTGGAACACTTTTTGCTGCTACCGGTTGCCCTCCCCACCTCGTGGTTGAAGGACGGCTACTGAATTATTTTTTTAGACTCAAATTGGAAAGCAGCTACATGCTGCGTCTGGCCTTATGTTATGGACAATTTAAACCGAGACTGCCATGTCAACTGCAACTAATTTCCGCACTTTTTTTGACAATATAAAAATCACTAACCACGAATCTATCGAGACGCGCTACGGTGAGATCACTTTGTCTCTCAACAAGCGGTTCCGTGACCTGGAGTCTCGTTCAAGATACAATCTACAAGTTGGATCGTATGGTCGCTGGACGGCAATCAAGGGCATCTCGGATCTCGACATGTTGTACATCATGCCGCCATCCGAGTGGGCGACCTACAACAAAGCGGGTGGACAGTCGAGCCTTCTAACAGATGTCAAAAATGTATTGTTGAAGCGTTACCCTAATACGAACATCTACGTCGACCGCTTGGTGGTATGTGTGACATTCGCGAGCTTCCACATCGAAGTTCAACCCGTGTTCGAACAGTTGGACGGGAGTTTCAAATATCCGGATAGCTATAACGGGGGATCTTGGAAGATCACTAAACCGCGAGAAGAGATCGAAGCCACCAAGAAAACTAATGACAACAACAACGGTAACCTTCGCTATCTTTGTAAGATGATCAGGGCCTGGAAAAATAAACATGGCCTGGGTATCGGTGGTTTACTCATTGATACGCTTGCTCATAACTTCCTAAACTCTAACAACACTTACGCTGACAAAAGCTTCGGGTGGCATGACTGGATGATCCGGGATTTTTTCCTATACGCCTCTCATCTTCCAAACCAAGACTATTGGGCCGCACTGGGAAGTCGTCAACGCGTTAGCGTAAAGCAGAAATTCCAAAAATCTGCAAAGAAGGCATATGAGCTCTGCCTGAATGCTATCGAGGCGGAAGGTAAACCGTATGAGGGCGATCGTTGGAAAAAAATATTTGGCCGAGACTTCCCTAGCACTAGAGACCAATTGCTAAAAGCTGCTATGGAAAGCGTGGGTTCGAGTTCTTACAGCTTCCGGAACACAGAACAATTCATTGAGGATATTGCTCCGGTGGATATCCGCTATCCCCTTGCGATTGACTGTGATGTAATTCAAAACGGCTTCCGTGAGCGCCTATTAAGCGAGCTGATTTCACTGGGTCGCCCTCTGATGGCTCGTAAAAATCTGAAATTTCACATTACGAATAATGGTGTACCTGCACCATATGAGATCAAATGGAAGGTCTTGAACATTGGCGAACAAGCTGAAAAACGTGACTGCATCCGAGGTCAAATCTTTGATGATTCAGGTTACGCTACAGTCAATGAGTCAACTACCTTTAAAGGTGATCATGCGGTGGAATGCTACATCCTCAAAAATGGGGTAGTCGTGGCTCGCGATCTAGCTCTTGTGCCTATCAGTGAAACCATATGAACAAAGCAGCTCTTTTGAAATGCATCGCCGAGACCGGCTACAACGTCGGTTTCGGCGGAAGAAAACATTGGGCAACTTATGATATTGTTGACAAGGTTCCAGGCCTAATTGCTTTTTTCTCTACAGCCGCGGGCATATTCGCCCTAGTCAATGACTCATTATCCGCAAAAAACATATCTGCAGCACTTACAGTGCTTGGGGTAATAGGCATCTACATTTCTGTCTACGACTCCAAAAAAGGCGCTTACGAGGAAAGCGCTGCAGCGATAACCAAAATGTTTAATGCGCTTCGAGATCTTTATCGTACAGTCGAACACAATCAAGATGAATCCAAAAACACTGTTTTTTACAATCAGCTCAAGGACATAGAGTCCGACTACTACTCGAGATCAATGAGCAAACAAATACTGTTTAGTGATTGGTATGCTCACTACAAATTTTTCTGGCAATACCAAATCGACTGGGTAGCCGAGCAGAAGAACTTCACTTTCTGGCGCGATAAAATTCCACTTACTGGCTGGATCGCCATATGCGCTATTATTGGAATTTTTTGCTGGCAACTACTCGGAACAATGGACGCAATCAAGTTATGCTATGAAACATTCGCAATTAAGCCTAACAAATAATTGATAATCAAACAAAGCTGATCTAGGCTTTGTGCTTACCCTTTGATCCGATTCATGCGATCTGGCTCGCCACTGAACCGATGCATATCAACGCCTTCAGAGCATCGTTATATGCACCTTTAGATGTACCTTTGATAGATCAAAGTTAGGACATACTTGCCATGAGCATTGAAGCGAAGCTCCTTCACCTCCAAGCCATCAAAAACCTTCTCGCGCCATACCGTTACCTCTATTGCGTAGATCTCGAGGCAACCTGTGATGAGGTAGAGGATTCGGAAAAACTAAGACCGCTAGCAGTCACACCTGATCAGATGGAAACGATCGAAGTTGGCCTGGTGGTGATCGATTTGGAAACGCTTGAGATCGTCGATGAATTCCAGCGCTTCGTTCGGCCTCAGATCAACCCCCTCCTCACCGACTTCTGCAAAAAGCTCACGTCCATTCGACAAGCAGATTTGGACAGTGCTGGAACCTATGCGGAGGTTGGCCAGGAGCTGGGAGCGTTTATTGCGCGATATCCAAACGCTGCTTGGGCATCGTGGGGTGACTATGATGCAAGGCAGCTTGAGCGAGACGCAGGGTTTGCTGCGTGCCCTTCCTTACTCGAAGGTTTGACCCATTTCAATGCTTGGAAATGGCATGCAGGCTTGTATGACAATCGACCAAAATCACTTAAGCAAACGGTAGAGTCGTTGGGCTTGGTTTGGATGGGTACCTATCACCGTGGGATAGACGACGCGAGAAATGTGGCTTCCATCGTGAAGGAAATGCTTAGCTAATTGATGAGCCGGGCCCATCGGCCCGAAGGATCGAGCTCCCCGTTGACGCCATTTCCTACCGCAGCTTAGCTATGGGCAGGTGATGACTCGAGCTCAGAATGATTTGAACACAACCTCCCCTCCCACCGCCCGCGATGTCTTCCAGGTGTTGATAGAAGTCGCTCTCGGCAAACGCTTCATGACGCCAAGCACCATTTAGTCATGGAATTAGATCTACCACGGCCTCATGCCCGGAGAAATCGATGGCTGGCAGCTCAGAGTCTTCAATGACTGTGACGCCCTAGGCTACTGCTAATACGGCGGATCGCCGATCGCATATTCGGGGCACTCGAACTTGGACAGCGTGCCGAAAACGATTCCGGCGATCTGTTTAGAGCTTGAAAACTTAAGTATCACGAGCATTTGTTCGTATCGTGGCGGGCCAGATGTGAAGTGGCTCGCCCGATACAGGTGAGACGTTATCAACCCTTAAGTGGATAACTTACATAGCTGCATATCAGCTGCGAGATGATGGGCTCTTGAACATACGAGACCATCGCACTCAACAGAGCCATACCAATCACTGTTGAAAGGATCGCACGAATCCAACCGAAGTCATGCACTGAACGCTGCATTTTGGCGATGGCAAAGCCGATGAACATTACATAACCGATCAGCACTATATCATCTGAAGTCTTGGCCATTGAGCTTTGCTGGATTGCCGACGTGACCGCCTCGTCATAGCTAAAGGCACTACAACTCTGTGCCATCGCTTTAAAACGGGTACCCAAAGCAGGCATTTCGAACAGTTTGAGTACCACCAGCCAACCCGAGACGTAAAAGAAGGTGTTCACACTGACCAACATCTCGCGGTCACTTCCGAGCAGCCGAGAACCTATCGCGAAGCACACCCCGTAGAACGCAACGAGGAGCCAGTTCATCATTGTCATTACGCTCGCAAACTCAAGGTTTGGAATAATGCCGGCAGAGCGAGACGCTGGCAGCCCCAAAACTCCCAGGCCAATCGCTACGAAGATGCCGAAGAGCCAGGCATTCGAGCAAACTCCCTTGCGATCTCTCATGGTTGCGAAAAAGGACGAGTTCGACTGAATGAGCTCCCGCGCGTCCTGAGCGGATGCGCACAAGGCTGGCCAAATCTTCTCCAAGAAAAACCCTATTATTTTTTCCATTTTCTTATTCCCCTTAGCTTCAATGGCCATTCACCCAATAGTTGATGATCCAATCCTTGCCCTCTCATCTCGAAAAAATCCGGAATTAAAAAAACAGGTACATGGATAGAGCATCACCTCAAAGTGATACTTAATGTTCGTTACTAGCGTTGGTATGATTCACTTGCAAAGCGTTCTTTAATCGCAACGTTTCTTCGCCCGCCCACGCCCCCCCAACTTCGTCTAGGCGTATGAGCGGGGTACCATGTAGAGGCTGCGGTTCAGTCTTCTTCGTCTGGTAACCAAGGGACGACGCCCTGTGGGCCAACATCCCAGTTGTGATAAAGGATTTCACCGCTCAGAAATGTCCCTGTGACACCGGTGAATATGCAATCAGTGATATTCGCATTGCGCAGATCAGCGCCATCGACCTTAGCCCCTTTAAAACAGGCTCCTCGCAGGTACGCCCCTCGAAGGTCAACGCCTCGCAAATCTGCATAGCTAAAATCAGTTTCCCATCCGTAAGCACCAGGTTGAATCACTGGATCAGCCGTAATGCAGTAGAACTTTGCATCACTGAAGTTGCAGTGGCTTGCCTTTTGAACGTCCTGAAACCAGTCGTAGTGCACGAGACTTCCGGGCGCCTGCAGGTAGCTGAAATCAGGAACTTTCAAGCGTTTGAGGACACGACGAATTCTGCTAAATAGCAACGAGCTGAAATGAAATCCGCTGAAATCGACGCCCCGCTTATCTGCAGCAGACGCAAGTGGAACTTGGTCACGAAGACATTCAACAAGCGCATCGAACTGCAACAGGAATCGCGCTCTTCGAAATACGCCTTCATATGGTTTGCGCCAAAACCCTTGAGAAACACAGTGTTCCGCGTACCGGGATATCATCTGATCCCTAGCAACAATTTTGGGGTATGGCAGACCATGCTCTTTGGCAATGATACGCAGGCAGATATCACGGTTTACGGGGCCGGAACTTATCAACTGAGCACTAATGGCTCTGTCGAGTGCAGAGCGACAGCCGCTGCGTAAATCACGATGCAAAACAGCTGCATCTGACTTAAAAGCAGCAAGCGAAGGAGTATCAGGGAATTTCATAGCCTAGCCTCTCACGATCAACGCTAAACCCTAGTATCAGTTGACCATTAAAGGTGGCAATAAGAGATGTTGTAGCGACGTTGCAGAGGCTTCACCTAGCTAGGGCTGAACGCCAACGTCGGTGGCGCAGACACATACTGGAAAAAAAATCAGCCATCGTCAAGAGTCGCATCAACGTGGAGTTGCACTTGCCTGCCTATAACCGCAAATCAACAAGCTCAGTGGCCAGCCTACGTATCTCGTCCGCCGCATGGGAATCGGGGGAGATATCCAACACTGAGTCAAAGTACGAAAACCCTTCCATGAACGGCTGATCATTGTTGTACTTGTCTATCACGATCTCGTGAGCATTGGTCAAGTGGGTCATGAGACGAGTCAAGGGCAAAGACTTGATATCACTTAAAATTCGTTCTCTGAATGTGCTGGAGGCGAACCTCCTTGCCTCCAGCCCTTCTGCCAGTTCTGGCGGAATCTCCAAGCCTCCACAAAATTCCTCCAATTCGCGGCTTCTGCCACCTACATCATTTCGCGTGACCAACCCGAAGCACCTTGGTGTACGGCGCCCTCCTTTGCTTTTGAGCAATCGCATATTCAACCGCTGGGCGCTATCTACCGATTGAGGACAGCCGCTGTCGATGATGATCGCAACCAAGTCCGAATTTGTGCGAATCAGATCAACCTTAAGATTGAGGTCAAGCAGGACATAGTCGTAATCTGCCTTGACGTCTTTGAACATTCTGGAGGATCCGATCCTCTCGACCATCGAACCCAATGTTCCACCCGTTTCGAACTCAAGTCCGCTACGATCCATAGAAGACCCATGATCCACGATGTGTCGCAATCGCTTGGCGAAACTTTCTTTTTCGGCCAAGCAAAAAAATACGTCTGCATAACCAAAGAAGTCGACGCCTGCCACCAACGATCCTGCCTTGGGGCGCGCACCATTTGAAACGCCATCCTCAAAGCAACAATCGTGGGTGATTACCGCTACGTTGCTTCCTCGTTCCACCAAACATGCAGCTACATCAACGGTGATGGGCGACTTACCGACCCCGCCCTTGAGAGATGTAATGCTCAGCACGCGGGCCGTTCGCGCAACCCTCAGCAGCTTGGCGATGTTCGGGGGCATCGAGATCCCTGATCGATCATAAAAATTTCGTACCACGCTTTTGCGCGGTGAGCGCTGGCCCTGCTCGTAAGATCTCCAGGTTCGTTCGCTCACGCCTGCGCACTCTGCGGCCCTGAATCTAGACATCGAATGCTCGATCCGGGAATTCATGAGCGCAGCGGCCAGTGGGGACATAGCAATTCTCCTTGTCTGTCGAAACAGCCTAAGGGTTTGCGAAACGAGAAAACAGATGGCACAGAGTGCCGAAATCAAACCAGCACATCCCAAGCAACTTCTTCAGAATGTATCTTTATGCTCATGTCGATGTATGTTGCGCAAATCACATCTAGGACATCCATGCCATGAGCATTGAAGTAAAGCTTCTTTAAGCGCCAAGCAATCCAAAACCTCCTCGCGCCATACCGCTACCTCTATTGCGTTGACCTTGAGGCAACCTGTGATGACGTTGGGGTACCCGCCTCACAAACTAAAATGTAGGCTTAAAAAGCACTGTCTAGACGACGCCGCATGGCTATGCTATAGCGCAATGAATCTTTCTCTAAGAGTTCGAAACCAACAACATCTTCGATTTCAGCCCCGGCCTCAACCTTGTCAATCAGTTCTAAAATCGCTTTTCTCATGAACCAGTGAGGTGAGCGATCCAACTTTTCTGACGCTGCCTTCAACCTGGCACGTGTTTGTTCATCCAACTTTATACCTAGCGTCGTCACAGACATATTTCACCCTTTTAAATGATCCGGTCTCTTAAATCAGGAATGCGCATCCCGAAATCACTTCGGTCTATCAGGAAGCTCGCTGGCGCGAATAAAAATCCGTAGTTGAGTAGGTACTCCTAAAACGTGCGAGTCACGACGCCCACATGCCGGTTTTTTTTTCCAGCGCGCACGTATGTTTTGCGAAAAAAAGGCGCCTTTTCAGGCGCCTAAAAACATCCGAAACGCAGGATGTATCTGCTCAATTTCAAGCCGCGTCTGGTACCGCTGCTTGAGCACAATGGCGCGGGCGCACATTGCAACATTGAGTAAGTGAATCGGTACTATTTGCTCAACTTTTGAAATCGCGCCGGCTTACGGAACAGACGGAAATCGTCGAATTTTTGCCCATAGATGAAAGGCAGATAAGCCTCCCGGTCTGGCAATACGTCCAAGCGCGGTACCGTCCAACTCGACTCACCTTCAGTGTAATAAGCCGTACCAATCGATACGACTGGAATGGTGTGAAGAGGATCCAGCGCCGTGCCATTTAGCTTAAGAGTCCCTCTGCCTTCACGCTTTACACGAAGGTTTTCCTGGTTCTTCATGCAGTTCAGAATCGGATCGTGCTGAAGACCAAAGCCAGTGGAGTGAGGTATCGCTTTGATCTCAAAATCGTAGCTCTCACTGCTTGAAGGGCCGAGGTTGTCCCCAAATTCGGCATCAATCTCGATCAAACGTGTGCCGTTACGCTCGCAGAAGCCGTAAGCCTCATGGCCATCCATGTAGACTTGAGCAATGCCGGTTTTCTTTGCCTCCCCCCACATCTCACGACCGATTGTGACGGGCATATCCCCACTCACAATCAACACGAGCATGGTGGTGCCTTCGAGCTCTTTGTATCGACATTTTAGCGAAATTATTCCGCAGTCGAACTCGCCGCATAACTCGCTCTGCCAACGTGAAATGCTGGCTATGGCAGTAGGTGTTTCAGGCAGATCAAAACAAGGAGGTAGCACCGACCGCAAGAATTCAAAAGTCGTCTCGAACTCAATCGATACGGCTTCAATTGTGCAACGCCCTTCAGAGAGAATTCGTTGAATTTCCTGAAGCTCTTCTTTCGTTTTTACGAAACTCATGACAGTCGGTATCCCTTGGTATTTTTATAAGGTTAAAGGTGACAATCTGACGTGGAATTCAGGCTTTCAAGCGTTTGATAACTGCCTCGGCTACGCCCAGAGAAGAAGCTGGATTCTGGCCAGTGATCAAGGATCCAGACACGACAACGTGACTTTCCCAATCGCCGGACTTCGAGTACACCGCTCCAAGCGCTTTCATGTCAGTTTCAACGAGATAAGGAACTGCCTTTTCCAGGCCTACAGCTGCTTCCTCACTGTCACTAAACGCAGTCACCTGGGCACCTTCGACCAAGGGACGTCCATCGCTTTTACGCGCATCGAGCAGTGCGCAGCCCGCATGACAGATTGTGGCAACAGGCTTGCCTAGGGAGATAAACGATTCGATCAGCGCCACAGAATGTGGGTTATCGCGCAAGTCCCACAAAGGGCCATGGCCGCCGGGATAAACAAGCGCGCTCACATCAGATGCCGATACAGATGAAAGTTTGGCTGAGGAGCTCAGACGCTCTGCCAGAATGGCATCAGACTTATAACGCTGGTAAAGAGGGCTGTCCTTCAGAGCATCCACCGAAGCTGGATCTACTGGGACATTGCCTCCCTTTGGCGAGGAAAGGCGAACAGGAAGACCAGCGTCAACGAAGCTGTAATACGGGGCTAGAAACTCTTCAAGCCACAGCCCTGTTTCTCTTCCGGTATCACCTAATGTGTCGTGAGAGGTTAGAACAAACAAAATACTCATCGTGCGCACTCCAGACGTTTCAGCCAGATGGTTGGATTTCAGGCAGCAGTTTGCTGATCCCACAAATCTTGGGCGGTCGACCAGGTTTGATTAACGTCGCGACCGTCGGCGGTTTTCCAGGTGATTGGGCCTACCATCTGAAGGATGAATGTAGTGTCAGCGAGCATCTTGGTTTCTTCGTGCTCGGCACCAGTAGCCTCATAAAGAAAACCGTGCTTAACGCAAAGCGCGCCGCCATTTTCTGGCCCACCACGCAATTCAAGAATGCCGTCGAAGACGTAGCCTTCCGCTGGGCCATGGTGAATGTGCGGCAGCAAAATTGAGCCGTTCGGACAGAAAAACATCACTGTCCAGATGCCAAACTCAGGAGAAACATGGAGTAGCTTCCACTTCACACCGCCGGTATGAAATTGCTCTGGAAACTCCTGCCACTCTACTTCGTCAACCTGCACATAAGCGTCTTGTGGTTTCTGGATCTGGTTCATTTCAGGCCTCACGGATTGTGGGTATCGGTGGGCACAAGCTACATCTGGGGTTCAGTTCGTCCTATCCAGAATTGGCAACAGGCGCATCTGACTCACGGTAGGAGGGCGAAAAAGCAGAGTTGCCGAAAATGGCTATTTCCTTAGAGGTTCAGAGCTTAGCTTTCGGGTCGTAGATAACCCGGCGAGTGCTCCTCGCCCATATGAGGAATAAGAAGATGGCTAAAACAATAACGGTAATCGGCACTGGCTTGATGGGTTCCGGCCTCGCCCGCACACTGCTTGCAGCAGGACGAAAAGTCACAGTGTGGGATGGTCGCCCTGAAGCCACTAAACCCTTGGTGGAAAAAGGTGCCACTCTTGCTCCTTCCTTCGTGGAAGCGGTGCATGCAAGCGAGCTGACCATCATGATTATCAGCAGCGCAGCTGGTGGTGCATCGCTTATCGAAAGCAATATCGAGGCACTTGATCTGGCCGGTCGCTTCGTGGCCAATCTCAGCACTTCTATGCCGGAAGACGGACAACGCTTTCGTAGTCTCGTAGAAAGTCGCGGCGGGATCTTTATCAACGCTGCTATCTCTTCGTACCCTGACCTGATTGGCGGCCCTTACACAGCGATTCAATACGCATGTGATCCAGCCGTATGGGACGAGATTGCAGAAACCGTTAAGCCGATGGCGCCACAAGGCACGATTTACACCGGTGAAGACCTGACTGTGCCACCTATCGTTGATGCCGCGATGACGGGCAGCTTTTACGCCGTGGGCCTGGCCGGCTTCCTCGAGGCAGCGGCGTATGCCAAGACTCAGGGCGTCAGTGCGAGCCAACTTTCGGAGTTCGCCGACAAGATGTTGGATCTGCTGCGCTATAAAGTGCAAAAGAGCATCAAGGAGATCGAGGCCAACGATTTCAGCACAATCCAGGCAACTGTGGACGTGTATCTGGATGCCGTTGTTCAGTGGCGCGATGCACTTAAGGCAAGCGGACTGCGGGCCAGTCATATCTCGGCACTCGCGGATGACCTCAAGATTGCTCAGGATGCTGGTCACGGTGCCTTGGGCTTCAACTCACAATATCTGGTGGCAGGGACAAAGGGCTAAGGATTGGGCAATAAAAAGCCGGCTACGAAAGAGCCGGCTTTTTACATTTGAGGGCTTTTAATGATGACGTCGGTGCGCGCCCAATCTGCTTACAGTTTGAGACGGTAGCTCTCCGAAAAACTCCTGATAGTATTTTGAAAATCTACCCAGATGGCTGAAGCCCGCATCAAGCGCGGCGCCTTGAATTGTCTCCTGCGGTGAGGACATCAACAGTTTTCGTGCGGTGTTCAGTCGCACAGACCGTACATAGTTCAGTGGAGTCATGCCCAATACATCTTCAAAACTGTATTGAAGCGTTCTACGGCTGATCCTGAGGTGGTTACACAGGTCTAGCACTCCAATGTCTTCATCCTGGACATGGTGAGCGAAAAATTCGCAGCTCTTTTCGACGATGTATGTCCGTGTCGAAGGAGGAATGACGAGCCGAGTAGAAGTTTCAAAATCCAAAATTTCTTGGACGCAGCTAAAAACCTTATCCAGACTCGAACTGAATGGATCTTGCCCAATTCCTGCCTGGACGTTACTCAGATGTGATTTTAGATTCAGCTCGAAATCGATCTGAGTTTCGATAGAAGGCTGAATAAATCGCTCGAATGGCTTCGACTCGATATTTAGGAAAGCTTCAGTTTTGAATGTTTCGAGAAAAGCAGCCTTACTGACGGTAAGCATCAATGCTTCGATAGGCGCTTTTGATACCGCATGGAAAGAGCGCCCAGACGAAATGTGAAAGGTGTTGGCGTTAACGTACCTGCCGTTGAGAAGCACATCCTCATCGGATCGCACGTTAACGATGACTATCGAATCCAGCGGAACATGACATATTTGCTCGACACAGGGACTGTCCATGGTCTCGCGAGTAACCTGCACTTTTCCGGCAATGGAATGGCTCGCAATAGCACCATGGAAGTGAGCTTTCTTCTCAAGCTGATGATAACGATTGTCGTCCCATTCGTTCAGGCCACCAGCGTGCTCAAACGCATCATGCGACTCCAAAAACCGAAACCTGGTGTCGTTCTGAGGTGTGTGCATGGCCATCATGAAATCCCGCTTAACTTAGGTGACATATGTCTCTAGGCAAGCTTCATGCCGCCAACCCGTCAAAATCTTTCTTATTCCACGCGTATGCGCAGAGAGGCCCCTAAAACGAGCGCTGCAGGCCGAGCAAAAAAAGACGCAAAGCCTCTTTGGGCTTTGCGTTTTTTGTGAACTGATACCGACCTTGCATTTTATTGGGTCAGATGACCCAGACTGGTGCGAATTTACTCACTCCTCAGCCACAGATCCGAGAAGAAACTACCCAAATACCTGCGAAACCTGACTATCCAAAATGCCCAGCGGTCGCGCCTCCATCCAAAGAGTAAACAATTCCGTTCGTGTAACTGGCTTCATCGGAAGCCAGGTGATAGATGACCTTCGCCACCTCAGCAGGCTGAGCAAATCTGCCCAAAGGTACCTCTTTGGCGTAGGACTTCATCTCGGCTTCAGGGTCACTCGCCTCCGCAAATAAGCTATCCATCATCCGAGTCTGTACGAAGCCTGGACACACCGCATTGCTACGTACTCCCCAAGGCCCATAGTCCAGCGCCAGGCACCGCACAAGCCCCAGTACACCGTGTTTAGATGCACAGTAAGCCGCATATCCCGATGCACCACGCACTGATGCGTCGGATCCTACGGCAACGAAAGCGCCGCCTTTCTGTTTCATGAAAATCGGCATCGAATACTTCGACATTAACCAGGTGCCAGTGAGGTTCACCCCCAGCATGAATTCCCAGTCGTCCTTAGCCAAATCATGAACCAGTCCTGTGCGAGCAACACCCGCGCAAGGGATCACGGCATGAAGCGCAAGGTTGAAGGATTTGACGAACTCAAATAGCCCTCGCACCTCCTCCTCTTGAGAGACATTCACGACCTGTGCATGAAAGCTGCCGGCGCCGACCTTTTGGGCTGTCTCTTCCAGGCCTGATTGCGAAAGGTCGCAGCCGATCACACAGAAATTATTCTTTGCGAAGTGGACGGCGGTCGCCTGGCCGATTCCAGAACCAGCTCCAGAAATAACGACAATGCGCATTTCTTTGCTCATGGCTGTACTCCATATTTTTTAGGCTGAGCCCACAACGTAGCGTTAAGGAAGGGCTTGGCCGTAGCCAATATCGGCAAATCGCAAAGAGGTTGCCAATAGGAGGATGTCTCAGAATGGATTGCCAAAAATGGATACGAGGTAACAGCTGCCAAGCGTAGGCTGAATACAGGGCGCAATTGAACAGCTTTTCTGACCGTCGAAGGGAAGCAACAACATAGCGTCCAGAAACACTTACTACCGCTGCCATAATAATTTTCTAAAACAGCCAAAGCGGACGGCATCGTAAGAACTCGTCCAGAGAGCAACGACATGAGCAAAGCTGACGTTGAACACGGCACAGGAATGATGAGTACAAGCGAAAGCTTGAACACGGATCTGTTGAAGCAACTGGAGGCCATGAACCAGCCTGAGCACACCTCTTCCGAATGCTGGAGTAGCGCTGCGTCGCTCGTTCGAGAAGCCTCTATATGGATTCTCTTAGGTGCTGTTCTCTGGATCGGTACCTTGCTGGCTGTAGGAGCAAACGCATGAGCACTTCACATAGCGTCGAACAAGAAGCCCTCGCGGGTCGGTTGCCAGTTCTGTCAGGTAACCGGGTGTACAAAACCTACGGCTCATTTCTCTGGACTTGTTGCGCATTCAGTGCTGCAACATGGGCATTCCTCATAGGCAGCTATCTACCGTATGTAGGGGATTGGCGGCTCGGAGTGATGGGGTATGTGATCGGCCTCATCATCGGCATGGCATTGGTTTCGCTCGCTTCGGGAGTGCCCAGCTACAAATACGGAACCGACCCTATTGATACAGCCAAAGCTTCTTTCGGCTACAGAGGGATCATCGTTCCCCTATTTGGCTTGCTTGCAACCTTGATTGGCTGGTCTTACGTAGTTGAAGCATTGACCGCCAGGGGAGCAGCGAACGTCGCCGCCACCGTCACGGGAAGCCAGGTAACCGGCGATTCACATGAGCACCTGGTGATTGGCGTTGCGTTGGCTGCATTGCTCCTAGTCTGGTTTATTGCATGCAAAGGGCCGAAGTTTTTTGAACGCCTCAACGGTTTTATCGGGCCGCTGCACATGCTGATCACCCTAGTGATGTTTGGCATCCTGGTGCATAAATTCGGACTCGAAAACCTGTGGCACAACCAGGTCGCTCCAGATCAGATGCTATCGCATGATCCCGTACAGGGCCTGGCACTTGCCGTTGAGTTTGGCGTCTCCAACGCCATGACTTGGTGGCCAGTCATGGGTGGTCTTACCCGCCTGGTAAAAAGTAAAAACCATGTCATGGGCCCCTCCATCATTGGCGTGGGCATCCTAGGAGCGGCGGTTGTTTCCACCGTCGCGGCCCTTGCAGCCATCAGCGCAGGCACTTACGACCCAACGATTTGGATGATCGCAGTTGGCGGGCAAGTATTCGGCTCAATCGTGATGACCATCGTTCTGACGGCAAACATTGCCACGATGGTTGTGATGATCTACCTGGCAGGGGTTTCAATTCAGCAGGTCAAATTCTTCGCAAGATTAAAATGGGAATTGCTTCTCGCACTCCTCCTGCTGCCTGGTGTGTACTTCGCTTTTGAGACTGAATGGCTGCTGTCTAAGGTAATGAGCTGGCTGTCGTACAACGGCGTCATGTTTGTAGGTATTTCTGGGATCACGCTGGTTGATTATTTCATCCTTAGACGCGAACAACTCGATGCCCCAAGCTTCTTCGCGACTCGCAACAGTCACTACGCGTATTGGGGGGGAGTGAACTGGGCAGCGGTAGTTATCAGCATCGTGGCAGTGATCGGCTATTTGGCTCTTTACGATCCCGTAACGGTCGCAATGAGTGGAGGGTTCCGTTACCTAGGCGCCTCCATTCCAGTGATCGCAATTTCTGGATTGGCGTACTACCTGGCCGTGAGACTCATCGTGGCACCTTTGGGGAAAGGTAGCTACACGAAGGGAACTGCAATCACCAGTCGCCCAACACTCGATCCACAGCCAAAGCCGGGAACGATGAGGGTCAGCCTCTAGCTGCCAAAACGGCATCCCTCCTATGAGTCTCAGCTAAAGCTGAGCTCTAAATCAGGTTTCCCTCAGGGCGTCTTCTAGACGCCCTTTTTTATGCAGGCGCGCAGTTCTCTGCGCCCACTAGAGGCGTTGCTAATGCTATCGATGTATTCAATGAAGTTCAGGATGCTAGCCCTGACAGGGCTATGTCTGGTGACGACGCTGGCAAGCGTCGTGGCCCTTAACGTCAAGCAGGGGAAAGTGTCTTCAGATGAAATTCGTAAGCAGAGCAGTGTTCTATTAGAAGTCGCGGCTCGCGACCAACTCATCGGCAACGGGAAAACTCAGCAAGCTCGCATAGAGAAAAAATTCAGCGATGCCAATCTCTTAGCTCAGCAGGTAGCTTTGCAGATGGGTACGCTTCGAGATCAGTTT
Organism: Pseudomonas silensiensis; assembly: GCF_050434865.1. Classification (NCBI taxonomy): domain Bacteria; kingdom Pseudomonadati; phylum Pseudomonadota; class Gammaproteobacteria; order Pseudomonadales; family Pseudomonadaceae; genus Pseudomonas; species Pseudomonas silensiensis. The sequence goes on from NZ_JBNDJH010000003.1 coordinate 48,726, forward strand.
GCAGAGGGGCGGATCAGCGCAGAGAACCTGCGGCGAGACATGGTCAAAAGCATTCATCAAGCGATTGCAGCCAACCCTGCTTTCTTGGGGCTATACGTTGCTTTTGAACCCAATCAAGCAGCTGGTGAAGACGAAGGCTTCAAAGGCAAGACAGAGTTCGGTTCAAACGAAGTTGGCCGGTTCTCAACCTACTACTCTCGTTACGGCAGCACCACCTTCGAATTAGCAGCATTAGACGAAAAGACGATCAACGGCGATCAGCCAAACGCTAGCGGCCAGCCGATGAATTACTGGTACAGCTGCTCGAAAAGTACGCTTAAGCCCTGCATCACTGCCCCTTACTTCGACACACTGAATGGTCAAACTGAAGGTCTCGTATCGCTTGCCGTTCCCTACTTGGAAAAGGGCAAATATGTCGGTGTATTGGTCGTCGATTTGAGTCTGACTGATCTTCAGGAGCAAAGCGAAAAGCTCTCCCGAGATATTTACGATGGGCATTCTGCGGTCAGCATCGTGAGCGACCTGGGCGTAGTCGCTGCTAACAGCGCCTCGGCCAATTCAGCTGGCAAATCAGCTTCTCAGGTATGGCCCGAAAATGGAGCGCGGCTTCAGGCTGCAACATTCGCTTCTGGAGTATCAGCCGCTCGCGAACGCGACAATTTTCAGTTGCTACTGCCCTTCTCTCCTATTGGCGAGTCAGTACCTTGGGCCGTAAAGATCGACGTACCGTGGGACACGTTGATGGCACCTGCTGGCAAGTTGGCAGACCAGCTGGATACACGGCGCCGTTCAGGCATGTGGCAAAGTATTATGTTCGGTGCGCTGCTCGGAACATTAGGTCTTTTGTTAAGCGCAGTCGTCATCCATAAATTGCTTCAACCTTTGAGGGTAATCACGCTCATGATCAAGGAAATTGCGAGCGGTGACGGCGACCTGACCAAGCGGATCAACTACCACCAGCCTAACGAACTTGGTGAGCTTTCAGGATGGTTTAATCGCTTCCTGGACAAACTACATCCTCTGATAAAGGAGATCCAAGTCACTGCTCAGAAAACTCGTGAGGCTGCAACGCACGCGTCCGCGATAGCACAAGAATCTCGCGCCAGATTGAACGCCCAAGCCAATGAGGTCGATCAGGTAGCTACAGCGTCTACCGAAATGGCAGCGACTGCGCAGGAAGTGGCCAGGAATACCGCATCTGCCGCCGATGCCGCGCAGGATAGTAATCACGCGGGATCTCAAGCTGATCGAATCATTGTCAGCGCGAGCCAAACAATTCATAAGCTGTCCGACGGCATGAGCCAGAACATGTCCCAAGTCAGGGCGCTCGCCGATAGCAGCACAAAGATCAGTTCCGTTCTGGAGGTCATTCGGGGGATCGCCGAACAGACGAACCTACTCGCATTGAATGCCGCCATCGAAGCCGCTCGCGCTGGCGAAGCCGGTCGAGGATTTGCGGTTGTCGCAGACGAAGTTCGAACCTTAGCTCGGCGCACCCAAGATTCGGTAGCCGAGAGCCAGCTAGTCATTGAAGCTCTTCAACAGAACACCTCTAATGTGGTCGCTGCAATGAGCGAAAGCCACTCACTGACAGGCACGACGGTTGAAGAGTTCGCCAAGGTCGGGGATGCCCTTCAGCAGATGAGCATGGGAGTAGGAAGGATAAATGACATGACCCTACAGATCGCGACGGCTACAGAGGAACAAAGCAACGTGGCTGATGAAGTCAGTGCAAACGTCAGCAACATCAGGGACTTCACCCAGAGATTGGCCTTGAACGGTCAAGAATTAGAAACCGTCAGTATGCACCTTGATCAGCTGGCGAAGACTCTCGAAGAAAAAGTAGGCCACTTCAAAGTCTGATCTGACCACTTTGCGCCCTCTTATTCGAGGGCGCACTCACCTAACTAAGCAGACTCATCTGCATGTGAAGGCGCCAAAGTGGCAGTCCAAAATGAGATCGCGGTCTCGACCATCTGTTCGCGGAGCCCCGACGTTGGGCTCAACTGATCCTGGTAGAAAAAAACCCCCTCAATCTGCGTCGCGATCAGAGCAGCGTATGTCCGGATTTTGTCCGCTGGTAACTGCGGATTGATTTCAGTGATCAACTGACAGAAGCCGTTAAGGAAGTGGTTGTACTGACTGACCATTAAATCCTTGATCGACTCATCGTGGCTGGCCAGAGCTCCCATTTGAAAAAAGAACTTTCCAGTTTCTGTATCAAATGTCGCTGATGAGTTTTCCCGAATGGCAACTGCCAATCGTTCAATTGGTGTTTCGGCGGAGGCATTCTCAACCAGGTGATTCACGGCCTCTACGAAGTGACCAAGCTTTGCCTTGATCATTTGCCGGCAAAGATTTTCCGTATTGCCACAGTAGTGCTGAAGGTTGTTGAGGCTAATACCCAACTCCTTGGCAACCTTTCGGGCGGAGAATTGCGCGTAGCCGTCCCGCACAAAGATAACGGCAGCGGCATCGTTGATCTCTTCGATTTTTTTTAGCCGCTTACCGGCACGGCTGTAGGGGCTGACGTCCCCAGCTTCACTTTCTTCATATTCTAGTAGCACGCCGTGGCCACTCCTTTTGTAGCGTAGTGCCCCATTCTCGCTGGGACGACTCCAGCATCGCTACCCATCTTACCCCTAACCAAAGCAGCCAGTGAGCGACGTTACCTGTTGGCCCCATCGAGTTGCCAATTTCGGATGTCGCTGAGATAGATCTTGGGATCACCGCCACATACACCAATCACATTCAACCTGACCTCCAAGGACATTGACGAAAAAAGCCCCGGTTATTTCCGAGGCTTTTGGCTTCACAAGCAAATCTACAGATGTTGTAAAAACCAATCCGTCGCTGCCTTACTCGAAGCTTCAAAGTATTTGACGTAAGGATCGAAGTGACCGCCCTCAAGCAGAACCAAAGCCTTCGGCTGAAGCGCCTGCTCGTATGCTTTGAGAGCCAAATCCGTGACCGTCAAAGTATCGCGCTTGGCCACAAGCATCAGCAGTGGAGTCGGGCTTATACGATCAATTACAGATCCCGGCTCATACTCATTCAGCATCTCAACGCTCTTGAGCGTTACCTCGTTACGCCAAGCAGGAGCAATGGTTCGTCCGCTGTGGATGAAGAAGTCGTAGGAATCCTGTCCTGGGAGAGCGCAATCACTTGTTGGGTCTTCGTTTACGACTTCGAGCATCATAGGGGCCTTGCCCGCATAGCGATCAGCCCGGTCAACCTCGAACGCATCAATGACTGCAGGCAGCAGGTCAGGGCGAATGGCGAGGCGTACATCCATCGACCCGCTTATATCAGGCACCTGTGCTGCTACACATTTCACCCGACGATCAAAAGCCGCTACCTGTAAAACATGCCCACCACTGTAACTCGATCCCCAAATGCCGATCCGCAGACTGTCGATCTGCTCAAGGGTACAAGCGAACGTAATGGCGTCTCGGTAATCGCGGATCTGAAGGACGGGGTCGACTTCCTGCCGAGGAAGACCTTCACTGGATCCGAAATTACGGTTGTCATAGATCAATACGGTAAAGCCATTTTGCGAAAAGACTTCTCCGTACTTATCCAGGTACTGCTCCTTTACAGCAGTAAATCCGTGGGCCATGACGATGGCCGGATACTGACTCTTTGCCTGCCCTTCAGGGGTATACAACCACCCTCGGAGCGTCAAGCCATCGATGGTTTTAAAGCTGATGTCGCTGCGCATTGTAAGTACTCCAAGCGTTGCCGCCGGTTATTACCCGTTACAAGATGTCTTCGGCGGTGGTGTTCAAGGACGCTTCTGGAGCGACCAGATAGTTGGGGTCTCGCATCTCAATCCATCCACAGAATGGTGGATTCGTGCTCCACCCCAGCAGGCGCTGAACACGCTCGGGGAACTCACGGACACGCTCACGAGGAACTGCGATGTATTGATTTTCTTCTTGGCGTAGGTAGCCCAGAACCAAGGTAGTGGCAATAGCGGTACGTGGTTTGTCCGCCGTCGTATTCTTGCCGCCACTGTGGTACGTCGATCCCAGGTAGATCAGGCCGTCACCAACGCTCATCTCAGCCGGCACGGATTCCTCGTAGGTAGGCGCACGATCATCATCCCACTTGTGGCTGCCTGGAATAACTCGCGTTGCACCATTTGCTTCGGTGTATTCGCTTAGCGCATATAGCACCTGAATTTGACTATCTGGGCCAGGGTGACGGCGATGGTGAGCAATATCATCACGATGGAGCGGCTGCGCGCCCTCACCAGGCATGATCATGATTGCTTGGGTCAATGACATCTGCAGCGCAGGGACGGAAACATGCTGAACACCGTCGAGCCAATACTTGAAAGGCTTGCACAGATGCTTCTCTGCTGCGCCGTAAAGCTGTGGTTGGGTGATGAGTTCTTGCATATGCAGTGACCGGGAGAACAGCCCCGATATGCGCCGTGTCTTACGCCCAACGAAGGAGCCGTCACCATTAGGAGCAACGTCCAGCACGTCAGCCAGATCAGCCCACAACCCGTCGATGGTCTCTTGCTTGAGCATGTTTTTAACAATGCATCCACCATCGCGCTCCAGGCACTCAAGGATGTCGTCGATGCTGGCGCTGCTTGGCAGTGTGACCAACGCTTTTCTGCTACTCATCTTGCTCTCCGGAAAAACTTCAGGTGTTCGTGCAGCTTTTATACAAGGCTGTTGAACATTCCCTTATCCAGAATCGGCAAGCTGATAAAGCGGGACAAGACCTAATCAAGGTGTCCGAATTGCCGATTCTGGCTAGGTTAGTTAGCAAGGAGCATTTAGCGTTTGATCACGTTCATAAAACATTGAGGGAGCACTGATGAAAAGGCTCGAAGGCAAGGTGGCATTGATTTCCGGCGCGTCCTCAGGCATCGGCGCTGCAAGCGCCATACGCTTCGCAGAGGAAGGGGCCAAAATTATCATCTGCGACATCGATGAGGCGAAGGCCAGCTCAGTTGTGAAGGCAATTCAGACTGCAGGTGGCGAGGCAATATTTGCGCGTTTGGACGTTCGGGATGAGAGTCAATGGATATCAGCGTTTCAAGCTGGCGTATCACAGTTTGGTTTCGTGAACGTCGTTATGAACAGCGCCGGCATCGCGGTGCCCGGCAACGTCGAAACCATGAGCTTTGACGACTGGAACAAGGAGCTTTCGGTCAATCTCAACGGTACCTTTTTCGGCATCAAACACGCGTTCAAAAACCTTCGAGAATCAGGTGGGTCGATAATCAATCTGTCCTCGATCGAAGGCATCGTTGGCCATCCGGAATACGCGGCATACTGTGCCGGTAAAGGTGCCATCCGTAATCTCACCAAGTCTGCGGCGCTGCACGCAGGTCGAAGCGGCTACAAGATCCGCGTCAACAGCATCCATCCTGGGTACATCGTTACGCCAATGGTTGGAAATGACCCAGTAGAGCTAGCGCGATTGGCGAAGCTTCATCCAATCGGCTTCTTAGGCGAAGCAATCGACATCGCCAACATGGCGCTCTTCCTGGCTTCGGACGAGTCGCGCTTTGCGACAGGGGCAGAATTTGTCGTCGACGGCGGGTTCCTAGCGCAGTAGAGACCCTCAACTACAACTCAGTAGGGCAATGACGACCATAGTGCTTACTGTTTGAACGCAACGCGGTGTTTAAAACCTAGCTACCAAAAAAGGGCCTTTAAAGGGCCCTTTTGTACTCAATCCAAAATCACTTGGTCAGCCAGGACTCAACGGTCGCGGCGCCGTGCTGCGCTTTCCACTCCTTCAGCGTCTTGTGATTGCCGCCTTTAGTTTCGACGACTTCGCCGGTATGTGGGTTCTTATAGACCTTCACTTGGCGCGGCTTGCGACTGCCGGCTTTAGATTCGGCTACTGGAGCGCGACGGCCAGACTTCGGATCTAGCAGGTTGATCACGTTCGGCAGGCTGTAACCATACTCAGCGAGCAATGCGCGCAGCTTCGTTTCAAATTCGATTTCTTTCTTGAGGCCAGCATCACCTTTCAGCGCTTCGAGAGCTTGAAGCTGTTCGGCGAGGTGTTTTTCGAGCTGGCGGAATTCAGCGAGCTTAGACATGACGGATCTCTGCCTGGGCCACCCGTGGGAATTCATGGGCATCGCCAAGGCCATGCTGGAAACCGGCATCCTCCCGGACTTCATCGTGGTCGATGGCAAGGAAGGCGGCACCGGCGCCGCGCCCGTGGAATTCACCGACCACATTGGTGTGCCGATGCGCGAAGGCCTGCTGTTCGTGCACAACACGCTGGTCGGCCTGAACCTGCGGGACAAAATCAAACTCGGCGCCAGCGGCAAGATCGTCAGCGCCTTCGACATTGCCAGCGTCCTGGCCATCGGCGCCGACTGGGCCAACTCGGCGCGCGGCTTCATGTTCGCCATCGGTTGCATCCAGTCGCAAAGCTGCCACACCAACAAATGCCCGACCGGCGTCGCCACCCAGGACACCCTGCGCCAACGCGCACTCGTCGTCCCGGACAAGGCCCAACGCGTCTTCAACTTCCACCGCAACACGCTCAAGGCCCTGGCCGAAATGCTCGCCGCTGCCGGGTTGGAACATCCTTCGCAGCTATCAGCCAAACATTTGGTACGGCGCATGTCGGCAACCGAGATCAAATTGTTCTCGCAGTTGCATGTGTTCTTGAAGCCGGGAGAGTTGCTGACCGGTGAAGTGAATGGCGAGTTTTACTCGCGGATGTGGCAGATGGCGCGGGCGGACAGTTTTGAACCGAATGAGGTCGTAGCGGCCTGAACCCGACGGCCCCTGTCATCGCGCTTCACCAGTGAAGCGACTTAATCGGGGCCGGCTCTTTCATGACAATAAAACCGTAATCGCCGAGCAGATAAATCCGGTAGTACTGGCGCTCCAGCACCGGTGGATAGCCCTGATAACCCACCCTCGTCGCATTACGTCGCTCCTTCTCCGCAACGACGTTGGTGATCCCCACTTTCGGCAGGTTCTCGGCCAGCATGTAGAAGTCGATGTTCAGCAGATAGTGCAACACCGGCATCTGCTTGAACGAGCCCGCCGCCCCCAGCAGCCAGTGATCGGAATAGGTCACTGACATGTAAATGCGCTTGGCCTCGAGCAGCTGTCGATTCGACGCGATGTCGTGTTCAAGACTTAACAACGCGCTGGACGCGAAGGCTTTCTGCACGGTCAGCACGCGCCCATAGGCATACGAAATTGAAAGCATTGCCAACAATGGCACCATCAACAACAGCGGTAATCGCTGGTGGATTCGTGCCAGCGCCAGATGGCTCAAATAGAACAACAGCACCAACAGAACCGCGAAGCCCATCAGGGTTCTGGCGCCTTCATTGAAGTCCCGGAAAAACAGCGCGACACCCGACACCAATAGCGTCACGACCGGCAATGTCAGTAGACACATCAGGCCGATCAGGATTTTCTTCAGCCCTGTGTCCTGACGTTCCAACACGTTCAGCCCCAGCCGGACACTGCCAGCAATGGCACACAGCAGCAGTGCGGCGAACACCCAGGTAAATCCGCCGTGAAACAGCAGCACGACTTTTTCCAGCACCCGGCCGATATTGATTTGAAGTTGCAGCAAGGGCTGCGCCGTCCAGTTCAACAACAAGGTGCGATTTCCACTCATGAACGGATAAGCACTCACGCTGTAAATCAACCAGCCCAGGATGGCCTGCGATATTTTCCAGCCAATCAACTCGCACCACTGCGGCCAGGCCAGCTTGTCATTCGCGCTCCTGAGCAGTTCCAGGCAACACAGACCCAGAAACACATTGAAGCTCACCTGATAGAGCCCCAACGCCAGCGCAATCAGGAACGAAGGCACCAGCCAATGAACGATGCGCGAGGGATGACGAAAGGTGATCGCATAGATGACCGCCACCACGCTCAACGCCATGGCGGGTCCGTCGTATTGATAGGACAGGTTTTGCAGAAAGAACGGGTTGTACCAGAGCGGCAACGGCACCAGGCAGCAGGCAATCGTCGGTTGCGGGTAGTAATGAAACGTCAGGCTGGTCAGTGCCGCGGCCATGGCCAGCGTGACGATCAACAGCGGCAACGGAAAGATGTTCGGCGCGGCATTGCCGAAGGTCAGCAGGTTGTAGAACAGCTCGGTGAATAACCGTCCCTGCTCCGCCCAGGCCGAACCGGCCGCAGCCGACAACGAGCGCCAGTTGTCATCGATATACGGATAGTCCGCGAGGATCAGCGGCACCACATACACAAAGGTCGCCAACAGAAAAAACAGCCAGACTTGTCGACGCCCGAGTTCCTTGCTGAAAAAGTCGCTGAACCTGCCCATGCTAAATCCCGAGCCGGTCTTTGCCGCCGACGATGTCTTTCACCACATAACGCGGCCGATGTTTGGCTTCGATGTAGATGCGGCCGACGTACTCACCGAGGATGCCGATGCCGATCAGTTGCACGCCGCCGAGAAACAGAATGGCCGTCATCAGCGACGGGTAACCAGGGACGCTGTTGCCGAAGAAAATCTTGTCCAGCACCATGTACACCGCGTAGAGCACCGCGAAGATCGAAATGCCGCCACCAATGTAAGTCCATAAGCGCAACGGCACCGTACTGAACGAGGTCACGCCTTCCAGCGCCAGGTTCCAGAGCTTCCAGCCATTGAACTTGCTGGTGCCCGCCACTCGCTCGGCTCGCTCGTACTCCACCACCACGGTGGTGAACCCGGCCCATGACAGCACGCCTTTCATGAACAACTGGTGCTCGGGAAGCGCGCGAATCACGTCGACCACCTTGCGGTCCATCAGACGAAAATCCCCGACGTTTTCTTCGATGCGGGTGTAAGCGATACGGTTCAGCACACGGTAGAACAGCGATGCGCTGTGGCGTTTCAGGTAACTATCGGCGGTGCGATTCCGGCGTTTGGCGAGCACCACATCCGCGCCTTTTTGCCATTCGCCAATCAATCGCGGGATGACGCTGATCGGGTCCTGCAAATCGACATCCATGGGAATCACCGCATCGCCGGTGGCATATTCCAGGCCGGCGAACAACGCCGGTTCCTTGCCGAAGTTGCGCGAGAAGTTGATCAGTAGAACTTGTTCATCGGCTTGCGCCAGGGCCTTGACCTCTTCAGCCGTGCGGTCGGAACTGCCATCGTTGATGAACACGATCTCGACCTCAGCCTGGTCAAGCCTCAACTCGCGACGCACGGCCTGATAGAACAGGCTGATCGCCTGTTCTTCATTGAATACCGGAACGATCAACGAGACTTTCATGCGTTACGCTCGCGAAAGACCACGTACTTTGAAAACAGAAAGCCGAGCACCAGGCTCAATGCTGAAAAGATAGCCACCGTCAGCAGGCCGTGAAGTCTCCACACGTCGCCTGCATGGCCGACGCCCAGACTCAGCGCCCCCATGGCTCCCAAGAATAGAAGATAACCGCCGACCGACGCCTTGGCATCGAAGGTGTACAGCGCGTTCATATAGAAGGAAAACGAGGCGGCAACGCAGAAGGCTGCCAGGTTGCTGACAGCCTGACTGAAGCCGGCCCCCACGCTCAGCAGGAAGAAGATTTGCCAGTGGATCAGGGTGTTGGCGACCCCGACCACCGTGTAGCTGGAAAATCCTTTCCACAAAAGTTTCATGGTGAGCCTCCTGTTTCACGTCATAAAACTTTGAACCTGTCTACTGTCAGAAATCACAGGTTGGACCGCCTTTCAGACCAGCGGTCAGGGCTTGCCTCAACGCCAGGAGACATCCCGTAATATCCCGGTTTTGCAATTACCCGCGAATCACGCCACCCTGCGCGCCGCCGATGTGCCGCGCTACCTTTGGCACCTCGGTTACTCCTTATCTCAACACCCGTTCACGAGCCCGCCGTCATGACGTTTGAGCGCGATCACCGAATCGACTTTTTTCGCGGCCTGGCACTGATTTTCATTTTTTGGGATCACGTGCCTCAAAACCCCCTTGGCCAAATCACCCTGCGCAATGTCGGATTCAGCGATGCCGCAGAAATATTCGTGTTTCTCGCCGGCTACGCGGCCGTTCTGGCTTACGGCAAAATCCTTGGGCGCGATGGTTACCTGATCGCCTGCGTGAAGATTCTGCGGCGCGCCTGGGTGCTCTACGTGGTCCATATTTTCCTGCTGGCCATGCTGATGGGCATCGTGTTCTTCGCCAACAGCCATGTGGAAACCCGCGATCTGGTGGAGGAAATGGGCCTGCATCACTTCATCACCAACCCCCAGCAAGCGTTGACGGATGAGTTACTGCTGCGCTTCAAGCCGAACCTGATGGACCCGCTGCCGCTATACATCGTGCTGCTGGCGGGATTGCCACTGGTCCTGCCGTTGCTGGTGCGCAAGCCGTGGGCGGTCGTCGCGGTGTCATTGGCGGTGTACTTGCTGGCACCGCGGTTTGGCTGGAACCTTGCGGCCATCAAGGACGGTGTGTGGTACTTCAACCCCGTCACCTGGCAACTGCTGTTTATCCTCGGCGGCTTTGCGGCGATTCACGGGCTGCGGCCACGGTTGCCCGACACTCGCCCGCTGTTGCGCCAGCCCTTGTTTGTCAGCGCGGCGGTGTACGTGGTGGTGACCGGCGTGATTACCGTCTCCTGGCGCTGGCCGGAAATACACGATGCCGTGATGCCCGCCAGCCTGAGCAACCTGCTGTACCCGATCAGCAAGACCGATCTGTCGCCGGTCCGTCTGCTGCACTTCCTGGCGCTGGCTTATGTCACCGCCAGGCTCTTGCCCGGCAACGGCTGGACGCAAAACTGGCTGGCGCAGCAATGCTGCCGTATGGGGCGCTACTCACTGGAAGTTTTCTGCCTCGGCGTGCTGTTGGCACCCTTGGCGGACATGCTCAACGCCCTGACCGACGATGCGTTTGCCATGCAGGTTTTCACAGCGTTGGTGGGTGCCGGGGTGATGGCGTTGCTGGGGGCGTGGCTGGATTTCAACAAGCGGTTGAATCGGCCAATGTCGGTGGCGGCCGCTTAAGATCCAAACGCAAAAGCCCCGGCCAATGGACCGGGGCTTTTTCATTTCAGGCGTTACGTCTTACGAAGCCGAACGCACCGCACCCTGCGACACATTGGTCGGTTGCAGCTTGAACACGTAGAACAACACCGTCAGCAGGACCAGGAACGCCGGGCCCACATAGAGCGCCACGCGAGTGTCCGGGAAGTACGCCATCAGGCCGACCACCAGCACCAAAAACGCCAGCGCCAGGTACGAGCTGACCGGGTACAGCCACATCTTGTATTTCAGGCCGGCACGTTCGCTGGCGCTCAGGCCTTGGCGGAACTTGAGTTGGGCCAGCAGGATCATCACCCAGGTCCAGATCGCGCCGAAGGTGGCAATCGCCGTCACCCAGACGAAGACTTTTTCAGGCACCAGGTAGTTGAGCAGCACACCCAGCAACAAGGCACCGATCGACAGCAGCAAGGCGCGACGCGGCACGCCATTGTTCGAGGTCTTGGCAAAACCGGCCGGGGCCTGGCCGTTCTGCGCCAGGCTGTAGAGCATGCGCCCGGTGCTGAAGATGCCGCCGTTGCAGGACGACAGCGCCGCGGTGATCACCACGAAGTTGATGATGCCGGCGGCGGTCTTGATGCCCAGGCGCTCGAAGGTCATCACGAACGGGCTGCCCTGGGTGCCGATTTCGTTCCACGGGTAGATCGACAGAATCACGAACAACGCGCCGACGTAGAACAACAGAATCCGCCAGAACACCGAGCCGATCGCATTGGGAATGGTCTTCTGCGGGTTCTTCGCTTCACCGGCGGTCAGGCCGATCATCTCGACGCCGAGGTAAGCAAACATCACCATTTGCAGGGACATCAACACGCCTTGCACGCCGTTGGGCATGAAGCCGCCGTGCGCCCAGAGATTGGAAATCCCCAGCGCCACGCCGTCGTTGCCGAAGCCGAAAGCGATCACGCCGATACCGCCGAGCACCATCGCAATGATGGTGACGATCTTGATCAGGGCGAACCAGAACTCGAACTCACCGAAGGCTTTCACCGCGATCAGGTTGATCGAGCCCATGCTGATCAACGCAGCGAGTGCCCAGATCCAGCGCGGCACATCGGGGAACCAGACGCCCATGTACACCGCCACCGCGGTGATTTCCGCCACGCAGGTCACCAGCCACAGAAACCAGTAATTCCAACCGGTCAGGAAGCCCGCCAATGGGCCGAGGTAGTCTTGAGCATAACGGCTGAAGGAGCCGGCGACCGGGTTGTGCACCGCCATTTCGCCGAGGGCGCGCATGATCACCAGGATCGCCAGACCGCCGATGATGTAGGACAGCATGATTGCCGGGCCAGCCATCTCGATGGCCTTGGCCGAACCGAGGAACAGACCGACGCCGATACAGGCACCGAGCGCCATCAAGCGAATATGCCGTTCGCCGAGTTCGCGTTTGAGCGGGCCGCCTTGAGCGGTCTCGCCATGGGGCAGGTGATTGCCTGGCATAGGGGTACAACCTCGTCTTGTTATTGGATATGACCACCGAGTGTCGAAGCGTTGACCGGTAAGCCAATGCTTTTCTGAAACCGGGCCTGCTTCGTGGGCAAACCCGTCTTGTAGGACAAAACCTGCAAGATCAGCGGGGCGTGCAGTATAAAAAGCTTCTTACAGGGTTTTTCACTCTATAAACCACAACATTCAGCGAGAACTCTCGGGAAAAGCACGGTTTGCGGAGGGGCATTACCTGCCTAAAGCGGGATTATTCGTAACTTAAACGGCGCGGAGTATTGCACGGTAATGGTGCATCGTCATGCCCCTATCCAGCCAGCATTCGCACGGTGATGGCTCTAGCTCAACCATTCCAGCACACATCAATACTGTGGCGAGGGAGCTTGCTCCCGCTCGACTGCGCAGCAGTCGCAACACCTGTAATCCATATTTGTCAGACCGATCACGATTGCAGGGTTTAGGGCCGCTTCGCAGCCCAGCGGGAGCAAGCTCCCTCGCCACAGGAATCTCCTTCGAAAGTTTCAGAAATTTCACTCAGGAGTTGCAGCCACTTGGGAATGATTGGATAGCTAAGGTGAATTCGAACAAATACTTAAATAAGGACGCAAAGGAATGCATCCACGCCCAAATTCACATCTGTTACGCCATGGACGCTGTTCAGAACAGGGTCGGGCCTATCTGATTACTGCGGTTACTCATCAGCGCTGCTGCATTTTCACCGATTGGCGGTTGGGTCGTTTGCTGGTCGCCGAACTCAGGCGAGCTCATGAACAGGAATGGGTCAACTCGATAGCCTGGGTCGTCATGCCGGATCACTTCCATTGGCTGGTGCAACTCGAACAACGCACCTTGGCGCAACTCATGCAGGCCATCAAATCACGCAGTACTCTCACAATTAACCAAGCGTCAAACCGCCGAGGGGCCTTCTGGCAAACCGGCTATCACGACCGGGCAATTCGAGATGGCGAAGAACTCCTGCCGTTCGCTCGATACATCGTCGCAAATCCATTACGTGCAGGCCTGGTGGAAAAAATCGGTGATTACCCGCTCTGAGATGCCTGCTGGCTCTAAACACTTCCTGAAGATTACTTTGCATTGTGGCGAGGGAGCTTGCTCCCGCTCGGCTGCGCAGCAGTCGCAAAATCTGTGAACCGCATTTATCAGACCAACCGCGGTTGCAGGGTTTAGGACCGCTTCGCGACCCAGCGGGAGCAAGCTCCCTCACCACAAGGAATGATGGGAATTCGATATTTGTGTATTCACAATTTTTTCACCGAGGCCAACCACCGTCTAAGCTTCAGACAAGTCCTCTCAATCTGCGTGAATGGATCAGTCGACTATGGGCGTTTTGTGGCAAACAGATCCGAGAAAGAATGTGGTTCCGACTGAATGTGTGGATGAAGCGCCTATACCTGAAAAACCCCCTCGCAGTCGCACAAAGCACGGGTGGGGGGCGTTCTGGTTGTTGTTGCTGATAATACTGATTGTCCTGGGGCTGGCCGCGGCCAAGGAAATGCGCACGTCAAAGTTTCAATCCCGGGAACTCAGCCAATACGCCGCCACCCTGAGCTACGAGCTGAAACCCGGTCCCAGCGATGCCATTCACTATCCCGGTGCCGGTCCTTTCGACCTGCGTCTGGGTTATAGCTCCCTGGGTGAATTCCTGCCGCGACTGATCAAGCGTGACTACGTCGTGGAGTCCCAGACCCGGTTTTCCAAAAAGTTGATGGACTACACCGACAAGGGCTTTTTCGTGCCCTACGCGGAGAAAATCCAGGCTGGGTTGTCGATCACCGATTGCCGTGCGGCACCGCTTTACCAGTACAAATACCCACAACAACTGTATTCAAGCTTTGCAGCGATCCCCCCGGTGGTGGTCAACAGTTTGCTGTTCATCGAAAACCGCTTTCTGCTCGATCCCCGTCAGCCCCGGGCCAACCCTGCCGTGGATTGGCCTCGGTTCGGCATGGCGGCGTGGTCACAGGTCGCCAAGTTAATGCACTTGCCGGGCCAGTCGGCGGGCGGCAGTACCCTGGCAACGCAACTTGAGAAGTACCGGCACTCACCCGATGGCCTGACCGTGTCCGGTGCGGAAAAAATCCGTCAGATGATTTCTGCCAGTGTGCGCGCCTATCAGGCCGGACCGGACACCCTCGAAGCCCGGCAGAACGTGATTCGCGATTACCTAAACAGCGTGCCCCTGTCGGCAGTACCGGGCCACGGTGAAGTGCATGGCATGGCCGAAGGTTTGCGCGTCTGGTACGGCGCCGATTTCAACCAGGCGAACGAGCGGCTGGCCAGCAAGGAGACAGATCCGAAAAGCATGTCGGAAAAAGGTCTGGCCCTGCGTGAGATGCTGTCTTTGATGATTGCCCAGCGCCGTCCTTCCCACTACCTGACCAAGGGCCGCGATGAACTGGCCGAACTCACCGACAGCCACATTCGCCTGCTGGCACTGAATGGCGTGATCGATGCGCCACTCGCCGCATCGGCATTGGCCAGCAAAGTGACCTATCGCGACTGGCAGACACAGCCGACCATTCAGCCGATCGAAACCAACAAGGGCATCAGCGTGGCACGCAGTCGTCTGGGCGGGTTGCTCAACCGTCCGCTGTACGACCTCGATCGCCTTGATCTCTCCGCCACCAGCACCCTGCAAGGCGAGTTGCAAGCCCAGGCTACCGAGTACCTGAAGCATCTGGCCGACCCTGTGTTTGCGGCGCAGATCGGCTTGATGGGCGAACGCCTGCTGACCCCCACCAGTACCGCCCAAGTGCGCTACAGCTTCACGCTGTTCGAACTGACCCCGGACGGCTCGCGGGTGCGGGTACAGACCGACAGCACCGACCAGCCGTTCGATATCAATGAAGGCAGCAAGCTGGAACTGGGCTCCACCGCCAAGATGCGTGTGCTGACCACCTATTTGCAGATCATGGCCGAGTTGCACGATAAATACGCAACGATGACCGTCCCGGAACTGAAGAAGGTCGACGTCCCTGAACAGGACCGCCTGAGTCGCTGGGCCGTCGATTACCTGATCCAGAACAAAGACCGTAACTTGCCAGCCATGCTCGGCGCGGCCCTGGATCGCAAAT
Source organism: Pseudomonas silensiensis (assembly GCF_050434865.1). Taxonomy (NCBI): domain Bacteria; kingdom Pseudomonadati; phylum Pseudomonadota; class Gammaproteobacteria; order Pseudomonadales; family Pseudomonadaceae; genus Pseudomonas; species Pseudomonas silensiensis. The sequence continues at coordinate 64,283 of NZ_JBNDJH010000003.1, forward strand.
ACTCGGCCAGCCCCGGCGAAGCTTTTTTCACCGGTGGCGGGCTGCACACATTCGTTAACTTTCGCAAAGAAGACAACGGCCGCCTCCCTACCCTGCGTGATGCCCTGCGGGAGTCGATCAACCTGCCGTTCATTCGGTTGATGCGTGACCTGGTGCGCTACACCACGTATTCCGGCCCCAGCAGCAGCGCCGAACTGCTCAAGGACGACCGCGACCCTCGGCGTCAGGAATACCTGGCCTCGTTCGCCGACCGCGAAGGCACGTCGTTCCTGCTGAAGTTCTGGAAGAGGTACAAGAACAAGGACACCCAGGCGCGGCTCGAGACCTTCCTCGACGGCATGCGCCCGACCCCGATCCGCATGGCCGCGGTGCATCGTTATCTGTTGCCACAGGCCAGTCAGGAAAGCTTCAACATGTTCGTGCGCTCGCACCTCTCCGGCGCCAAGCTCACCGAGAAACTGACCGACGAACGCCTTCAACGGCTCTACGAAAGCTACGGCCCTGGCGCCTACGACCTGCCGGACCAGGGCTTCATCGCCAAGGTTCACCCGCTGGATCTATGGTTGATCGGCTACTTGTTGAACAACCCCGATGCCAAGTTCAGCCAGATCGTCAAAGCCAGCCAGTTCGAACGCCAGGAAGTCTACAGCTGGCTGTTCAAAAGCCGTCACAAGGGGGCCCGCGACAGCCGCATTCGCACCATTCTGGAGATCGAGGCGTTCCTCGACATTCACCAGCGCTGGCAGAAAGTCGGCTACCCGTTCGATCACCTGGTACCGTCGCTGGCCACCGCCATCGGCAGTTCCGGCGATCGCCCCGCAGCCTTGGCGGAATTGATCGGTACCATCCTCAATGACGGCGTGCGCATGCCGACGTTGCGCATCGACAGCCTGCACTTCGCAGCGAACACGCCGTACGAAACCAAACTGATCAATGACCCGGATGTCGGTAAACGGGTGATGCCTTCCGAAGTCGCCGCCGCCATGCGCGAAGCGTTGTCGCAGGTGGTGGATGCCGGCACAGCCAAACGCATCTCCGGCAGCTTCGTAACGCCCGATGGCAAACCGTTGGCCATGGGCGGCAAAACCGGTACGGGCGATAACCGCATCGAAGCCTTCGGTTCGGGTGGGCGAATTCTGAGTTCGAAATCCATTAACCGCACCGCGACTTTCGTGTTCTACATCGGCGATCGTCACTTCGGCACGATGACGGCGTTCGTGCCCGGGCAATCGGCCGAAACGTTCAAGTTCACCTCGGCCCTGCCCGTGCAAGTGCTCAAGGGGATGGCGCCGATCCTCACGCCCTATTTGCAACCGGGCAGCGCGTCACGCTGTCTCCCGGTTGAAGCGTCGAAAGTAGCCGCAGCGGATAAACAGCATTGAATAATGGGTATGCATTGCAATATTAAATGAGTCCCTTGTTTCACCCAGCACCGGTGTGGTCGCCATGCCAAGCACCGCCGCTATGGCCCCCCGGTTAGATGCCACACACTCATGGATTCACCGCTTCGAACATCAGGTGCACCGTCCCGAAGTACGAACCGGGGACGTAACCATCGGCCGGCTTCACCGCCTCGATCTCCAGCTGTACCCGCTGCCCGGCACGCGCCTGTTCGTCATTGATCACCGGCGTATCGAGCAAGGACAACAACTCCCGGTTGAACCGCACGTTCAGCTCGATACGCTCGCGCCCATTGAACAGGTAAGGCATCGCCGCCAACCGTGCAGAAATGCTGCCGTTCACATTCTTCACATCGAACGGTTCGCGCAACGAACGCAATTGGGCGGTTACCGGATTCCAGTGCATGACCTGTTCCTGCTCCAGAAACCCCGCGTTCACCGGCAGCACATAGAACGCATGGTTGGGGATGGTGACCGAGACATGAAATACCTCTTCTTCACGGATGCCCCACGCCAGGCTGCTGACCAGCAGCAAGGCTGCCCCCACCATCGTGCCAATCCCTGGTCCCGGGTAACGATTCACCCTTTCACCTCATGCTTTTTCAGCTCACTACCTTCCACCAGCGTGAAGTTGTAGTGCCGACCAGCCTGCTTCTCGAAGCTGAAGGCCTTGCCTGGCATCACATGACTTTTGATCACAGGACGGCAGTCGTTTTCATCCTTGACTGCGCAGTCCTTGAACTCGTCGACCACCACCACCGTATTACCCTTATTGGTCAACGTATAGCTAACGGCGCCGTCGTCAATTTGAGTGCTATAGCGTGTGTCCTTGGGGCGCACGAAAAAAATCGTGCCGTAGCCCGCCAGCACATTGACCCCGGCCGACAGTGATTGCTTGTATTGCTCCCGCTCTTCGGCGGGGATCGCGAATTCGTCTTCTTTTTCGGGGACGACCGGGACAAAGCGCACCCGAAAATAGCGCTCGCGATCACGCGGGCCCATGAACAGCAGTCGCGTACCCTGCATGCCGTTGGCCGGGACAATCAACCGCGCCGGGCTGGCCATCAGGCCGTCTCGGGAAGCCGCGTCGCTTTGCGGCTTGAGCTCCACTTCTTGGGGTTTACCCTGGGCGTCGTAGATGATTTCCAGAATGTTGACCTTGACGAAGGCCGTACTGTCACCGCCATTGAATACCCGTTTCAGGTAAGTACTTTTATCCCCGTCCAGGTAGTCGTAAACCACCCCTACATTGATTGCCGGTCCGGCGTGGGCGATCAGCGGCAACAATCCTGCAAACGGCAGTGCCCATCGATAGTTCATGTGCTTGTCCTCTTGGTCATATAACAGGGGGCGGGGGCAGGCGGTCTGGATAATCAGATTTCAGAATCCCAGATCACCGTGACGTTTCCGGAGTAGGTTTTGGCGGAACCGGTGAGCATTTCCTCGACTGCCGGGCGGGCGATTTCGAAGTGCAGGGTGCCCGGTTTTCGATCAACGTAATGACCGGGTTGAAAGAGTTCGGTGCCGCTGCCATCAAGCAACAACCGGCGTCGGTTGACCGGTTGACCAGCCGCGTCGGTCATGCCGTTGGGCAGCGTGACGGCGATGTCCACAGGCACCGCGCCCCCGGAGTTCAGGTCATACACCATGCAGGTGTTACCACCGTCGCCGTACTGACACTCGAGGCGCATCTTGAAGCGGCTGGAGGCCGACAGATTGAAGGTCTGATCCCGGAACAAACGCTCCGGTTTTCGGTTGCGTTGCAACCAGGCCTGCCAGCCACCTTGAGGGACCAACTCAACCCGGTTACCACCCGGAGGCACTTCCACCTTGAGGGTGTGCTCGACATTCAGGGTGAAGTTGAAGGTCATTTGGCTATCCACCGGGATCATGATGTCGCCAAAATCGAAATCGCCCCCTGGGACCATCGTGTAGGTCAGGCTGCCGACATATTGCCCGGTGGACATTTCCAGCGGCTTGGGTGTTTTAAGTTCGTAGGCATATTCGAGCGTACGATATTCCAGAGACGGGATTTCGATTCCTGGAGTGACCGTACAAGCGCCGGCACCTTCCGGCACCACCCAGAAAAAGTTGGCATTTTTGATATCCGCCGTAAAGAAGCCCGTTGCAACACAGGGCGATGGCGGCGCCCGCCAGGGTCGGTCCCAACTAACGCCAGGCCAAGCCCAAACCCCTACGCCAGGTGATCTCCAATGGCTTCCAATCCCGGCAATACGCACCTCAACCGTCGCCACTTCGCCGGTACCGACATGGGTGACTTGCACAGGTCGAAATTCCGACGGCACCTTGAACATTGCCGCACGTCGAGAATCAGGCCCCGCCGCCAGTGCAGGCATCGGTCCAGAGGCCAGCGCCCTAAAGGCCTCATCTCGCAGACTGAAAATCCCCAGCCGCTCGCATTGAGTCGGAATATGCCCCCGGCAAATGGAACTGATGGGGGTGGTGTTCTTGAATTTATTCACCTGAGGATTATTAGGATCTGGCCGAAACACTGCCGTGATCTCATGGGTCACGGCGCGTGCTGGGTCAGCGAACAGCATGCCGATTAACAGCAAGCCCCGAATGCCTTGCTCAAACTGCTTTTTCATCATCACCCCGCCTTTTGAACATTGAGAGTCGAGTCGGCGAGCGTGTCCGGCGTGCAACGCAAGTCGCCAATCATCAGAACATCCTGCTCGACGCGGGCCTTGCCCGGATCAAGACGGAACTGACACAGCAGTTGATTGCCTGAACGCACTTCCAGCGTCGGCGAACCGGCGTTCATTTCCATCGAAAAGAACCCGTCGACCTCGGTCACACCCCGACTGGCGTGGTTGATGATGTGATGCCCTCTGAGCGGTTGGCCCTGAGGGTCGACCAAGCGACCGAGCACGCTCACGGTTCTCATCACCTGCACCTTGCGATAAGCCACGCCGCCCTTGTTCAGGTGGTAGTTCATGCGGGCCGGTTGAATGGTGGCGGCCGGCACGTGATTGCCTTCGAAATCGAAGCTCACGGAGCTGTTCTTGTAAGCCGTAATCGGCACAAAGTTGCGCCCTGGGCGCAGGGCCGTGCTGGCGCCGCTCAGGTCGTCGGCACGCAGGGCGATGCCATCCACGTCCGACTCCACATCGATAATCATCCCGGCGCCGCGTCCAGTGTGCTGGCTGGTGAGAGCGATTTTCTGACCGCCCACGGCCAAGGTGCTGTTCAAGTTCAGGCCGCCGGTGAAGTCGTCGCTGAAAGAAGAGCGTTGGACGAAGGCGTCGCCTATCAGGGTGTCCGTCATGAAATTCGCGGTGCCGGACACGCCCACACCGTAAGTGTCGGTAATACCGGTGGCCGAGACGCTTTGCAGCACATGGTTTTGCAGGTCTTTGCGGTAAGTCAGCGATGCATTGTTGTCGCGCCCGCCATCGCGCGACGTACGCGAACCGATGCTGCCGGAGATTTGCTCCCCCGGTGCCCCAAGGGCCAGGCTGACGCTCAGGTCCACGCCCCGGTTGCGGTCATTGCCGCTGCTGACACTGCCCGGTCGATCAAATACGGTAAATCGCCAATTGGCATCGCTGCCAAACAGGTTGCCGCGCTGACTCCATCCCAGGTCCAGGCCCATGCCCTCGACGTTGCCTTCGCTATGCGACACGCGGGCGTTGAGCGAGGTGCGCTGGCTCAAACGATGGCTCAGCGATAACGACGAATTGCTGGTTTGGCCGTTGAAAACATTACGCTGACGAATGCGCGTACCGTCGGGCAGGGTTTCGTAAGTGTTGCGCGTATCCAGCCAACTACGATTGTGACTGGCCACCACGTTGCCCGAGCCATAGCTGTAGAGCGTTTGTAAATCGAGGCCAGTGCCGTGGTTCTGGGTTTGATAGACGTTGGCGAACAGGCTGGCGTTGTTGGCCACCGTCCAGTCGACCGAGGTGCCCAATTGCAATGAGTCGCGAACCTGACGCCCCGACATCCCAAGGATCACCCGTGGGTGCAACAGGAAGTTGAACGCGGCACCGGCCGTCATGTCGCCCTCGGCCTGTTGCTCCCAGTTGCTCAGCAGTTTGCTTTCGCGACCGGCAAACAGGTTGTAGCGCCAGCGTTCATCGTGGTTACGCCAGTTGTTGGGCTTGTAAACCAGTTCCTGGGTGGTGGAGGTGATCTGGCCGTCTTCGATCAGGCGTATTTCGACTTCATAAATACCGCCGGGCAATGGCCGGGTATCGAGGGTCTGTAAACCGGCAGGTACCGGCTGGGTATTGATCAACAAACCGTTGCGATAGATTTCCACCGACCCCAGACGATTGGCCGTGACGTAAATCGGGTAGACGCTGGGTGTGGGGGTGTTGACCGCCAGGCTGTCGGAACTGCCGTACATCACGCCGATCGCGGTATCCGGGCTGGCACCAAACGCACGCGGCTGGCGACTCAAACCCTCGGAGTTAGGGGTGAAATACCCCAGGCGCACAAACGTGCCCTGCAATTCGCGCTGGCTGTAGAGTTCGTACACCGCGTGATAGAGCTTGTCATCCTGGCCCCCCAGGCGAGCCAGTTGCATGTTCACGCTTTGGGTCCAGTTGCCCAGGCTGCCGCTGGCCTCAAGACCATAACGACCGCCCAGATCCTGCCCCTGCCCACCGTTGAGGTTCATCTGGTTGTGCAAGATCAGGCCACTGCTGCCGCCTTCGGGCAACTCGTAGTGGCGTTTGGCTTCAGTGTCGCGCTCAGCGTTTTCAGTAACGATCGATACCAGCGAATTAGCCAGGTTGTAATGCACGGCCAGCATCTGCTCTGGGCAACTGCCTTCGCAGGCGCCCAAGGCCACGCCTTTTTGCAAGTAAGCCGACCAGACTTCACGTTCACTGGCATTGAAGTGACTGTCGCTGCTATCGGTGAATTCAAGCAAGGTGATGCGATCATCGCGCGTTAAAACAATCATCGCCTCACCCAGATTTTGTTGGTCCAGTTCCACCCGAACAGCCAGCGGCACGTCAAAAAAGTGCTCTTCGAATTCCGCAGGCAAACCTTTGGCTTGTGCGAGCAAACCTCTAGGAGTTGTACTGTCTTTAGTGGGCGCAGCTAATGCACTTGCACTTGCGCACGCCCACAAAATAAGCGCAGCCGCGATCGGCGTCATCGGGAACATGAACGAAATACTCAAGTTTCGGAAACTTAAAAAAGATCCGACAGGCCGCCGATAACGACGACCTTTCGGTTTACACCATCAAACAACTAATGCGTGTAAATCACGGCTTGATGACAGGTTCATAAACGACGGTGAACGTCCCGGCAAAGTTACCGGTCTGGCTTTTCGTCGGCGTGGCGGTCCTGATCGACATTGCGCGTTGTACGCCGGCGACGGAGTCCGTTTCGTTGACGATTTCCACAGAGTCGTCAGTCAACATAACACCGCCCATGTAAACCGCCATTGGAATACCGCTAGTGCCATTGTAGAGGGTCGCAGCAGCCTGACCACCCTCGATGTAAGCATTAATCGCGCCTTTCGGATCGGTGTGCTTGAGGTTATGAACGGCACTCACAGGTCGAAAACCGGCACTGCTGTCGTTGTTATCGACCAGGACAATTTCCAGGTCCTTGCCGAAGTCGACATCCTGCGGCGCAACGTTAAAGGTGGCCGTCGGAACGAATGCACGTACGTTAATGGATTGCGAGATGGGCTCAACAGCAAATGCCATGGAAGTGTTCAGTGCCAACACAGCCAGCGGGGAGACGATTGCGAGTTTCTTGAACATTATTCTTTACCTGTTTTTCAAATTGATCGGGCCGTCGAATTGAACAAGCTGCCTTAGCCGCCACCGCTTACGAGATGATGGTGATTTGCCTCATTTCGACGCCGGGAATAGTCGATCAATTGTTCCGGAAAGTAAGCCGGAAAGTTCCTAAACCCCTGTAACCATAGTGCTATAACGCCCGAGTGAAAAAACTCTAAATAACGCAAAAGAGAAAGTACTGCTGTAAGAGACAGACTACAAAGCGCGGAGACTCGGCAATTAATGGTTCACACTCACTAACTAGCATCTGTAAGACAAGTACCACATCTACCGCAAATATTGGCTCCGATGAATCAATTAGAGAGTTTGCACTAATTCAACTTATTTACTTCAACTAAAAGCGCTGACTTTTCCAATCAATAGGTTTTTCGGCGGGGCCTGCCGGGCAAGCGGGTGGAAAGCCATTCGTCGGGGGGCATTGATCTTCAGATAAGATATATCTTAAGTTGTATCTAAACACGACGAGAGCAAGCAGAAAATGAGAGACCATCATTCCCCCCACCGCGAACACGGTGACGGCCACGACGGCTTTGAGAAGCGCCCCGGCCGCGAACGGGGTGGCCGAGGCCCGCGGGTGTTCGCCCCCGGTGACCTGAAACTGCTGCTGCTGGCGCTGATCGCCGAGCAGCCCTGCCATGGCTACGACCTGATCCGCCAGATCGAAAGCATGTTCGACGGCGCGTACAGCCCCAGCCCCGGTGTGATTTACCCGACCCTGACCTTCCTTGAAGAAAGCGAAATGATCCTGGGCGACGCCGAAGGCGGGAAAAAACGCTACACCATCACCGACGCCGGGCGACTGTCGTTAAGCGACCAGGCGATCGCACTGGATGGCGTACGGATGCGCATCGAGGTCAGCAAGCGCTCATTGCGCGGCCATGACCGCCCCGCCGAGATCCACGAAGCAGTGCATAACTTGCGTCATGCCTTGCAGATGCATCACGGCCGCTGGAGCCCGGAAGAAATCCTGCGGGTGCGCGACCTGCTCAACAACACCGCTAAAGCCATCGTCGATGGCTCTGCCGTTCAACCCGCTCAGGAGCAAGCCGAATGACTGAAGTGATCGTGCAAACCATTCACCGCGTCATGCATGAAATCAAACGCCGTCGGCTGCAAGTCGTGCGGGTGGTCGACCTGACGCCGCGCATGCGCCGCATCACGCTGGGTGGACCGGAGTTGGCGGGCTTCGTCAGTCTCGGCACGGACGACCACGTCAAACTGTTGTTCCCTCAAAACGCGGCGGAACAAGCCGCCCTGGAAACCCTGGTGCTCGGTGCCGGCAAAGACAACGGGCCGATGCCGGCGATGCGTGATTACACCCCGCGGCGCATTGACCTCGACGCATTGGAACTGGACATCGACTTCGTGCTGCACGGCGACGGCCCTGCCGCGACTTGGGCCGAGCAGGCCAAACCCGGCCAATTCCTGCACATCGGCGGCCCACGGGGCTCGATGATCGTGCCGGACATCTTCGACAGCTACTTGCTGATTGGAGACGAAACCGCCCTGCCCGCGATCGCTCGGCGGCTGGAAGGCCTGGCAGCCAATCGCCGTGCATTGGTGATCGTGGAAGTCGAGAACGGCGCCGAACAGCAACGACTGGAAAGCGCCGCGCAGATCAATGTGATCTGGGTATTGCGCGAGGGCGGTCGGAACAACTTGCTCAAGACTGTGAAGCAGCTGCAGGTGCCCAGCGGCAATCTGTACGCATGGGTGGCGACCGAGAGCAAAGTATCGCGGCAGATACGCCGGGTGTTGCTGGATGAACACGGGCTTAGCGAGCAGTCCGTCAAAGCCGTCGGCTACTGGCGGCTGGATGACAGCGACGAAGATTGATTCTGGCTGGCGGCGCTATCGGCGCCGCCCAAGCTGACGGTCGATCCCCATCACTAGCAAGGCAATCACCACAAACCCCACCAATAACCCCCCGGCATTCACAAACACCTGTGGATAACCCAGCTTGGCGACATCAATGAACGGATAGGGATAAACCGCCAGCAGATGCCCGCGCCACAACGAGTATGCGAAATACACCACGGGATAGATCACCCACGCCGCGACATGCCGCAGTCGCAATGTGCCTTTCGGTACACAGCACCACCAATACGCCAGAAACAGCAGTGGCATGACGTCATGCATCAGCTCATCGGCCAGCCATTGCCAGCCTTGCGGATGCCATAAATGGCGCAACAACACGTTGTACCCCAGGCCGACCACGGCGATGCTCACGGCAATGCCGCTACTGACCCACGGCTGTAAAAACCAGCGTCGCGCGGCCGACTCGCGGGACGTCAGCTCACACGTCAGCACGGTCGCCACCAGCGTATTGCTCAGCACGGTGAAATAGCTGAAGAAGCTGATCAGCCCACCGAGCAGGCTGGCTGCCAGCGTCCAGCGTGAGTAGAAAATCAGGTACAGCTGAATGGCCAGTCCCGCCCAGCCGAGCACCGCCGCCACAGCGACAAAACGACGCCTCGCGGCAGAACCTGGCGTCGGTGGGTTGACCATGCTCAGACCGGTCGCTTGGTGCGCATCAACTTCACGTACAAGCGTTCGACCTTCTCCCGCGCCCACGGAGTTTTGCGCAGGAAGGTCAGGCTCGACTTGATGCTCGGATCACTCTTGAAGCAGCGGATATCGATGCGCTCGGCCAGCCCCGACCATTCGTAGTGTTCAACCAGCGCGTTGAGGATTTGCTCCAGCGTCACGCCGTGCAGCGGGTTGTTGTTCTGTTCGGTCATGCCGGGCCTTCGAGCGGTGAAAGAATGGGAAGCCGCGCACCTTAGCCGAGGGGCTGGTCAGGTGGAAGGGCTCTGTGCGCTATCTGTTAAATGTAGGTGAACCCGCAAAGATCGCCTCCCGGCACTGTTACCGAATACGAAAGAATTCATGTCGTTAAAAGCGCTTTCTCTATTTGTAACAGGACATTATCCTTGCGCCCGTCAAGCTGAAACGCTTCCGCTGCCCGCGACATACTGCCGCTTCAGTTCATTTCCCAGAAAAAGACCCAGAATTACTTCCCCTATGCCTTATTTTCAAACTCCGCGAGACAGCGCTGTCTGCACCGCTATTGCCCATCGAAAAGCCCTGAACCTGATCGGCGGATTCACCGCGCTGGGCCTCGCTACTTGCACCCAGGCCGCTCCGGCTTTCGATAGTGATTCGCCGTGGATGCTCGGCGACTGGAACGGCACGCGCACCGAACTTTCGGAAAAAGGCTACGACTTCAAAGTCGATTACACCGGCGAAATGGGCAGCAATCTGCACGGCGGCTACGACCATGACCGCACCGCTCGCTACAGCGACCAGTTTGGCCTCGGCACCCACATGGACCTGCAGAAGATTCTGGGCTGGGACGACGCCGAATTTCAGCTGACCATCACCGAGCGCAACGGCAACAACATCAGCAACGACCGCATCAATGATCCGCGCGTAGGCGGGTTCACCTCGGCTCAGGAAGTCTGGGGTCGCGGACAAACCTGGCGCCTGACGCAGATGTGGTATCAGCAGAAATTCTTCGATCAAAAGCTCGACATCAAGGTCGGTCGTTTTGGCGAAGGCGAAGACTTCAACAGCTTCCCCTGCGACTTCCAGAACCTGGCGTTCTGCGGCTCGCAAGTCGGCAACTGGGTCGGCGGCATCTGGTACAACTGGCCGGTCAGCCAGTGGGCGATGCGGGTCAAATATCACCTGACGCCGGAGCTGTATGCGCAGATCGGAGCGTATGAGCAGAACCCGTCGAACCTCGATCGCGACAATGGCTTCAAGCTCAGCGGCAGTGGCACCCAGGGTGCGATCCTGCCGGTGGAACTGGTGTGGTCACCGAAGCTCAACGGCCTGCCGGGTGAATACCGCGCCGGCTATTACTACAGCAGTGCCAACGCCACCGACGTTTACAAGGACAGCAACGGTCAGCCGGCCGCCCTGAGCGGCGAGGCTTACCGCAGCGCGTCGAGCAAACACGGGGTGTGGCTGGGTGTGCAGCAGCAATTGACCAGCCGCGCCAGCGACAACTCCCGCGGCCTGAGCGTGTTCGCCAACGGCACGATGCACGACAAGAAGACCAACGCCATCGACAACTATGTCCAGGCAGGTGTCGTCTACAAAGGCTTGTTCGATGCACGCGCCAAGGACGACATCGGTTTCGCCCTGGCCCGCGTTCACGTCAACCCGGCCTTTCGCAAGAACGCCGAGGCGACCAATCAGGCCCGCGCGGTCTTCGACTACAACGACCCGTCCTTCCTGCCACCGCAGGACACCGAATACAGCGCCGAACTCTATTACGGCGTGCACGTCACGAACTGGCTGACCGTGCGCCCGAACCTGCAATACATCCGCCACCCCGGTGGCGTGGACCAGGTCGATGACGCGCTGATTGGCGGGATCAAGATCCAGTCCTCGTTCTAACCAACACCACAAACCCTGTGGGAGCGAGCTTGCTCGCGATAAGGCCAGCACAGCCAATATTGATGTTGTCTGACCCACCGCTATCGCGAGCAGGCTCACTCCTACAGGGAATGCATCAACCCAACCATTTTTATATGAACCCTGCCCGCACCGGATCGTCATCTACAGTGAACTTGCGCGGGACTACTTAAAACGTCACGGAGAACCACACTATGAGCACTGATGGTGCTTTGAGTCGAAGCCGTCTGCTGCCGAGCCTGCTCGGTATCCTGCTTCTGCTAATGGGCCTGGCCATGCTGGCCGGGGGGATCAAGCTGAGCATGCTCGGCGGCTCGCTGTATTACCTGCTGGCCGGTATCGGCCTCGCGCTGACAGGGGGGCTGCTGATCGCTGCCCGCCGCTCTGCGCTGGGGCTGTACGCAGTGGTGCTGTTCGCCAGCACCGTTTGGGCCCTGTGGGAAGTCGGCCTCGATTGGTGGCAACTGGTGCCGCGTCTGGCGATGTTGTTTGCCCTCGGTATCGTCCTGCTGCTGCCGTGGGTCCGCCGCCCGCTGCATCTCGGTGAGTTCAATCCGGTCGGCACGGGTGCGCTGAGCGCTGCCGTGGTGATTGCCGGTGTTGCCGCGCTGGCCAGCCAGTTCACCAACCCCGGTGAAATCAAAGGCCAACTGGACCGCGACGGCGTGCCGGGCATGACCAACACCGCCCCGGCCATGCCCGACGGTGACTGGAATTCCTACGGCCGCAGCGCTCACGGCGATCGTTACTCGCCACTGGCGCAGATCACCCCGCAGAACGCGAACAAGCTCGTTCCGGCCTGGACCTTCCGCACCGGCGACCTGCCAGGGCCGAACGACCCGGGCGAAACCACTGCCGAAAACACCCCGCTGAAAGTCAACGGCATGCTCTACGTCTGCACGCCGCACAGCCAGGTGATCGCGCTGGACCCGGACACCGGCAAGGAAATCTGGCGTTTCGATCCGAAGCTCTCCACGCAAAATGCGGCGAACTTCAAGGGTTGGGCGCACATGACCTGCCGTGGCGTGACGTATCACGATGACGCCGCCTACGCCTCCGAGCAAAGCCCGACTGGTGCCGCCAGCCCTGCGCCGGTCAGCAGCGTTTGCCCGCGTCGCATTTTCCTGCCGACTGCCGACACCCGTCTGATCGCCCTCGACGCCGACACCGGCAAGATGTGCGAAGACTTTGGCGACAAGGGCCAGGTTGATCTGCGCGCCAACATCGGCGGCTTCACGGCGGGCGGTTACTACTCCACCTCACCTCCAGCGGTCACTAAAGACCTGGTGGTGATTGGCGGCCACGTGACCGACAACGTTTCCACCGACGAGCCAAGCGGCGTGATCCGCGCGTTCGACGTGCACACCGGCAAACTGGTGTGGAACTGGGACAGCGGCAACCCGGACGACACCACGCCGATTGCTGAAGGCAAGGTCTACACCCGCAACTCGCCGAACATGTGGTCCATGTTCGCCGTCGACGAAAAACTCGGCATGCTTTACCTGCCAATGGGCAACCAGACCCCGGACCAGTTCGGTGGTGCGCGTACCCCTGAATCGGAACTGCACGCCGCCGGCCTGACCGCCCTCGACATCGCCACCGGTAAAGTGCGCTGGCACTTCCAGTTCACCCACCATGACCTGTGGGACATGGACGTCGGCGGCCAGCCAACCCTGATGGACCTGAAAACGGCTGACGGCGTGAAGCCAGCGGTACTCGCGTCCACCAAGCAAGGCAGCATCTACGTGCTGGACCGCAGCACCGGTAAAGCGATCGTGCCGATCAACGAAGTGCCGGTGCCGCAAGGCGCTGTCGAAGGTGATCACACTTCGCCAACCCAGCCGAAGTCCGACCTGAACCTGATGCCGCCGCCGCTGAAAGAGCACGACATGTGGGGCGTCACCCCGTTCGACCAACTGATCTGCCGGATCGACTTCAAATCCATGCGCTACGACGGCCCGTTCACGCCGCCATCGCTGCAAGGTTCGATCGTTTATCCAGGCAACTTCGGCGTGTTCGACTGGGGCGGTATCTCGGTTGACCCGGTGCGTCAGATTGCTTTCATGAACCCGGACTACATGGCGTTCAAATCGAAATTGATCCCGGCCGCCGAAATCGCCGCCCAAGGCCCGCGCAAAAGCGAAACCGAAGGCGTGCAGCCCAACAAAGGCGCGCCATACGGCGTCATCCTCGAACCCCTGCTCTCGCCACTGGGCCTGCCGTGCCAGGCACCGGCCTGGGGTTACGTGACAGCGGTCGACCTGACCACCAGCAAAATCATCTGGAAACACAAAAACGGCACCGTGCGCGACAGCTCACCGGTTCCGATCCCGTTGAGCATGGGCGTGCCTAGCCTGGGCGGTACCTTCGTCACGGCTGGCGGCGTTGGTTTCCTGAGCGGCACCCTCGACCAGTACCTGCGCGCCTACGACGTGAAAAACGGCAAGCAACTGTGGGAAGGCCGCCTGCCAGCCGGCGCGCAAACCACTCCGATGACCTACACCGGCAAGGACGGCAAGCAATACGTGCTTGTTGTTGCAGGTGGTCATGGGTCGCTGGGCACCAAGCAAGGTGACTATGTGATTGCGTATAAACTGTCCGAGTAAGTTTTAGCGGCGGTTAAAGGAAAGGCGACTCCTGTGAGGGGGTCGCCTTTTTTTCTGGCCGCTGGATTTCCGATCCACCGCACATCCCCTGTGGGAGCGAGCCTGCTCGCGATAGCGGTGTGTCTGTCGACATCAATATTGAATGAACAATGGCTATCGCGAGCAGGCTCGCTCCTACAGTTGAATTGGGTACATCTGCAAGATATTGATCGGCTGTCAGGCCGCCTTCGCGAGCAAGCCCGCTCCCACAGTGGGACGGTGTACACCCGAGGCTTCTCACCACTCATCAGGCCGAGCGTTAGCTCGCCTGCAGCTCTTGATCTTGATTCACCCGCCCCTTCACGCCCTGAGCCTGTCCGTCAACCTGTGACTACCTCCATCGGCGCCTCTACCAACGTTGATCCGCGCCACGTCAACCGCACCTGTCAAAACCCTGAACACACACCCAGAAATATCCCCTGCCATTGAAACCACCCCCCACCTGCCCCATCTAAGACCCATACCCCATTGCGCAGGTGCCCCATGAGCGACCAGCAAGAATTTCCCGAAGACCCGAGCGAATACGCCGACCCAGAGAACGCCGAACACCACTCCACCGGCAAAGGCCTCGCCCTGCCAGGCCAGAACCTGCCGGACAAGGTCTACATCATCCCGATCCACAACCGCCCGTTCTTCCCGGCCCAAGTACTGCCGGTCATCGTCAATGAAGAACCGTGGGCCGAAACCCTCGACCTGGTGAGCAAATCCGATCACCACTCCCTGGCCCTGTTCTACATGGACACGCCTCAGGAAGATCCGCGCCATTTCGACACCTCGGCCCTGCCGCTCTACGGCACCCTGGTCAAGGTGCATCACGCCAGTCGCGAAAACGGCAAACTGCAATTCGTCGCCCAAGGCCTGACTCGCGTGCGCATCCGCACCTGGCTCAAGCACCATCGCCCGCCGTACCTGGTGGAAGTCGAATACCCGCACCAGCCCACCGAGCCGACCGATGAGGTCAAGGCCTACGGCATGGCGCTGATCAACGCGATCAAGGAACTGCTGCCGCTCAACCCGCTGTACAGCGAAGAGCTGAAAAACTACCTCAACCGCTTCAGCCCCAACGACCCGTCGCCGCTGACCGACTTCGCCGCGGCCCTGACATCGGCCACCGGCAGCGAGCTGCAAGAAGTGCTCGACTGCGTCCCCATGCTCAAACGCATGGAAAAAGTCCTGCCCATGCTGCGCAAGGAAGTCGAAGTCGCGCGCCTGCAGAAAGAAATTTCCGCCGAAGTTAACCGCAAGATCGGCGAGCATCAGCGCGAGTTCTTCCTCAAGGAACAACTCAAGGTCATCCAGCAAGAGCTGGGCCTGACCAAGGACGACCGCAGCGCCGACATTGAGCAGTTCGAACAACGCCTGGAAGGCAAGGTTTTGCCGGCTCAAGCGCAAAAACGCATTGAAGAGGAAATGAACAAGCTGTCGATCCTCGAAACCGGTTCGCCGGAGTATGCGGTCACCCGCAACTACCTCGACTGGGCGACCTCGGTGCCGTGGGGCGTGTACGGTGAGGACAAACTCGACCTCAAGCACGCGCGCAAGGTCTTGGACAAACACCATGCCGGCCTCGACGACATCAAGGACCGCATCCTTGAGTTCCTCGCCGTCGGTGCCTACAAAGGCGAGATCAGCGGCTCCATCGTGCTGCTGGTCGGCCCGCCGGGCGTGGGTAAAACCAGTGTCGGCAAATCCATCGCCGAATCCCTCGGTCGGCCGTTCTACCGCTTCAGCCTCGGTGGCATGCGCGATGAAGCCGAGATCAAGGGCCATCGCCGCACGTACATCGGCGCGCAGCCGGGCAAACTCGTCCATGCGCTGAAAGATGTCGAAGTGATGAACCCGGTGATCATGCTCGACGAGATCGACAAGATGGGCCAGAGCTACCAGGGCGACCCGGCCTCGGCGCTGCTGGAAACCCTCGACCCGGAACAGAACGTCGAATTCCTCGACCACTACCTGGACTTGCGTCTGGACCTGTCGAAAGTGCTGTTCATCTGCACCGCCAACACCCTGGATTCGATCCCCGGCCCGTTGCTCGACCGGATGGAAGTGATTCGCCTGTCGGGTTACATCACCGAAGAAAAAATCGCCATCGCCAAACGTCACCTGTGGCCGAAGCAACTGGAAAAGGCCGGTGTGTCCAAAGGCAGCCTGAGTATCAGCGACAGCGCCCTCAAAGCGTTGATCGACGGATACGCCCGTGAAGCCGGCGTGCGGCAGTTGGAAAAACAACTGGGCAAACTGGTGCGCAAAGCCGTTGTGAAACTGATCGACGAGCCGAAAGCGGTGATCAAGCTCGGCCCGAAAGACCTCGAAGCCTCACTCGGCCATCCGGTGTTCCGTAACGAGCAAGTGCTGTCCGGTACCGGCGTCATCACCGGGCTGGCCTGGACCAGCATGGGTGGTGCGACCTTGCCGATCGAAGCCACACGTATTCACACTTTGAACCGTGGTTTCAAACTCACCGGGCAATTGGGTGACGTGATGAAAGAGTCGGCAGAAATCGCCTACAGCTACGTCAGCTCCAACCTGAAGTCGTTTGGCGGTGATCCGAAGTTCTTCGATGAAGCCTTCGTTCACCTGCACGTCCCGGAAGGCGCCACCCCGAAAGACGGCCCGAGCGCCGGCGTGACCATGGCCAGCGCCCTGCTCTCGCTCGCCCGAAACCAGGCGCCGAAAAAAGGCATCGCCATGACCGGCGAACTGACGCTGACCGGGCATGTACTGCCAATTGGCGGGGTGCGCGAGAAGGTGATTGCGGCGCGGCGGCAGAAGATCTTTGAATTGATTCTGCCGGAGCCAAACCGCGGTAGCTTTGAAGAACTGCCGGATTATCTGAAGGAAGGGATTACGGTGCACTTTGCCAAGCGCTTTGCGGATGTGGCGAAAATTCTGTTCTAACCCCTGTAACTGATCGTTCCCACGCTCTGCGTGGGAACGATCATCTCCCGTAGCGCCGTCACAATTTGTCTCATCTTCGGTTATGCTCGCCGTTCGTCGTGAATGCCGGAGCCACTGACCTTATGTCCCCCACCCGCCTGTTTGTCCCCCTCGCCCTCTCCTTGCTGGCCGCGTGCGCCACGCAACCGAAACAGAACGTGACCGTGGAAAAACAAAGCGAATGCCCGGTGCAACTGCACAGCGGGCAAAACCTGATCCTGACCCTGCCAAGCAACCCGACCACGGGTTACCGCTGGGCGATCCAGGATTCCGCCGGTGGCGTTTTGCGCGCACTCAGCCCCGAGGTTTACAGCAATCCGGAAGACGTGGGGATCGTCGGTAGCGCCGGCCTCTCGACCTGGCGCTTCCAATCCTTTGCCGCTGGCACGGGCCGTTTGCGCCTGACCTACTCACAACCATGGGCGCCGGAAGTACCGGCAGTGCAAACCTTCGACTGCGCAATCTCGGTTAACTGATCGTGGGCTGGCTGATTCTGGCGCTGATGGGCGCGGTGACGTTCCTCTACGGCGTCAGCGTGCATGCGGCGTTGCTCTGCCTGCTGGTCAAGCCGCTGCCGGTTTTGGCCTTGCTCGGCTGGTTGCATGATGCACCGCCCACCGAGTATCGCCGCTGGATCAGCCTTGGATTGATTTTCTCCCTGCTCGGCGATGTGTTGCTGGCGTGGCCGGGGGATTTGTTTGTGTTTGGGCTCGGGGCGTTTTTGGTTGCCCACTTGGCGTATCTGAAGGCCTATTTGAGCGATTGCCGGCGCGTGGCGCTTTTACCGTTGATCATCGCTTTGGGCGTCGGCGCGGTGTTGTTGGGCATCTTGATTTCCAATGGGCTGGGTCCATTGCTCATCCCGGTGATCGTCTACGGTCTGGCCATCAGCGCCATGCTTTGGCGGGCGCTGGCCCGGCTCGGCACTGACGTGCCCAAACGCTCGGCGCTACTGGCGGCGGCAGGTGCGGTGGCGTTTGTGTTTTCCGACAGCGTGATTGGCATCAATCGATTCGTCGCGCCGTTTCATGCCGCGCCTTACGTAATAATCCTCAGCTATTGGCTGGGGCAATGGGGGATTACGGCGTCGGCCTTTTCTCAAGAACAACGCTGACCCCTGTGGCGAGGGAGCTTGCTCCCGCCCGACCGGGCTGGCGCACCAGTGCGCAGCGCTCGCCAGATTTGGGGCTGCTGCGCAGCCCAGCGGGAGCAAGCTCCCTCGCCACAATGGATTGTCACTGTCCGCAGCGGTTTATCAGACAACCCAAGCATCCCCCCGTCAATTTGGCTAAAATGCCGGCCTTTTCCACCTATGCCGCTGGAACCGCCGTGAGCAAAGAACCCGATCGCCTTTTCGCCCAGCCTTTGGCCCAGGTGCCTGACTTCGCCTTTAACGAGGACGTGGTGCGGGTGTTCCCGGACATGATCAAACGCTCGGTGCCGGGTTATCCAACCATCGTTGAAAACCTTGGCGTGCTTGCCGCGCAGTTCGCCCAGCCAAACAGCGTGCTTTACGACCTGGGTTCGTCTCTCGGCGCCGTGACTCAGGCCCTGCGCCGACATGTACGCACTGACGGCTGCCGGGTGATCGCTGTGGATAACTCGGCGGCGATGGTTGAACGCTGCCGCGAGTACCTCAACGGTCAGGACTCGATGTTCCAGGAGTTGCTGCCGGTGGAAGTGATCGAAGGCGACATCCTCGCCCTCGAATTCCAGCCAGCCTCGGTGGTGGCGCTGAACTTCACCCTGCAATTCATCGCCCCGGAACAGCGCACGGCGTTGCTCTCGCGCATCCGCCAATCGCTGTTGCCCGGTGGCGCGCTGATTCTGTCGGAGAAGCTGCGCTTCAACGATCCCGAAGAACACGCGCTGCTCACTGATCTGCACGTCGCGTTCAAACGCGCCAACGGCTACAGCGAACTGGAAATCGCCCAAAAGCGCAGCGCCATTGAAAACGTCATGAAGCCCGACAGCCTCGAAGAACACCGCGAGCGCCTGTTGGCCGCCGGTTTCTCGAAAGTCGTGCCGTGGTTCCAGTGTCTTAACTTTGCCTCGTTGATTGCCTTGCCATGATTGATCTGTCCCCCCTCGCCCGCCGTTTGGCCGGCACCCCGCTGGCCGATTGGGCCAACACTCTGCAAGCTCAGCTCGACAAGAAAATGGAAAAGGGTCATGGCGACCTGGAGCGCTGGCAGAGTGCGCTGAATGCTTTACCGAAGATTCAGCCGAGCGAAGTCGACTTGCTCAATGGTCTGACGCTAGACACCGATTGCGACGACGAAACCCGCGTTCAGATGCGCACTGCGCTGATGGGTTTGTCGCCATGGCGCAAAGGGCCGTTCGATCTGTTTGGTGTGCATGTCGACACTGAATGGCGTTCGGACTGGAAGTGGTCGCGGGTTGCACCGCATCTGGATCTGAAGGGCAAACGCATCCTCGATGTCGGTTGCGGCAACGGCTACTACATGTGGCGCATGCTCGGCGCGGGTGCCGACAGCGTGATCGGCGTCGATCCGAACTGGCTGTTTTTCTGTCAGTTCCAGGCAGTGCAGCGTTACTTGTCCGAGCCCAATGCCTGGCACCTGCCGTTCCCTTTCGAAGACTTGCCGCCGAACCTGGAAGGCTTTGACACGGTGTTTTCCATGGGCGTGTTCTATCACCGTCGCTCGCCGATCGAGCATTTGCTGGCGCTGAAGGATTGCCTGGTCAAGGGCGGCGAACTGGTGCTGGAGACACTGGTGATCGAGGGCGATCAGCAGCAGGTATTGGTGCCGGAAGACCGTTACGCGCAGATGCGAAATGTGTGGTTCCTGCCATCAGTGCCGGCGCTGGAACTGTGGCTGCGCCGGGCAGGGTTCACTGATGTTCGTTGTGTGGACGTGAGCGTGACGACGGTCGAGGAACAGCGCGGGACGGAGTGGATGAAGTATCAGTCGTTGAGCGATTTCCTTGACCCGGAAGATCACAGCAAAACGGTTGAAGGGCTGCCGGCGCCGATGCGTGCCGTGATCGTCGCCCGTAAGTAGTCGTTACTTGCCCAGACGCTGAAGATCCCCTGTAGGAGTGAGCCTGCTCGCGATAGCGGAGTATCAGTCAATAGTGATGTCGACTGACACACCGCTATCGCGAGCAGGCTCACTCCTACAGGGGTCGGTGTTTAGTCTGTGGGTTTGGCTCTACGGGCCTTGAAGAACTCGCTCAGCACCGCCCCGCACTCCTCGGCCAACACCCCGCCTTCGTACAGCACCCGGTGATTCAAAAAGCCCTGGGTAAAAAACTGCCCCTGACTCTGCACAATCCCGGCCTTCGGCTCCAGCGCCCCATACACCACCCGCGCAATCCGCGAATGCACGATCAGCCCGGCGCACATGCTGCACGGCTCAAGCGTCACGTACAGCGTGCTGCCCGGCAGGCGATAGTTGCTGGCCGCCAACGCCGCCGCGCGGATCGCGACCATTTCGGCGTGAGCACTCGGGTCATTGCCGCTGATCGGGCAATTGAACCCCCGACCGATGATTTCACCGTCCTGCACCAGCACCGCGCCCACCGGCACTTCACCGAGCGCCGCGCCTTGAGCGGCCAGGGCCAGGGCTTCGCGCATGAAGTCACGGTCACGGCTGCGGTCGATGATTGCGGTGGGACGTATCTGACGCATCACGCCACCTCGATGGCGGCCATCAGGCCGGTTTCCATGTGGTCGATCACATGACAGTGGAACATCCAGATCCCCGGGTTATCCGCCACCAGCGCCACCTGCGCGCGCTCGTTCTTGCCCAACAGGTAAGTGTCGGTGAAATAGGGGATGACCTTGTGCCGGTTCGAGGCGATGACCTTGAAGCTCATGCCGTGAAGGTGAATCGGGTGTTGATACTGAGTCATGTTCTTCAATTCGAAAATGTAGCTCTTGCCCTTCTCGAGCTTGGCAATCGGGCGGTCGGCGCAGGTTTTGTCGGTGATGTCCCAGGCCTTGCCGTTGATCTGCCACAGGCTCGGCGGCTTGCCATTGTCGGCGTTCACCGACACCGAGCCTACCCATTCGAAATTGAAGTTGAGTTTCTCGGCATTGGCCAGGTCCGGCTCGGCCACCGGGTTGGCGGGCAGCGCGGGCGGCCATTCGGTCGGTGCATCGGTGTTCACCACCGAACGGAACGTGCCCAGTCGTACCGGGCCGTTGCGCAGGGACAACTCTCCACCGGCCGGCGGTGCCTTGATCGCCAGGCAAATGCGCATGCCCGGGCCGAGCCAGTATTCCTTGCCCAACGGGCGCGGTTCGATGGGGTTGCCGTCCAGCGCATAGATCTGCGCTTCGACGCCAGGAATGTTGAGTCGGTAGGTCAGGGTGTTGTCGAGGTTGAGCAGGCGCACCCGGGTGATCTGCCCGGCGGGCAAGTCGATCACCGCTTGCGAGACGCCATTGATCGTCGACAGGCGCCCCGCCGTGCCACCACGGGCCGCTTCGCGAGGAATGCTGAATGCGACAAAAGCGCCCTCATCATCGACGTGCCAGCTCTTGAGGCTCAGGGTCTTCTCGTACTTGAAACCGGTAGGCTCGCGCTCTTCGATGATCAGCGGGCCGACCAGCCCGCGACCGAGTTCTTCGCTGCTGTTCACATGCGGGTGATACCAGTAGCTGCCGGCGTCGGGCACGCGGAATTTGTAGTCGAAGTATTCGCCCGGCAGCACTGGAAGCTGCGAGACGTAGGGCACGCCATCCATTTCCAGCGGCAGGCGAATGCCATGCCAGTGAATGGTGGTCGCCACCGGCAGATGGTTGATGAAACGCACCCGCAGCCATTCGCCCTGACGCACCCGCAACTCGGTACCCGGCGCCGACGGGCCGAACGCCCAGGCTTCGGTCTTGTGCCCGGCCACCAGCTCAACGTCCAGCGGTGCGGCGATCAGCTCGTAGTCGTGGCCCGCGTCGGCGTCGGCCATTTTGCCCAACCAGTACCGCGACGCGCCGCCCGCTCCGACACCAACGACAACAAGACCGGCCAGGCCACCGAGGATTTGGCGACGGGTAAAGGACATGAACTCAACTACCTCTCGTATCAGCGACAGGCGCGGGGGCCTGCAAAAGGCGAATACGATACACCTGCGGATGAGAAACAGTAAGGGCAGCGCGGCGTTCTGGGACAAGTTCAAAGGCCACCCCTCACCCTAACCCTCTCCCCAGGGGGTAGAGGGGACTGACCGAGTTGTTCTTGGAGCTACATCGACCTGAAAAATCGAGTCGAACTCAGGTTTTTTCCTCGCGATTTCATGCCGAACTTTAAACCTGAAAACTATGGAGATCTGCTCCCTTCCCCCCTCTCCCCCGTGGGGAGAGGGCTGGGGTGAGGGGTGGATCTTGAATCTGATCAACTAGCGTCCGGCGACCACCGCCCCCATCAACAAATGCACAACGCCTTCGTCCAGCATCATGACTCCCGGCACACCGGCCATATTCAAAGCCTGCCGATCCATCCGCCCCACATCCCGCAACTCCACTCGCACCCTGGTCAACGCCACAGGCTGCTGCGACTTGAGGTTATCCACTCCGCCCAGTGCGGCGACGATATCCGGGGCCAGACCAGAGACAGGCTGAGCAACCACTTTCGGTTCATCCACCACCAGATCCGGGGTCAACGCTTTCCAGAACGCTCGCTGCATTTTCTCGAACATGCTCAGTTCTCCAGTACCAGTGAAGTATCGACCGTCGCCTCGTGATACAGCCGCAGCGCCTCGCGCACTTGATCGGCGCTTTCCAGGCCCAGCACTTGCTGGGCGATGGCCTGGCAGTCCAGCAGATCCACTTCGCGAACCGTCGCCTTGATCGCCGGAATCAGCGGCACGCTCACCGACAGTTCATCCACCCCAAGTCCCAGCAACAACGGCACCGCCAGCGTTTCGGACGCCATGGCGCCACACACACCGACCCATTTGCCATGGGCGTGGGCGGCCTTCACGGTGCTGGCAATCAAACGCAGCACCGACGGATGAAAACTGTCAGCCTGACTGGCCAGGCGCGGGTGATCGCGGTCCATGGCCAGGGTGTATTGGGTCAGGTCGTTGGTGCCGATCGAGAAAAAATCCACTTCAGGCGCAAACAGATCGGCCATCAGGGCTGCTGCCGGCACTTCGATCATGATCCCCAGTTTCGGCAGCTCGGTAAGGCCCAATACCAGCGCCTCTTCCTCAAGCAGTTGCCGGGCCTGTCGCAACTCCGACAGCTGCGTGACCATGGGCAACATGATGTGCAGACGGGCCAGCCCGGCGCTGCTCAGGATCGCCTTGAACTGATCGCGCAACAGCTGCGGGCGCTCCAGGCACAAACGAATCCCGCGCATGCCGAGGAACGGGTTGGTTTCGCGGTCCATCGGCACGTAGGCCAACGGTTTGTCGCCGCCGACATCCAGAGTCCGCACCACCAGATTGCGCGCCGGCCCGAGTGCTTTGGCGATGGCGCTGTAGGTTGATGTTTGCTCGTCATGGCTCGGCGCATGATTGCGATCCAGATAAAGAAACTCCGAACGCAGCAAGCCGACGCCCTCGCCTCCCAGTGCCACGGCCTGCTCCGCTTCAGCCAGCGAGGCGATGTTGGCTGTCACTTCAAAGTGGTGACCATCGCGGGTACAAGCCGCCAGCGCAGCGTGCGACAGTTCATGTTGATGGCGCTTCTGCTGACGCTGACGATTGGCTTGCAGCTGCTCGATGGCCGCCAGATCCGGGTCCAGATGCAGCTCGCCCTTGTCGGCGTCGAGCAACACTTGGGTGCCGTTGGCCAGCCCCAGGACCTGAACGGGCAACCCGCAGATCACCGGCAAACCGGACGCCCGAGCGAGGATCGCGACGTGGCTGGTAGCGCCGCCACCGACCGTGGCGAACCCCAGTACCTTGCGGGTATCGAGCCCGGCGGTCTGTGACGGCGTCAGTTGATCGGCGATCAGGATCGCCCCTTCAGGCAGCTCCATCGCCTGATCCTGTACGCCGAGGATCAGCTTGAGCACTCGCTGGCCGACATCGGCCAGGTCTGCCGCCCGCTCCGCCAGCAAGGCATTGCCCAGGCTTTTGAACAGGGTTGCCACCGACTCGGTGGCCGCGCGCCAGGCGAACCCGGCACTTTTGCCTTCGATGATCAGCGCCTCGGTCTGATCCAGCAGGCTCGGGTCTTCGAGCAGTTCTTGATGCGCCTTGAAAATCTCTGCCTGGGCATCCCCGGTGGCGTTGTCACGCAGCTGCTGCAAGGCCAGCACCGCTGCGGCCAAGGCCCGAGACAGATGCTCTCGCTCAACCTGCGGACCGACGCCGAACTCGCTGACTTCAAGTGTTTGCTCGGCGATCTGCACAACCTGGCCAAACGCCGAACCCGCCGAGGCACAGACTCCGCGCAAAACGTTCAGCGATGACGCTTCAACCGTCTCAACTTCTGCCATCGCGGCGACCGTCTCGCCACACCCGGCGGTCAGCAATTCGGACAGCGTCTTGATCGCCGCTTCAGCGTCCGGCCCCGCCGCGCTGACTTGCACAACGTCACCGTGAGCCGTCTGCAAACCCATGATCGCCACCAAGGATTTGGCGTTCGCACTCGCCTGCTGTTTATGCAGGTAAATGCTCGCCGAAAAACCTTTCGCCGCCTGAGCGAATACCGCTGCCGGTCGGGCGTGCAAGCCGTTCGGATTGGCCAGCGTCACTGGTTTGGAAAACAGTGCTTCACCCTCTTCCGGCACCGGCTCATCCGTTGCCTGCTCGATAGGCTTCAAATTCAGTAGCGGCTGACCACTGTCGACCAATCCCGCTTCCGGTGTCAGCCAAGTGAATGGCTCACCGCTGACCACCAGCATCAACGTCAGCAGGCTGCGGGCATTCAATGCAATAAAGTCGGCATCGAATTCGATCAGCGACTGCCCCACGTCAACCTGCTGGCCCTCCTCCACCAACCGCGTGAAACCCTTCCCCGCCAGGTTCACCGTGTCGAGCCCAATGTGCATCAACACCTGCACACCGTTTTCGTCGGTGATGCTGATCGCATGCCCGCTGGCCTGCACATTGCTGACAACCCCTGCCAGCGGCGCGCACAACGTCGTTGAAGTCGGATCGATGCACAGGCCATCGCCGATCACGCGGCTGGAAAACACCGGATCGGGCACAACGTCCAGTGGCATCAATACGCCGGACAGGGGCGCGTGCAGTTGCAATTGTTGGGGTGTGGCCATGACGTCACCTGCTGTTTTGTTCTTTGAAGTGCCGATGGAGCGCGAGGCTCCGACAGCATCGCTTATTTCCACCAGTACTCGACCTGCAATCCGACGTTCGAACCGTGTCGCGCCGTGCCAAAGGTGCCGGTGTCGGACAATGCCGAACCCGCCGCCAGTTCATTGGCCGCCCGTTTGGCCGCCTCGTTCCAGCTCGCATAGGTGTAATACAGACGCACCTCGGGGCGCGCCCAGAATTCCGGGCCTTTGGGCGACCAGGTCGGGGCGAAGGTGAACTTGCTCAGCTTGCGCGTGCCGCCCGTGGCTTCGACCTGATCGTGACCCAGTTCGGTCACCAGTTTGAACTGCTCGGTGATCGCATAGGTCGGGCGCACGCCCAGGGAAATCCAGTTCTGATCACTGCCGTCCTGGCGAATGTCTTTCTGATAGACCGCCTCGACCTGTCCGCCAAATCGCGGCGTCACTTGCCAGTCGAAGAACTCCACCACCCGGTAACTTTTGTTGCTGTCGTCCAGCTTCACGTTACCGGTATAGCCCAACCCGGTGCCGGGGCCTTCGCCGTACTGGAAGGCCAGTTTGTTCTTGCCGCCCAGAAAACCTTTCTGCACATGCTGGGTGGTGATCGCCCAGCCACGGTGAGCGTCGCGGCTGTCGGGTTTGTCGATGTAACTCAGGCCGAACTCCAACGCACCGCCAGGGTTGGTGTTGAAGCCGGCGACGTTGAAATCGTGTCGGTTGATGTAGTCCTTCTGGTACAGGTTGTCCTTGCGCGAGAAGGCATAGCTGTATTTCAGATCGCCGATCAGTACGTCCTCGATACCGCCGCCGGTGGCGCTCTGGTTCCAATAGTAGAAATCGGAAATGTGGATGTCGTTCCGTTTGTAGTATCGCCGGCCAGCCCACAACGAACCGCCGTTCAGGCTGGGCATGTTCGACCATTGCGCGTACGCCTGCGGCATGCGCACCGAGCCGTTGTCACCGTTGAAGGTCAGGTCCTTGTCGTACTGGTTGTACAACGAAGCCATGCCATCGACGCTCAGCACCGAACCGTCATCCAGGGTGTACAAATCCTGGCGCAACTCCAGTTCGGCGTACTGCTCACATTCGTTGCCCAAGCGGTATTTGGTCTGCGCACCCGGGAGTTGGAAACACTGCTGTTTACCGCTGTTGACCGAGGTCCCGACGCCACTGCGCAAGTAACCGGCGAACTCCAGCGCCTGGGCCGAAAGAGGCAAAGCCAGGCACACGCCCGCCACTACAAGGCTGCGATTTATTGTTGTTTTCAAGAGCTACCCCATTATTTTTATTGTGTGCAGCGGCAAAATCGGCGCGCAAAACTCCCCCGCGCAGCGTGCTGCGTATTTTTTTGAGTCGGTGTTTTTTTGTGGTCGGTCAGTCGGTCATGTGCAGCACGAACGACTCATAAGGCCGTAAGAGGACCTGACTGTTTCGCACCGGACTGTCCGGGTAATTACTGATGACCAGACGCTGGGCCATCGCTTCTCTGATCACTTCATCCGGCAGTTCGACTTCGCATGGCGTGCCGTAGAAGTTGTTCAGCACCAGCAACCGTTCGCCACTGCCCTCACGCACGTACGCCCAGATTTGCGCGTGCTCTGGCAACAACTGCCGATAGACCCCCTCGGACATCAGCGCCTCAGTGCGACGCAAGGCGATCAACTGACGGTAGTGATGCAGCACCGAATCCGGGTCATCGAGCTGAGCGGCAACGTTGATCTGCCCGGCGTTCGCCGGCACCCCGATCCACGGCTCGACAGCGCTGAAACCCGCATTGGGCTCGGCATTCCAGTGCATCGGCGTACGGCCGTTATCCCGGGACTTCTGCATGATCGCCGCCATGTTGTCGGCATCACTGACTCCGGCGTCGCGCTTGAGGCGATGGATGTTCAGCGTCTCGACATCGCGGTACTGATCGATGTGATCGAAGCCCGGATTGGTCATGCCCAGTTCCTCGCCCTGGTACACGAACGGCGTGCCCTGGAGGAAGTGCAGTGCCGTGCCGAGCATCTTCGCCGAGAGCACCCGATATTCACCGTCATGACCAAAACGCGAGACCACCCGTGGCTGGTCGTGGTTACACCAAAACAGCGCATTCCAGCCACCGCCGGCCTGCATGCCGGTTTGCCAATCGGAGAGAATGCGCTTGAGTTCAAGGAAATTGAAATCGGCACGAATCCACTTCTGCAGGTTCGGGTAATCAACCTTCAGGTGATGGAAGTTGAAGGTCATCGACAGCTCTTTCGACTCTGGCCGCGAGTAACGAATGCAGTGTTCCAGACTGGTGGAAGACATCTCACCGACGTTGATCAGGTCATGACCTTCGAAGACTTCGCGGTGCATTTGCTGCAAGTATTCGTGCACGTTCGGGCCGTCGGTGTAGAAGCGTCGACCGTCGGTGTTGTCCTCGGGGAAGTCCGCCGGTTTGGAGATCAGGTTGATCACGTCCAGACGGAACCCGCCTACGCCCTTGTCGCGCCAGAAACGCATCATCTTGAAGACTTCGGCGCGCACCTTGGGGTTATCCCAGTTCAGGTCGGCCTGAGTGTGATCGAACAGGTGCAGGTAATACTGACCGGTCTGGGCTTCGTATTCCCAGGCCGAACCACCGAACTTGGACTCCCAGTTGTTCGGCTGGTCGCGCCAGATGTAGAAATCCCGGTATGGGTTGTCGAGGCTGCTGCGGGCCTGCTGGAACCAGGGGTGCTCGATGGAGGTGTGGTTGACCACGATGTCGAGCATCAACTTGATCCCGCGCTTGCCGGCCTCGGCGATCAGCAATTCGCAATCGGCCATGGTCCCGTAACTCGGATCGATGGCGTAGTAATCACTGATGTCGTAGCCGTTGTCGCGCTGGGGCGAACGCAGGAACGGCGTGATCCACAGGCAATCGACACCCAGCCAGTGCAGGTAATCGAGCTTGGCCACAACGCCCAGCAAATCACCCGTGGGGTTGCCGGCGTGGCTGTGAAAACTCTTCGGGTAGATCTGGTAGATCACCGAACGTTGCCAGTCTTGCATGGCGGATTCCTTCAACAAATTGATGTGGCGACCGTCAGGCAACCCGATATCCCGGCCGAACAATCTTCATGCTCAACCCGCAGGTCAGAACAAACGGCACGACCATGGCAATGACCATCCCGATCACGAACATCGGAATGAACTGCGGAATGATCGAGATAAAACCGGGCAAGCCGCCGACGCCGATCGCCGAGGCCTGGACCTTGTTCAGCGACAGGAAAATGCAGCCCAGGGCCGAACCGATCAGGGCTGCATAAAACGGAAATTTGTAACGCAGGTTGACCCCGAACATGGCCGGTTCGGTGATGCCGAAATAAGCGGAAATCGCCGAGGTCGAGGCCATGCTTTTGTCCCGCACATTACGGGTCATGTAGAACACCGCCAGTGCCGCGCTGCCCTGGGCAAGGTTGGACATGACGATCATCGGCCAGATGAAGGTCCCGCCCTGGGTGGAGATCAGCTGCAAGTCGACCGCAAGAAACATGTGGTGCATGCCGGTGATCACCAACGGTGCGTAGAGCAAACCGAAAATCGCCCCGCCGACCATTGGCGCCAAGTCAAACAGCATGACCACGCCTTCGGTGATCAGAATCCCCAGATGCCGGGTCACCGGGCCGATCACCGCCAGCGCCAGCACGCCGGTCACAACGATGGTGGTGATCGGCACCACCAGCAATTGCACCGCGTTCGGCACCCGCGCCCGCAGCCATTTCTCGATGACGCTCATCACATAGGCCGCCATCAGGATCGGCAGGATCTGCCCTTGGTAACCGACCTTCTCGATCTGGAACAACCCCAGGATGTCGAAGTACGGCAGGCTCTGCCCGTCCAGCCCGGCCACCGCTTTACCGTAGTTCCAGGCATTGAGCAGATCGGGGTGCACCAGCATCAGGCCAAGCACGATGCCAAGGATTTCGCTGCCGCCAAACCGCTTGGCCGCCGACCAGCCCACCAGCGCCGGGAGGAACACAAACGAGGTGTTGGCCATGAGGTTGATCAGGCTCCAGAGCCCGTCAAGCTTCGGGTAGGCGTCCAGCAAGGTCTGGCCCTCGATGAACATGCCCTTGGCGCCGATCAGGTTGTTGATGCCCATCAACAGGCCGGCAATGATCAGTGCCGGCAGAATCGGCATGAACACATCGGAAAACACCCGCACCAGACGCTGCATCGCGTTGATCTTGTCGGCACTTTTTTGTTTAACGTCGGCGATGGTCGAGGCCGCGAGACCGGTTTGACGGCGCAGTTCGGCGTAGACCTTTTCGACTTCACCTGGGCCGATGACCACTTGGAACAGGCCGCCGGTGAAGAACGAGCCTTTGACCAGATCGATCTGGTTCAACGTGGCGCTGTTGACCAGGCTTGGGTCCTTGAGGGCCAGGCGCAAGCGTGTGACGCAGTGCGCGGCCTGCTCGATGTTGTCGTTGCCACCGAGGCTTTGCAGCAGCTCGCTGGCGATATTCGGATAGTCGTGGCTCATGCTTGTTCTTCCGCTGTAGTTTTTTGTTATTGGCAGCACGCCGAAACGAAAAGTACTCGTCTGTACGAGTTAAAGCAACAACTCGTACAGACGAGTTTGATTTTGTTTATCCTGAACCCGACAGGCGGCGAACTTTCCTACCTCAAAAGTCAAAGAAACCTAACGCCGCATGGACAAACCCCTACCCTGCCCTTAAGGTTCGAAACCTTGAGCACAGCGCGGTACAGAGCCATCCCCATGAGTAAATACAACCAGATCTACAGCGATCTGCTTGCCAGCATCACGACCGAACGTCTGGAACGCGGCGCCCGGTTGCCTTCCGAAACGGAACTGATGGACAGCTATCAGGCCAGCCGCGGCACCGTGCGCAAGGCCATCGAGCAATTGCAGGAGCGCGGTTTCGCCCAGAAAGTCCACGGCAAAGGTACGTTCGTGCTGTCGACCAACCCGATCGAATTCCAGTTGGGCGGCATCGTCAGCTTCCAGGAGACGTACCCGCGCCTGGGCAACGACGTCAGCACCGACGTGGTCGAGTTCACTCAAATCCCTCTCGAAGGCCCCTTGCTTGAACACATCAAGGCCGAAGAAGGCAGCCTGATCACACGGATCAAACGAGTGCGGCGGATCGACGGCAAACGCGTGATCCTCGACATCAACCATTTCGTCAGTGATGTGATTCCAGGCCTGTCCCGCGACATCGCCGAGCACTCGATCTACGCCTTCATCGAGCAGACCTTGCAACTGCAAATCGCCTACGCCCAGCGCACTATTGAAGCGGTGCCCCG
Organism: Pseudomonas silensiensis; assembly: GCF_050434865.1. NCBI lineage: Bacteria > Pseudomonadati > Pseudomonadota > Gammaproteobacteria > Pseudomonadales > Pseudomonadaceae > Pseudomonas > Pseudomonas silensiensis. The sequence continues at coordinate 94,975 of NZ_JBNDJH010000003.1, forward strand.
GAGCAAGGACGACCAGCAACACCTGGACCTCGACGGCCAGAGCCATGTGATCGTGGTCAGCAACCAGACGTTTTTGCAGGACGGACGGCAGTTCGAGTACACCGAATCGCGGCACACCCTGGACAAGTTTTACTTTTCCGACATTGCGCGGCGCTGAGCCTGATTCTGGTACTCGCCAACTCCTACGTCTTGCGTCAGCAACTGACCACCAACAGCTAGCCAGTGCCTTACAGATGGAATCGATGCCCCTTGAGATAGTGAGCGCCCTCTTGGCAACCTCTCAAGGCGAGCATCATGGACGATACTCAAGACATAACCCTGCCCGACGCTACCGATGCGCTGGCCCTCCTGGCCCTGATCCCTGATCTGGTAACCGATTGCCCCGACCTGCACGCCATGGCGTATCAGGTCGCCAAGGACATTCTCGTCCAGCACAGCATCACCGATATCGAACCCGACAAAGTCTACTGGCATCGGTTTAATGCCGCTCAAAGCAGCTCGAAGACCTTTACCGGCTGGCAGCATGTGTTTGAAACCCCCAGGGAGTCGATGACCTTCCCGCAACTGGTCATGCAGCGTTTCAGTGTCCACGACCAGGACAACGGGGACCTGCTGGACGTTGACAGCGGTTTCTACCGTGCCGACGGCAATGCCGGAAACTACGACGAAACCAACGAGATTCGCCTGCATGCCCGGGATGTGTTGAACACCTTTTGGGATGTCAATTTCGCTGAGCGTTACAAAACGGCCATCGCGACGTTCTGGGAAAAGCACAGTGACAACTTCCGTGCGTTGGCCAAGTGCACGTTCATTGCCAAAGCCATTGAAGACTACGAGAAGGGTCACTTGACCCGAGAACACTTCACCACCGTGCTCAGGGCTGTTGTCGGTAATGTCAGCAGGCCGCTCACCTGGCAAATGCTGCTGGACGAGGCGCCAGCGGGCAGCGGTTTATCGATTCGCACGTTTTGCATTGATCACTTCGTGTCGACGGACATCCTCAGCATCACTGACGACAGTGATCTGAACATTCTCTACGTTCCGGGCGAACCCAGAGGGTTTCACTGTTTTAACAAAGTCGAGGAACTGCACGAATGGCTGGTCAACGAGGTCAAGGACGCTGAAGGCCGCGAACGCATGCTCATGCACTTCAAACAGGAAGAGCGGGATATCCTTCAGGAAAAGCCTGCTTCGCTGGGGCATAAGCTGGCCAACTTCACCGGCATTGGTCTGATCGCTCATTTCCTGGAGAACACGGAATATGAAAATGTCGGCCTCACCCACGCCTATGACGTTCTAACGAGTGACAATGAAGCCGCGAACGTTCATTTGCTCCATTACCGTGGCGAGAAGATTGCCGGTGATGCGTTCACCCATCTGAACCGGTCCACTCATGAGCGCATGCTCAGCGACGCCAATTACCTGCTGCACTCCAACGGCGAGATCAGGAAAAAGCTGTGGATAGGCTATCTCAATGCCTTCAACCACACCTTCGGGCCGATGGCCGCCCTTGCATGGCCGGCAGCACTGGTTGTCGTTGGCGCGGGCATTGCCAATGTCGGCCTGCACATCGATCAAGCCATCAACGCGACTACCCCTGCGGAACGCAAGGCAGCCATTACCGGTGCCATTCTCGGTAGCGTGGACGTACTGTTCAACTTGCCATTTTTACGAGGGGCGGCCGAACTCGCAGAAGCAGCGGAAGCCGAGGAGGTACTCACGGCCGAGAAAGATCCAGCAGAGTCGGGCGTAACAGTAAATCCCCCCGTCGAAGCCATTGCCCCCCGCCCAAGCGATTCCGACATATTGGCGCCTTTTGAAACCAATGAAATTCTCGATGGCGATTCCCCAACCAACGCCGAAGGCAAGTTTCAAGGTATCTATCAGCCTGAGACAGGCGGTAATTACATTGCCGTCGGTGACAGTTTCTACCTGGTGCGCTACAGCAATGACATGAGGGCCTGGACAATCGTCGACCCGGTCAACCCCTACTCCTTTTACCGCAACATACCGGTGCGCCTGAATGAACAGGGTGAATGGACGGCCCTCACGCGTCCCGGCCTGGCGGGAGGTGGCAGGTTTTCAGATTTTTTTGCCAGGGCCGAGCCGTCACTCCCGGACTTCGATGCACCGGCGACTGCATACGATGTTCCGCAGGACATCAAGCCAGCCCTCAAACAGGCGGCCAAGGGTATGGCCGCGAAGGGGGATTTGAAGGACGGATTTGTCAATCTCAACAATCCGAACAATGAGCTGGAAGCCTTCAAGAGACTGCGCCGAACGCTGCACGACGACGCCGTGACCTTCTATTCGCAACCGCCGCTGCGACCCAGACCGCCCCTTCCATCGTTCATCGCGAATGCAAAGATCAAGGACATCATCAAGACGCTTTTCAAGCGGTCACAGAGCCTGGTCATCGGTGAAAACCACTCCAGCGTGGGCAGCAAACAGTTTCTGATCGAGAACATGAGCGTGCTGCGCAAACAAAAGGTCAAAACCTTGTACATGGAGCATCTGCTAACCGATTTCCATCAAGCTGACCTGGACGTGTTCAATCGCACCGGGGTGATGTCCGAGGACCTGCAAAGCTATCTCAAGAACCTTGACGCAGGTTTTTCGACTGACCCCAGCGAACAATTCACCTTTGAGCAGGTGGTCAGGACAGCACAAAAAAACAACATACGCGTTCAGGCCATCGACTGCCTGGCCAGTTACCGCAGCACCGGTATTACACCGGCCAGTATCAATTTTCGGCAAAAAATGATGAATTTTTTCGCCCGACAAGTCATCGGCGCCGACCAGACGGCCAGAGGCGCACATAACTGGGTGGCGTTGGTCGGGAACTCCCACGCCAATACCTATGACGGCGTTGCGGGAATCAGCGAGCTTGAAGGCAGCATCGGGCTGCGTATTGAAAGCGTAGGCCCGGACGAGCTCGGCGGTATCAAGGTCGACCCGGGGGTGTCCGACGGGCCCCGCCCGGGGCAAGCAGCCGGTTTTGCCAAAAATGACTTGTTGCTGCAAATTCCGACGCCGAAAAGCGTGATCCTGGCGCAAAGGCTCGAGGATGGGCTACCCAGGCCTGGCACGTACACCCTCAGCACCAGTACCGGCGAACCCTTGCTGGTTCACCGCAGCAGAACCCTCACCAACAGAATCATCACCAGTAACGGCATCATCACTCGGGGAAAACTCCTCCGAACGCCCATAAAACATGATGCCGCCGGGTACTACGTCGAACGGGATACCTGGCAGATCAACGGCCGACGCTTTCAAACGCTAGAGAACTTGAGTTCAGCCTTGCACAGAATGGGCATGACCCCTGTCCGACTACCCGGCGTCTAAAACGCAAAAAGGCCGTGTGAACAGTGTTCACACGGCCTTTTCAGTTACCTGCGATCAAGCCATCAAGGCTAGTGCAGGATCATTCCCACTCAATCGTCGCCGGCGGCTTGCTCGACACGTCATAAGTAACGCGGGAGATGCCTTCGATTTCGTTGATGATGCGGCCGGAAACAGTCTCCAGCAGTTCGTAAGGCAGGTGTGCCCAACGCGCGGTCATGAAATCGATGGTTTCTACGGCACGCAGGGCCACGACCCAGGCGTAACGACGGCCATCGCCGACAACGCCAACCGATTTCACCGGCTGGAACACCACGAATGCCTGGCTGACCTTGTGGTACCAGTCGGCCTTGCGCAGTTCTTCGATGAAGATGTGGTCGGCGCGACGCAGCAGGTCGGCGTATTCCTTCTTCACTTCACCGAGGATCCGCACGCCCAGGCCCGGGCCCGGGAACGGGTGACGGTAGACCATGTCGTACGGCAGGCCGAGTTCCAGGCCCAGACGACGGACTTCGTCCTTGAACAGCTCGCGCAGGGGTTCAACCAGCTTGAGGTTCATTTCTTCCGGCAGGCCACCCACGTTGTGGTGCGACTTGATCACGTGCGCCTTGCCGCTTTTGGCGCCAGCCGACTCGATCACGTCCGGGTAGATGGTGCCTTGGGCGAGGTACTTGATGTTGTCCAGTTTGTTGGACTGGGCATCGAATACGTCGATGAAGGTACGGCCGATGATTTTGCGCTTTTTCTCTGGATCGCTTTCGCCAGCCAGGTTGTTCAGGAACTGTTCTTCGGCGTTGGCGCGGATCACTTTGACGCCCATGTTCTCGGCGAACATGGCCATCACTTGCTCGCCTTCGTGCAGACGCAGCAGGCCGTTGTCGACGAAGACGCAGGTCAGCTGGTCGCCGATGGCTTTGTGCAGCAGCGCGGCAACCACCGAGGAGTCAACGCCGCCGGACAGGCCGAGCAGTACGTTGTCGGTGCCGACCTGGGCGCGAATGTTGGCGATGGCGTCTTCAGCAATCTTCGAAGGCGTCCACAAGGCTTCGCAGCCGCAGATGTCGAGGATAAAGCGCGAGAGGATGCGACCGCCCTGCTTGGTGTGGGTCACTTCCGGGTGGAACTGCACGCCGTAGTAGCCACGAGCATCGTCGAACATGCCAGCGATCGGGCAGCTTGGGGTGCTGGCCAGGATGTGGAATTCCTGAGGCATCTTGGTGACTTTGTCACCGTGACTCATCCACACGTCGAGGCCGAACAGGCCGTCGGCGTCGATGTGGTCTTCGATGCCGTCGAGCAGACGGCTTTTGCCGACCACGTCGACACGGGCGTAACCGAACTCACGCAGCTCGGAACCTTCGACCTTGCCACCCAGCTGTTCAGCCATGGTCTGCATGCCGTAGCAGATACCGAAGACCGGTACGCCCAGGTCAAACACCGCTTGTGGGCAGCGAGGGCTGTTGGCTTCGTGCACGGACTCGGGGCCGCCAGCGAGAATGACGCCTTTTGGAGCGAATTCGCGAATCGCGTCTTCATCCATATCGAACGGATGCAGTTCGCAGTACACGCCGATTTCACGCACGCGGCGGGCAATCAGCTGGGTGTACTGGGAACCGAAATCGAGGATCAGGATGCGGTGAGCGTGAATGTCGAGGGCCATGTGGTCAGTCTCGTCTATGCAGTTCGGTGAAGAGAATTCAGAAACAACTCGGGGCTGAAAACAGCCCCGGTTACTTAACTTATTGCTGGAAGGCTCAACCTACGCGGTAGTTTGGCGCTTCTTTGGTGATCTGTACGTCGTGAACGTGGGATTCGGCCATGCCAGCGCCGGTGATCCGCACGAACTCAGGCTTGGTGCGCATTTCTTCGATGTCGGCACTGCCGGTGTAACCCATCGAGGAACGCAGGCCGCCCATCAGTTGATGGATGATGGCGCTCAGTGTGCCCTTGTAAGGAACACGCCCTTCGATACCTTCCGGAACCAGTTTCTCGGCGCCTGCCGAGGAGTCCTGGAAGTAACGGTCGGAGGAGCCTTGAGCCTGGGACATGGCGCCCAGCGAACCCATGCCGCGGTAAGCCTTGTACGAACGACCCTGGAACAGTTCGATCTCGCCCGGAGCTTCTTCAGTACCGGCGAACATCGAGCCCATCATCACGCAGGAAGCACCGGCAACGATGGCCTTGGACAGGTCACCGGAGAAACGGATGCCGCCGTCGGCGATCAACGGAACGCCAGTGCCTTCGAGGGCAGCGGCGACGTTGGCGATGGCGCTGATTTGCGGGACGCCGACACCGGCGACGATACGGGTGGTGCAGATCGAGCCAGGGCCGATACCGACCTTGACCGCATCGGCTCCCGCTTCGGCCAGAGCCTTGGCGGCAGCGCCGGTGGCGATGTTGCCGCCGATGACCTGCACTTCAGGGAAATTCTGTTTGACCCAGCGAACGCGGTCGATCACACCTTTGGAGTGACCGTGAGCGGTGTCGACCACCACCACGTCAACGCCGGCATTGACCAGGGCGGCTACGCGATCACCGGTGTCTTTACCGGTACCGACAGCAGCGCCAACACGCAGACGACCTTGGTCGTCCTTGCTGGCCAGCGGGTATGCCTTGGCTTTTTCGATGTCGTTGACGGTCATCATGCCTTTGAGGGCGAATTTGTCGTCGACGATCAGCACGCGTTCGATGCGGTGTTTGTGCAACAACTCACGGACGTCGTTCTTGTCGGCGCCTTCCTTGACCGTGACCAGACGCTCTTTAGGCGTCATCACTTCACGGACGGAGGCGTCCAGACGGTTTTCGAAACGTACGTCACGGGAAGTGACGATGCCGACCAGGTCGCCATCGTGCAGTACCGGAACGCCGGAGATGTTGTGCATGCGGGTCAGTTCGAACAGTTCACGAACCGTGGCGTCAGCCTCGATGGTGATCGGGTCCTTGACCACGCCGGCTTCATAACGCTTGACCTTGCGCACTTCGGCAGCTTGCTGCTCGATGGTCATGTTCTTGTGGATAATGCCGATGCCACCTTCCTGAGCCATGGCAATTGCCAGACGGGCTTCAGTAACGGTGTCCATGGCGGCAGAAACCAGAGGAATATTCAGCTCGATGCCACGGGTTAGGCGGGTCTTGAGACTGACTTCGTTAGGAAGCACCTCGGAATAACCAGGCACTAGGAGAATGTCGTCGAATGTCAGAGCTTCTTGGCTGATACGCAGCATCGCGGGGGCTCCCGAGCGGGAAAATGGAAGCGCGCCATTATAGTCAGACACCCCCTCGGGTTCAATGTAAAACTCTGTCTATTATTAGCATTACTGATATACGGGGATTGTCGTCTCCTACAGCTCGACTTTTACCCAACTGACAGGCTGATCGAGCCAATCGGCAAATTCGTCGATAAAGCTCTGTTTGAACCCGGCCTCGGCCCAGTTGTTGAAGATAAAGCCCAGGTTGGAAAAGCCGCATTCCTGCAAGAAAAGAAAGCCGTTGATGTCATCTTCATGCCCGCACTCCGGACACGTGAAGTTATCGGTGCGCCCCGGCATCCAGTCTTCCAGGCTTTCGAACAGCGCTTCGCCGACTTCCTTGCGGCACTCGGCGCAACCCGCCTCTTCAAGGAAACCCTTGGCCGGCGTATAGATGCAGCGCTTGGTGATGATTTCCAGGCCATTGACCGGTTCGCCGAACGGCAGCGCTTCAGGATGCAGCACTACCGCGCGGGCACCGTCGGCGATCGCATGAGCCATGCGGTTGCCAGTGCGACCACACGTGGTCAGTTCTTCTTTGATGATGTTCTTGCGCACTAGCCAACGCACGACCGCCCGGGCCCGGGGTTCGTGTACCGGCAGTGTGGAGATTTTCGGGACAATAATGCTTTGCGAGTTCATGGGTGCAGCCTACTGCGTTAAATAGAAAGTTCTGCGGTGTGCCACCCGCGATAGCGTCAGGGCGGCCGGCAGCTTAATACCTGACGAAATCCGGTCAAGCACTCAAATAACGTCCGATCAAGGCAATTCCGCTGGCCAGCACCAACCAGGTCACCAGCCGCACAAACGCCTCGCGGGACAATCTCATGGTCAACCGCCGGCCGATCCACAGCCCCAATGCCATGGCCGGCAACAAACACAGCGCTAACAACAATAAGGGTAGCTCGGCATACACACCCGCGACAGCAAACAGGCTCAAGCGCACCACGGTGCTGCAACTGATCAGCGCACTCTGGGTCGCCCGGGCCGCCTCTTTGGGCAGGCGACTGTTCAAGTAGATCGCATATAAAAAGCCGCCGCTGCCAAACAATGCCCCGAACATCCCGCCCACCGTGCCCATCGGCACCGCCCACGCGGCGGATAACTGCGTCGGGCGGGTTTTGACCCACAGGCTGTAAATCGCATACGCGCTGATAAACAGCCCCATCAGCAGCAGCAACACGTCGGATTTCAGGTTCAGCAGAAAGATCACCCCCAGTGTGCAACCCACCGCCATGCAAGGCAGCAACCGCAACAACTCAGGCTTCGCCACATCCCGTCGCGAAGGCAGCAAATTGCCAAACGCCGCGACGAAATCCAGCAGCACCAACAACGGCACGATCTTCGACAGCGGCATGAACAGGATCAGAATCGGCCCCGCCACCAACGCGGTGCCGAAACCGGCAATACCGAACACGATGTAGGCCAGGGCAATGCCCAGCGCGATTACCAGCCAATCCGTAGCGCCGAATGGCCATTGGTTCAACAACTCGAATGCATTCATTGCATGTCTTCCTTGAGTCCGGGCCCCGACTTTACCCTTGTAGGAGTGAGCCGGCTCCGGGCGGCGTTCCGACGATAGCGGTTTAGCATTCAATACTGTTGTCGACTGATACACCGCTATCGTCGGAACGCCGCCCGGAGCCGGCTCACTCCTACAGGGGAATTTCGCTGATTCATGGAGATTGATCGTCGAATGCCTTTAAACTGCGCCCCATGATTAAAGATCCCTTTGCAAGACTCGGCCTGGACCGTGAAGTCCTGACTGTCAGCCAGCTCAACGGCCGCGCGCGGGTGTTGCTCGAAGACGTGTTCAGCAACATCTGGGTCGAAGGCGAAATCTCCAACCTCGCCCGCCCGGCGTCCGGCCACGTGTATTTCACCCTCAAGGACAGCGGTGCCCAGGTGCGTTGCGCACTGTTCCGGCAGAACGCGGCGCGGGTTCGCCAGGCGCTGAAGGATGGCCTGGCGGTCAAGGTCCGCGGCAAGGTTTCGCTGTTCGAAGGCCGTGGCGACTATCAGCTGATCCTCGATACCGTGGAGCCGGCCGGTGACGGTGCGCTGCGTCTGGCGTTCGATGCGTTGAAGGAAAAACTCAGCGCCGAAGGCCTGTTCAGCGCCGAACGCAAAGTGCCGCTGCCGGCGCATCCGCAACGCATCGGCATCATCAGCTCGCCCACCGGCGCGGTGATTCGCGACATCATCAGCGTATTCCGCCGCCGTGCGCCGCAGATTCAACTCACGTTGATCCCCACTGCCGTGCAGGGCCGCGAAGCCACTGCGCAGATTGTCCGCGCCTTGAAACTGGCGGACGCCCGTGGTTTCGACGCGTTGATCCTGGCCCGTGGCGGCGGCTCGCTGGAAGACCTCTGGTGCTTCAACGAAGAAGCCGTAGCCCGCGCCGTCGATGCCTGCGTGACGCCGATTGTCAGCGCCGTCGGCCATGAAACCGATGTGTCGATCAGTGACTTCGTGGCCGACGTCCGCGCGCCGACGCCGTCCGCCGCCGCCGAACTGCTCGCGCCGGATTCCAGTGACCTGGTCCGCCGGCTCGAAAGCCTGCATCGACGGCTGGTGATGCGTATCCGCGATCGCTTGATGCGTGATCGACTGCGCCTGGAAGGCATGTCCCGTCGCCTGCGCCATCCCGGCGAACGTCTGCGCCAGCAAGCGCAACGCCTGGATGATCTGGACATGCGCATGCGTCGCGCCTTCGAACGCAGCCTCAATACCCGTCGCGAACGCTTGATCCGTCTGGAAACCCGCCTCTCCGGGCAACATCCGGGACGGCAACTGGCGATGCTTCGTCAGCGCCTCGACAGCCTTGCCGAACGCCTGCCCCGTGCCATGCGCGAAGGGCTCAAATCCCGTCGCCTGCAACTGCAAAGCCAGATGCAGACGCTGCATGTGGTCAGCCCTTTGGCGACCCTTGGCCGTGGCTACAGTATTTTGCTGGACGAACGCGGCAACGCGATCCGCAACGCCGCGCAAACCCACAACGGTCAGCGCCTGAAAGCCAGACTTGGCGAAGGCGAACTGCAAGTGCGGGTCGAAGACAATCACCTGACGCCTGTCACCCTTTCTTTACTGGATTGATCCATGCCGCGTTTTTTAGCTCCGCTGCTGTTGCTGTGCCTGACCCTCAATGCCCACGCCGACAGTTACATCACCCGCCTGTTGAACAAACCGGTGCCGGGCGGCGTGGCCGTGGTGGATCTGGGGGCCGCTGCGCAGGCGCCGAAGGCCAGTTATCAAGGCAAGCCTGTGTTGGTGATCAAGGAACAGAACAATTGGCTGGCGATTGTCGGTGTGCCGCTGACGGTTAAACCGGGCACGCAGCAGGTCAGCAGTGGCGGTCGCACTCTGAATTTCAACGTGGGTAACAAGAAATACCCGGAACAGCACATCACGTTGAAGAACACGCAGCAGGTCAATCCGAACCCGGAGAATCTCAAGCGCATCGAGGGTGAGTTGGCCGAACAGATCCAGGCTTATCGCAGCTTCAGCCCGAACACCCCGAGCAACCTGTTACTGGACAAACCGGTCAACGGTCCGCTGTCGAGCAAGTTCGGCGTGCGTCGCTTCTTCAATGGTGAAGAGCGTAATCCTCATGCTGGCCTGGACTTCGCCGTGCCGGCCGGTACGCCGATCAAGACCCCGGCTGCCGGCAAGGTGATCCTGATCGGCAACTACTTTTTCAACGGCAACACGGTGTTTGTCGATCACGGACAGGGTTTTATCAGCATGTTCTGCCATATGTCCAAAATCGACGTGAAGGTGGGCCAGCAATTGGCCCGTGGTGGAGTGGTCGGCAAAGTGGGTGCCACCGGGCGCGCGACCGGGCCGCATATGCACTGGAACGTCAGCCTGAATGATGCACGGGTGGATCCGGCCATCTTTATAGGTGCATTTCAGCCATAAATAGTTGTTGAGGCTGCCGGCCTCATCGCGAGCAGGCTCACTCCTACATTGGATTTGTGTACGCCATAGATCACCTGTAGGAGTGAGCCTGCTCGCGAAGGCTGCATCACAGGCACCACTTATTCAGCCTCCAGATCCTCAATCCCATGAATTTCCCGGTGCGCCAGGCATTCCTTGATCCAGGCCTGGGTTTCCTCCGAGAAGCCCGCCAACTCTTCAGCGCTGATCAACTCATGAGTACACAGCCCCAGCAAGTGAGCAGGCGCGTCATTACGTGAGTGACGGAAAACGCCAAACGCCCAATACAGCTCCTGTTGACCCGCCTTCAGCCTTTCCTCACTGGTTTCAATACGCTCGTAAGGCGCAATGCTTTTATCCAGCACGATGCGCTCGACCTCGTCCATGATCCGGATGCATAGCCGCTCATGGGCCAACGGACGCAATGCGCTGTAAAGCTTCCAATCTGACTCGTTCATGGTCGACTCCTGCCTGCCAGTAGTCCTTGGGTAGGCTTTAAGAATAGCCGCGCTGACACACCCCAACACCGAAAGCCTTCAATTGCGCATCGCTCAAACCTCGCGCAAACATAAAAACAATCACCGCCATTCACCGCAATAAAATCTCGATAACCACGACTTTTAGAGGATTCCTCTCAATTTTTTTCGACCGCTTGCCATCCTTCACCCTCGCGGTTAGGGTTGAAGGCATGAAAACCTCTCACACCCTCATTCAGCTTCGCCAGCACCGCAGCCTGTGCCTTGTCAGTGCACGACTGCCAGGCTGAATCGCGGTGCCTCGTCCTACGCTTTATCCCCAGAACATTTGATCCACCGGCAGGCCGCCTTTTTTCGGCCCACACAATAAGGATTTCCCGATGAGCATGCTCAAAGACCCGTCTTCGAAATACCGCGCGTTCCCGACCATCGACATCCCGGACCGCACCTGGCCGTCGAAGACCATTACCGCCGCGCCGATCTGGTGCAGCTCCGACCTCCGTGACGGCAACCAGTCGCTGATCGAGCCAATGGACGCGGTCAAGAAGCTGCGTTTCTGGAAAACCCTGGTGTCGGTCGGTGTGAAAGAAATCGAAGCGTCGTTCCCGGCGGCTTCGCAAACCGACTTCGACTTCGTGCGCACCCTGATCGAAGGCAACCACATCCCGGACGACACCACCATTCAGGTGCTGACCCAGGGCCGTGAAGATTTGATCGAGCGCACCTTCGAATCCCTGCGCGGGGCGAAAAAAGCCATCGTTCACCTGTACAACGCCACCTCCCCTTCCTTCCGTCGCATTGTCTTCAATCAGGACAAGGAAGGGGTCAAGGCCATCGCCGTGAACGCGGCCAAGCTGTTCGTCAAATATGCCGCCCAGCAGCCGAACACCGAGTGGACCTTCGAATACTCGCCAGAAACCTTCAGCGCCACCGAGCTCGAGTTCGCCAAAGAAGTCTGCGACGCCGTCATCGAAGTCTGGAACCCGACGCCTGAGCACAAGGTGATTCTCAACCTGCCAGCCACCGTCGAATGCGCGACCCCGAACATCTATGCCGACCAGATCGAATGGTTCGGCCGTCACATCAACCGTCGTGACAGCGTGATCATCAGCCTGCACACCCACAACGACCGTGGCACTGGCGTTGCGGCGACCGAACTGGGCCTGATGGCCGGTGCCGACCGTGTCGAAGGCTGCCTGTTCGGCAACGGCGAACGTACCGGTAACGTCGACCTCGTGACCGTGGCATTGAACCTCTACACCCAGGGCATTCACCCTGAGCTGGACTTCTCCGACATCGACGGCGTGCGCAAAGTCGTCGAAGAATGCAACCAGATCCAGGTGCACCCACGTCACCCGTATGTCGGCGACCTGGTTCACACCGCGTTCTCCGGCTCGCACCAGGACGCCATCCGCAAGGGCTTCGCCCAGCAGAAACCGGACGCCCTGTGGGAAGTGCCGTACTTGCCGATCGACCCGGCCGATATCGGCCGCAGCTACGAGGCGGTCATCCGCGTCAACAGCCAGTCGGGCAAGGGCGGTATCGCTTACCTGCTGGAACAGGAATACGGCATCAGCTTGCCGCGTCGCATGCAGATCGAGTTCAGCCAGGTTGTACAGCGTGAAACCGACCGTCTGGGCCTCGAGATGACGGCTCAGCAGATCCACGCGCTGCTGCACAGCGAGTACTTGCAGGCCAACACCCCGTACGCGCTGGTCAGCCATCGCCTGCAGGAAGAAAACGGTCACAGCGCCGTCGAAGTGGAAGTCTCGGGCAAAGGCCAGGGCGAAACCAACCTGCACTGGCGTGGCAAGGGCAACGGTGCTTTGGAAGCGCTGGTGGCCGGTCTGCCGATTCCGGTTGAAATCATGGACTACAACGAACACGCCATCGGTGCGGGCACCAACGCCAAAGCGGCGGCCTACATTGAACTGCGTGTGAACGGTGAACGTGCGGTGCACGGCGTCGGTATCGATGAAAACATCACCACCGCCAGCTTCAAGGCCCTGTTCAGCGCGCTGAACCGTTCCCTGAGCCAGCCGGAAGCGAAAGCGGCGTAAGCCTTCGCTGAAACGCAAAAGGCCCCGAGGTGCGAACCTCGGGGCCTTTTTGTTTGCCTGTATTTTTTGTGTCGCCTGTCATGGCCTCATCGCGGGCAAGCCCGTTCCCACATGGGATTGTGGTGTACACAAAATCTATGTCACACCGGTCAACTGTGGGAGCGGGCTTGCCCGCGATGAGGCCATGACAGGCAGCGAATATCTCAGGTGAACTCGAATGTATCGGCATCCAGATTCGCTGGAAAGCGTGTTCGATAAGCCTGAAGATCTGCAGCGTTCAGAACAACCTGGAACACGCCATCGGCTTCGCCCGCACTGAGCAAGGTTTCACCCTGGAAATCCAGCACCTGGCTGTCGCCGGTGTAGGCAAAACCTTTGCCGTCAGTACCAATGCGATTCACCGCCGCCACGTAGCAAAGGTTTTCGATCGCCCGCGCTGGCAGCAAACGGTTCCAGTGCTGACGCCGTGCTCCCGGCCAGTTCGCGGTGTACAGCAGCAAATCGGTGTCCTGAGCGTCGCGGCTCCACACCGGGAAGCGCAGGTCGTAGCAAATCAGCGGACGCACCCGCCAGCCTTTGAGTTCGAACTGCACCTGCCGCTCGCCGGGGGTGAAGTGGTTGTGCTCGCCGGCCATGCGAAACAGATGGCGCTTGTCGTAGTGCCACACCTCCCCGTCCGGCCGCGCCCACAACAGGCGATTGCGATGGCTGCCGTCAGCTGCCTGGACGATCAGGCTGCCGGTGATCACCGCATCCAGTTTCGCTGCCTGAACTCGCAGCCATTTGCTGGTCGGACCATTTTCCGACTCGGCGAGGGTCTCGGACTCCATCGAAAAACCGGTGGTGAACATCTCCGGCAGGATGATCAGGTCAGCCCCGCGAGCCTGTTCCAGCAACGACTCGAAATGCTCCAGATTGGCCTGACGATCGTGCCAGGCCAGGGTGGTCTGGATCAGCGCGATGTTCAGATTGGGCAGTGCACTCAGATCACGCATAATTTTGCCGCTGCTTCACGCAGGGTCTCCTCGCGTTTGGCGAAGCACAGGCGCACCAGGCGCTGGCCTTCGGGCGGGGTCTGGTAGAACACCGAGATCGGGATGCTCGCCACGCCATGTTCGCGGGTCATCCACAACGCCATCTCGACATCATTGAGGTCCGGGCGGATCTGCGAGTAATCGACCAACTGGAAATACGTGCCGGTCACTCGGGTGAAACTGAAACGCGACGGCGCCAACAGATCGCAGAACAGATCGCGCTTGGCCTGATAGAAAGCCGGCAGTTCTTCGACATGTTCCGGATGCTCGGCCATGTAGTCGGCCAAGGCATATTGCAGTGGCGTCACCCCGCAAAAACTGACGTATTGGTGAACCTTGCGCAGCTCGGCGGTGAGGGCCGGCGGTGCGACCACGTAGCCGGTTTTCCAGCCAGTGACGTGATAGGTCTTGCCGAAGGAGCTGACCACGAAAGCACGCGGGTACAGCTCTTCGTGATTCAACACGCTGACGTGAGGCACGCCATCGAACACCAGGTGTTCGTAGACCTCATCGCTGATGACATAGATGTCGCGGTCGCGAATCAATGCCGCCAGCTGATCCAGTTCGGCACGATTGATCAGCGCGCCGCTTGGGTTATGTGGGGTGTTGAGGATGATCATCCGCGTGCGTGGGGTAATGGCTTCACCGAGCTTCTGGAAGTCGATGGCGAAGTCGTTCAGGCCCAACTGCACGTGCACGCAGCGACCACCGGCCAGCTCAACCGAAGGCTCATAACTGTCGTAGGCCGGATCAAAGACGATCACTTCGTCGCCGCTGTGGATAACCGCCTGAATGGCGCAAAAGATCGCCTGGGTGGCACCGGGCGTGACGGTCACTTCATGGTCGGCATCCACATTGACGCCATAGCTGCGGGCGATCTTCGCCGCAATCTGCTGACGCAATGCCGGAAGACCGGTCATCGGCGAATACTGGTTGTGGCCATTGGCGATATGCCGACCGACCGCATCGCACAGGGCCTGCGGCGCATCGAAATCGGGAAAACCCTGGGACAGGTTCAGCGCCCCGGTTTGCGCCGCGAGCTGAGACATCTGAGTGAAGATAGTGATGCCGACATTCGGCAGCTTACTGGTGATCATCGGTGATTCCCTGCTCTACACCCGGCTCTACGGCGGCACGGGAGAGCCCGAGAATAGCCCAAACGACAGGCATGAAAAAGGGCGCCATTGGCGCCCTTCTTCTAAAACATTCACCGCATACCTGTGGCGAGGGAGCTTGCTCCCGCTGGACCGCGAAGCGGCCCCAATATCTACAACCGAGATTGTTCAGTCAGAACGAGTCGGCCGGTTTTTTACGACTGCTGCGCAGCCGAGCGGGAGCAAGCTCCCTCGCCACAACAGCCCCCACACCCGAAGGTGTGGGGTTGTGAATCAACGCTTGTCGCGGCGCTTTTTGTCGGCTTTCTTGTGGTGCGACATCATGCGACGCTTCTTGTTGACCTGACGGTCGGTGAGCGAGGTCTTGTTACCTTCGTACGGGTTCTCGCCGCCCTTGAACTCGATGCGGATCGGCGTACCGACCAGCTTCAACACGCGACGGTAAGTGTTTTCCAGGTAACGGACGTACGACTTCGGCACTTTCTCGATCTGGTTACCGTGGATCACGATGATCGGCGGGTTAGCACCACCCAAGTGGGCATAACGCAGCTTGATCCGGCGGTTGTTGACCATCGGCGGCGCGTGCTCGCCAACCGCATCTTCCAGAATCGTGGTCAGGCGGTTGGTTGGCCAGCGGGTGACCGCAGACTTGAACGAGTTCTGTACGGAGGCGTAGAGGTTGCCCACGCCCGTGCCGTGCAGGGCCGAGATGAAGTGAATGTCGGCGTAGTCAACGAAGAACAGTCGACGTTGCAGCTCGACCTTCACGAAGTCGCGTTCGCTCGGCGTCATGCCGTCCCACTTGTTGATCGCGATCACCAGCGCACGACCCGACTCAATGGCGAAGCCCAGCAGGTTGAGATCGTGATCGACCACACCTTCGCGGGCGTCCATCACAAAGATCACCACGTTGGCGTCTTTGATCGCCTGCAGGGTTTTCACCACGGAGAATTTTTCGACTTCTTCGTGGATCTTGCCGCGCTTGCGCACACCGGCGGTGTCGATCAGCGTGTACTTCTCGTCGTTACGCTCGAACGGGATGTAGATACTGTCGCGGGTGGTGCCGGGCTCGTCATAGACGATTACCCGGTCTTCACCGAGCATGCGATTGACCAGGGTCGACTTGCCGACGTTCGGGCGTCCGATGATCGCGATCTTGATCCCGTCTTTTTCGCTAGGGCCAGGAATGCGCTTGGCTTCCTCACCTTCGGCAACGATCTCTTCCTCGCCTTCTTCCAGCTCGTCAGCGTCTTTCGGGAAGTCGCTGAGGGCGATTTCCAGCATCTGGGTGATGCCACGACCATGAGCACCAGCGATCGGAATCGCGTGGCCCATGCCCAACGGGGCGAATTCGGCGCGGGCCATTTCAGGGTCGATGTTGTCGACCTTGTTGGCAACCACGTAAGAACGCTTGTTACGCTTGCGCAAATGCTCGGCGATCATCTGGTCGGCGGCGGTGAAACCGGCCTTGGCATCTACCAGGAACAGAACGACATCCGCTTCTTCAATGGCCAGCAGCGACTGCTCGGCCATTTTTTCGTCCATACCGTGCTCGTCACCGGAGATACCGCCGGTGTCGACCAGAATGTAGGAACGCCCTTGCCACTTGGCCTCACCGTATTGGCGATCACGGGTCAGACCGGACAAGTCGCCAACGATGGCGTCACGAGTCCTGGTCAGGCGGTTGAACAAGGTGGACTTGCCGACGTTCGGTCGGCCCACCAGGGCGATTACGGGAACCATGCGGCTCTCCACTTCGTTATTTCAGAAAATACAAAAGCCGCTGCGAGGCAGCGGCTGGTGCTCGGGGCAGCGCTTGAGGGCGCTGCGAACCCCGTGTTATGGGGCTGCCTGGGGGTTAACCCCAAGCATAGTCAAACCTTTACTTAATGGTCAGGGCTTCCAGTTTGCCGCTGTTGCCATACAGATAAATCGTGTCACCCACCACCAGCGGACGGGCACGCAGGCCGTCGCTGTCGATGCGCTCGCGGCCGACGAAACGACCGTCCACCTGGCTCAGCAGATGCAGGTAACCTTCCATATCACCGACTGCAACATAGCTGGAGAACACTTCCGGAGCCGACAGTTGACGACGGGCCAACGAATCATTGCTCCACAAGGCTGTGGTGGAACGTTCGTCGACGCCTTCAACGGTGCCCGAAGACAGGCTCACGTAGACGTTGCCAAAACCCTGGGCGACACCGGCATAGCTGGAAGCATCACGCTGCCAGAGCTGACGACCGCTTTCCAGGTCCAGTGCCGCAACGCGACCCTGATAGCTGGCGACATACAGCGTACCGCCGGACAGCAGCAGGCCGCCGTCGATATCGACAACGCGCTCCAGTTCCGAACGACCTTGCGGAATCGCTACACGTTGTTCCCATACCGGCACGCCGTTGGAAATATCGAGAGCGACCACTTTACCGGTCGACAGGCCAGCCACCGCGAGGCGGTTGGTGACGATCGGCGCACTGGTGCCGCGCAGGGTCAATACCGCCGGAGTGCTGTCATACAACCAGCGCTGGGTGCCGGTAGCGGCATCCAGACCGATCAGACGGTCATCCTGAGTCTGAACAACAACGACATCACCGTTGTTGGCCGGCGGTGCGAGGACTTCACTGGACACGCGAGCGCGCCATTTCTCTTCACCGTTGATGGCGTCCAGGGCAACGATTTCACCCTTGATCGTACCGATCAGGAGCAGACCGTAACTGACGCCGACAGCGCCGGAAACAGGCAGTTCGAGATCTTTCTTCCATTTGACGTCGCCATTGCTGCGATCCATCGCCATCACCACACCGGTGACGTCGGCGGCATAGATGGTATCGCCATCGATCGCCGGAACCAGCATGTTGTACGAATCGCCCTGACCGTTACCGATCGAACGACTCCACTGCTTTTGCAGAACTACTTCTTCTTTGAAGTCGGTCAACTCGGCCGGTGGCAGTTCTTTTTTGCTGTTGCTGCTGCAACCCGCGGCCAATATGGCCAGAGCCAGCAATGCTGCATGTTTCCAACGAATCACGTCACGCATCCCCTTTGGCCAGGTCGTCCAGCTTGATTTGTAGGCCACCCACTGCCGCTTCATCCGACAGTGCCGCCTTGGCTTTTTGATACGCCGCGTTCGCTTCGTCTGTACGACCCAACTGCACCAGCAGGTCGCCTTTGAGTTCTTCACGAGTGGCCAGGAATGCTTTATCGGCATCGCCTTCGAGCAGTTTCAGGGCTTCATCGGCCTTGTTCTGCGCGGCCAGCACCTGGGCCAGACGCTGACGAGCAATTTCGCCCAGCGCCGGGTTGGCCGGTTTGGCAACAATGGCTTTCAGCTCGCTGGCTGCGTCATCCAGCTTGCCGCTGTCGACCGCGACTTTTGCCACGAACAGGCTGCCGTACTGCGCGTAAGCGCTACCGCCGAACTCGCTGTTGAGCTTGCCGGCCAGGTCCGCAACACGGGCGGCATCAGGCTTGCCGTCTGGCGTCAGCGTGGTTTCCAGCAGTTGCTGATAGAGCATCGAGGCGCCTTGCGACTGATTGCTCTGATACTTGTGAAAGGCCTGCCAGCCGAACACGATGACCAGCGCCAACAGGCCGCCAGTGACCAGGGGCTTGCCGTTGCGTGTCCACCAGTCCTTCAAATCCGACAGCTGTTCGTCTTCGGTACTCGACACCCCAATACTCCTTAATCGCTAAATCGGCTGTTTGACAGCTTCAACCCTGCACGACGCAGGTGGCCAGGTGTGCAGCAAGCGCATCCCAGGCAATGCTTTGTTGTTCGCCCTGGCCACGCAGGGGTTTGAAACCTACCACTTGCTGGGCCATTTCGTCGTCACCGAGGATCAGCGCGTACAACGCACCGCTCTTGTCGGCTTTCTTGAATTGGCTTTTGAAGCTGCCGGCGCCGGCATTCACTTGCAGGCGCAGGTTGGGCAATTGATCACGAACACGTTCACTCAGGGCCAGACCGGCCAGCTCGGCGGCTTCACCGAAGGCGCAGAGGTAAACGTCGACCTGACGGGAAATCTCTTCCGGGATCTGCTCCAGGGTTTCAAGCAACAGCACCAGGCGCTCGATGCCCATGGCGAAACCAACGCCAGGGGTCGGCTTGCCGCCCATCTGCTCCACCAGACCGTCGTAACGACCACCGGCACACACGGTGCCCTGGGCGCCCAGCTTGTCGGTGACCCATTCGAAAACGGTCTTGCTGTAGTAATCCAGCCCGCGAACCAGCTTTGGGTTGATCACGTAAGGAATGCCGGCGGCGTCCAGGCGAGCCTTGAGGCCCTCGAAGTGCACGCGGGATTCTTCGTCGAGGTAGTCGGCCATTTTCGGCGCGTCGACCAACACGGCTTGAGTGTCAGCGTTCTTGGTATCCAGAACCCGCAAAGGGTTGGTCTTCAGGCGGCGCTGGCTGTCTTCGTCCAGCTTGTCCAGGTGGGCCGAGAGGAACTCGACCAACGCTTCGCGATAACGACCGCGGGACTCGGCAGTGCCCAGGCTGTTGAGTTCGAGCTTGACCGCATCACGGATGCCCAGCTCGCCCCACAGGCGCCAGGTCAGCACGATCAGCTCGGCATCGATGTCCGGACCGTCGAGGTTGAAGACTTCGCAACCGATCTGGTGGAACTGGCGATAACGGCCTTTCTGCGGACGTTCGTGGCGGAACATCGGGCCGATGTACCAGAGTTTCTGCACCTGGCCACCGCCGGTGATGCCGTGCTCGAGCACTGCACGCACACAGGCCGCTGTACCCTCGGGGCGCAGGGTCAGGGAGTCGCCGTTGCGGTCGTCGAAGGTGTACATCTCTTTTTCGACGATGTCGGTTACTTCACCGATGGAACGCTTGAACAGCTCGGTGAACTCGACGATCGGCATGCGGATCTGCTTGTAACCGTAGTTATCCAGCAAACGCGAGACGGTGCCTTCGAAATGACGCCACAGGGGAGTCTGCTCGGGCAGGATGTCGTTCATGCCACGTATGGCTTGCAGAGACTTGCTCACTATAAATCCTTAAATTCGTTCGGCTCTTCAGTCGGGCTCAGCCGCGCGCGATAACCGCTGCGTCAGCTTCGACCTTTTCGGCCGCTTTCTGGCGGATCAAGCGTTCAAGCTCATCCACCAGATTGTCATTCGTCAGTTTCTGCGACGGCTTGCCGTCGATGTAAATCAGGTTCGGTGTGCCGCCGGTCAAGCCGATATGGGCTTCCTTGGCTTCACCCGGCCCGTTGACCACGCAACCGATGACCGCGACATCCAGCGGCACCAGCAGGTCTTCGAGGCGCCCTTCCAGCTCGTTCATGGTTTTGACCACATCAAAATTCTGCCGCGAGCAGCTTGGGCAGGCAATGAAGTTGATGCCACGGGAACGCAGATGCAGGGACTTGAGAATGTCGTAGCCGACTTTCACTTCCTCGACCGGGTCGGCCGCCAACGAGATGCGAATAGTATCGCCAATCCCTTCGGCGAGCAGCATACCGAGGCCCACGGCGGATTTCACTGTGCCTGAACGCAAACCACCGGCTTCGGTGATGCCCAGGTGCAGCGGCTGGACGATTTCCTTGGCCAGCAAGCGGTAAGCGGCGACGGCCATGAACACGTCGGAGGCTTTCACGCTGACCTTGAAGTCCTGGAAGTTCAGACGCTCAAGGTGCTCGACGTGACGCAGGGCAGATTCAACCAGTGCAGCCGGGGTCGGCTCGCCGTATTTCTTTTGCAGGTCTTTTTCCAGGGAACCGGCGTTCACGCCGATGCGGATCGGAATCCCGCGATCACGGGCGGCATCGACTACCGCACGCACGCGGTCTTCGCGACCGATGTTGCCCGGGTTGATGCGCAGGCAGTCAACACCCAGTTCGGCTACACGCAGAGCGATCTTGTAGTCGAAGTGGATGTCGGCAACCAAAGGGACTTTGACCAGTTTCTTGATCTTGCCGAAGGCTTCGGCGGCATCCATGTCGGGCACGGAAATTCGCACGATATCGACGCCAGCCGCTTCCAGACGATTGATCTGGGCCACGGTGGCGGCTACGTCATTGGTGTCGCTGTTGGTCATGCTCTGCACAGCGATAGGCGCATCGCCGCCAACGGGCACGTTACCGACCCAGATCTTGCGGGATTCGCGACGTTTGATTGGAGATTCGCCGTGCATGACTTATTGACCCAACTTCAGGCGAGCAGTCTCGCCACTGGTGAACGGAGCGACATCAACCACCTTGCCGTTGTAGCTGACCTGCGCGCCACGGGCGAAGCCCAGACGCACGGTAAACGGTGGTTTGCCGCTCACGGAAACGTTTTCGCCTTTGCGCTTGAGACCGCTCAACAACACCTTGCCAGTGCCATCGGTCACTTGCGTCCAGCAATCGGAAGTGAATTGCAGTTGAACCTGGCCTTGGCCGGCAACCGGAGCCGCCGCTGCTGGAGCGGGGATGGTCGGAGTCACCGAAGCGCTCGCCGGCGGGGTTGATACAACCGGAGCCGTCGGGGCTGGCGCGGCCGGAGTCGCGACAACCGGAGCGGTGCTGTGGGCAGGTGCAACAGGCGTTGGTGCTGGTGCTACCGGTGCAGCAGGCGTAGTCGCTTCAGCTTCGGCCGGTGCTTCACTCGAATTCTCGGCTTGCGGCAACGCAAGAGCGGTTGTGCCTTCAGTCTGTCCTTCCGCGACAGCCTGGTCTTCCGGCTCGTCCAGCGGATGGATCTGGGTGGTGCCGTCAGCGCCTTCGACTTCAACGTGTTCCGGGCTCAGGCTGGTCAGGTCTTTGGTGCGCAATGAGGTTTGATCCTGCCACCAGACAAAACCACCACCAATCACCGCGATCAGCAACAGCAGGCTGACAATTCGCAAAATGGTGTGGGAAACCCGAACCGGTTCTTCGATACGTCCCAGGCTATGAACGTTGCTGCCCTGGGAGTCGGTGCCGGTGGATTGGTCGAACTGTTGGACCAGTACGGCTTGATCCATGCCGAGCAATTTCGCGTAGGCGCGAATATAACCGCGAGCAAAGGTATGCCCAGGCAGCTTGTCGAAAGCGCCGGCTTCCAGATTGCTCAGGGAATTGACGGTGAGGTTGAGCTTGAGGGCCACTTCGGCCAGCGACCAGCCATTGCTTTCGCGAGCCTGGCGCAAAGTCTCACCGGGATTAACGCGATTCGCTGCTACAACTTCGGGATGCGCCGCTTTCATCATTGCTCCGACAGGTATTGCTGATATTCCGGCGTACCGGGATAGAGTCGTTTTAGTTGCAGGCCAAAACTGGCGGCCTTGTCGCGATCTTCAAACACTTTTGCCAGCCGAACGCCGAGCAATAGACTACGTGCATTTTGCTCGGTGAGCAGGCTAAAACGATCGTAATAGTCACGCGCGGGCACATAATGCCTGTCTTCGAAGGACAACTCAGCCATTTCCAGCAATGCACGTGGCTGTTGGCGATTCAAACGCAGGGCTTTTTCCAGCTGCTGCTGGGCCAGATCACGCTGCCCCAGCTTCGAAGCGGTCATTCCGAGGTTCTCGAACACCCGCGAACGCTCAGGATACAAGGTATCGGCGGCGGCCTGTTCAAAGCGCTCGTAAGCTTCTTTGTAGCGTTTCTCTTCGTAAAGAAAACTGCCGTAGTTGTTCAGGATTCGCGCATCGTTGGGGCGGGAAGACAACGCCTTGCGAAAATGCTGATCCGCCAGCTCCGGTTCCATCTCGGCCTGGAATACCAGGCCCAGCGCAGCGTTGGCATCCGGATCCGAGTCATCCAGATCCAGCGCTTTCTTCAACGGTACTTTCGCCCGTTCGGTCATGCCTTGCTGCAAGTACCCCAAGCCCAGCTGCACATAGGCAACGCGCGCCTCATCGCGGCCCTTGCTGGTCTTCATCGGGTTGAAATCGCCCGACAGGACACAACCAGCACACAGGCTGGCCAACAGCAAAAGCAGCGCTAAGCGCAGGGACATAGAGATCCTCTCTTAATTATTGTTCGCAGCGTTCTGTGCGATATCGTTTTCGGCGCTTAACTCACGCACGGCGATATAACGCTCGCTGCGACGGGTGCGATCCAGCACCTGCCCTACCAATTGGCCACACGCGGCATCGATGTCTTCACCGCGGGTGGTGCGTACGGTGACATTGAAGCCGGCATGGTGAAGCTGATCCTGGAAACGACGAATCGCGTTGTTGCTCGGGCGCTCGTAACCGGAATGCGGGAACGGGTTGAACGGAATCAGGTTGATCTTGCACGGGATGTTCTTGAGCAACTCGATCATTTCGACCGCGTGTTCGACCTTGTCGTTGATGTCCTTGAGCAACGTGTACTCAATGGTCAGTACGCGCTTCTCGCCCAGGGACGACATGTAGCGCTGGCACGACTCGAGCAGCATCTTAAGCGGATACTTCTTGTTGATCGGCACCAATTGGTTACGCAATGCGTCGTTCGGTGCGTGCAGGGACAACGCCAGGGAGACGTCGATGTGCTTGGACAGCTCATCGATCATCGGCACCACACCCGAGGTAGACAGGGTTACGCGGCGCTTGGAGATCCCGTAGCCCAGGTCATCCATCATCAGATGCATGGCAGCCACGACGTTGTCGAAGTTCAGCAGCGGCTCACCCATGCCCATCATCACCACGTTGGTGATGGCACGGTCGGCGGTCGCCGGGATGCTGCCGAACGATTTATTGGCAATCCACACCTGGCCGATGACTTCGGCGGCAGTGAGGTTGCTGTTGAATCCTTGCTTGCCGGTGGAGCAGAAACTGCAATCCAGGGCACAGCCTGCCTGGGACGAAACGCACAAAGTGCCGCGTTTGCCCTGGGGAATGTACACGGTCTCGACGCAGCTGCCGGACGCCACGCGCACCACCCACTTACGGGTGCCGTCGGTGGAGATGTCCTCGCTGACCACTTCAGGACCACGAACCTCGGCAATAACCTTGAGCTTGTCGCGCAAGGCCTTGCTGACGTTCGTCATGGCGTCGAAATCATCGACGCCAAGGTGGTGAATCCATTTCATTACCTGACCGGCACGGAAACGCTTCTCCCCGATTGAGTCGAAGAATTTTTCCATTTCCAGCTGAGTCAGACCCAGCAGGTTGGTTTTTACAGTCGATGTAGTCATGGATTCACCTTCACTCTTAAGCCAATGCTTAGCGAGTGGTTACTTCAGTAGCTGCGAAGAAGTACGAGATTTCGCGAGCAGCAGCGGCTTCGGAGTCCGAACCGTGTACAGCGTTGGCGTCGATGGAATCAGCGAAGTCAGCGCGGATGGTACCGGCAGCAGCTTCTTTAGGGTTGGTAGCGCCCATCAGCTCACGGTTCAGAGCGATAGCGTTTTCGCCTTCCAGAACCTGAACGACAACCGGACCGGAGATCATGAAAGCAACCAGGTCGTTGAAGAAACCACGAGCGCTGTGCTCAGCGTAGAAGCCTTCAGCTTCAGCTTTGGACAGTTGCTTCAGTTTCGAAGCTACAACGCGCAGGCCAGCTTTTTCGAAACGAGTGGTGATCTCGCCGATAACGTTTTTTGCAACAGCGTCAGGCTTGATGATGGAGAAAGTACGTTGAACAGCCATGGTGTAACTCCAGAAACGGTAATTTGCGAAAAATTAAACCCGCGAATTATACGCGGGTTCTTTGGTATTGCCTAACTGCGTACGGCGCAGACTCAGTCTGCTTCTTCGATCCAGGCGGCCTGAATGGCTTCAAGCACCTTCTCGCCACCGCGGGTCGGATCATCACTGAACTCCGGCAATGCCAGCACCCATTTGTGCAGATCGACGAAGTTCACATAACGCGGATCCACATCCGGCTTGGATTCAGCCAGCTGGATCGCGATTTCCAGCACATCAACCCATTTCAGACTCATTTCGGTTCCTTGAATCAGTGCGGCGCTTCAGCCGCATGGTTGACCGAGTATTTCGGAATTTCGACAGTCAGGTCTTCATTTCCGACGATAGCCTGACAGCCTAGACGCGATTGCGCCTCCAGACCCCAGGCACGATCCAGAAAGTCTTCTTCCAGCTCGTCCGCCTCTTCCAGCGAGTCAAAGCCTTCACGAATGATGCAATGACAGGTGGTGCAGGCGCAGACGCCGCCACAGGCGCTTTCCATCTCGATATGGTGTTCGTGGGCCAGCTCGAGAATGGATGTGCCAGGCTCAGCCTCCACAACCATACCTTCCGGGCAGAACTTCTCGTGTGGCAGAAAAATGACCTGTGGCATCGTTATTCCTCAATCTCATTCAGGTTGCGCCCCGCCAGCGCGGCTTTCACCGTCGAGTCCAGGCGGCGGGCAGCAAAGGCGTCGGTCACTTGCGACAGACGTTTGGTCTGCTGCTCGATGGCGTAACCATCGGTGCCTTTCATCAATTCGGTCAGTTCCTGCATCTGCAATTCGATGACCATGCGCTCTTCGGCGTCGAGCAAACGCTCGCCATCGACATCGAGGGCACCCTGCACCGCTTCGATCAGGCGCTGGGCATCGACCTGCTGTTCACGCAACACCCGAGCGACCTTGTCGTCGTTGGCGTGCTGGAACGAGTCCTTGAGCATTTTGGCGATTTCGCCATCCGTCAGACCGTAGGACGGCTTGACCTGGATGCTGGCCTCAATGCCCGAACCCAGCTCGCGGGCAGAAACACTGAGCAGACCGTCAGCATCGACCTGGAAGGTCACGCGAATCTTCGCCGCACCGGCAACCATCGCCGGAATGCCGCGCAATTCGAAGCGCGCCAGGGAGCGGCAGTCGCTGATCAGCTCGCGCTCGCCCTGCAATACGTGGATCGCCATGGCCGACTGGCCATCTTTATAAGTCGTGAAGTCCTGAGCGCGGGCGACAGGGATGGTGGTGTTGCGCGGAATCACCTTCTCCATCAGGCCGCCCATGGTTTCCAGCCCCAGGGACAACGGAATCACGTCAAGCAACAGCAACTCATCGCCATCACGCTTGTTGCCAGCCAGGGTATCGGCCTGGATCGCGGCACCAATGGCCACCACTTGATCCGGATCGATTTCGGTCAGCGGCTCGCGACCGAAGGCTTCAGCGACGGCTTCGCGAACACGAGGCACACGGGTCGAACCGCCGACCATGACCACTGCATGCACTTCTTCCAGCTCGACGCCGGAATCACGCACAGCGCGGCGACAGGCTTTCAGGCTGCGAGCAACCATCGGCTCGATCAGCGCATTGAAGGCTTCACGGGTCAGCTCGGCTTTCCAGTCGCCATAAGCGACTTCAACGGTCGAGGCATTGGTCAGGGCTTCTTTGGCCGCGCAAGCGGTTTGCAGCAGATGGCGTTGCGCACCCGGATCAAGGTCGGCGGACAAACCGGCGCTCTCGATGATCCAGCCAGCGATTGCGTGATCGAAGTCATCGCCGCCCAGCGCACTGTCGCCGCCGGTAGCCAAAACCTCAAACACACCGCCGGTCAGGCGCAGAATCGAAATATCGAAGGTGCCGCCACCCAGGTCATAAATAGCGACCAGGCCTTCAGCGTGTTGATCCAGACCGTAAGCCACAGCGGCGGCGGTCGGCTCATTGAGCAGACGCAGCACATTTAGACCGGCCAGTTTGGCCGCATCCTTGGTGGCTTGACGCTGAGCATCGTCGAAGTAGGCCGGAACGGTGATCACCGCGCCTACCAGTTCGCCACCCAACGTCGCTTCGGCGCGCTGACGCAACACTTTCAGGATATCGGCAGAGACTTCGACCGGGCTTTTCGGGCCCTGGATCGTGTCGATGAACGGCATGTGCGATTCGCCGCCGACAAAGCGGTACGGCAGTTGATCGCCCAATTGCTTGACGTCGGACAGACCACGACCCATCAAGCGCTTGACCGACAGCACGGTGTTCAAGGGATCGGTGGCGGCAGCCAGCTTGGCCGACTCGCCGACCTCGACACGATCGGCGTGGTAGCGCACGGCAGACGGCAGGATGACCTGCCCGTCTGCGTCAGCCAGAGGTTCGGAAAGACCACTGCGCAACGCAGCGACCAGCGAATTGGTAGTACCCAAGTCGATCCCCACAGCCAGACGACGCTGGTGCGGTTGAGGACTTTGGCCGGGTTCGGCGATCTGCAGTAGGGCCATCGTTATCAGGACTTATCTGTATATCAGGCGTGCGACCGGAGCGGCACTGGGTTAATCGTCGAGGCGCTCTTCTAACTGGCGCACTTCGTAGGTGAGCTTGTCGAGGAACTGCATGCGCCGCATCAGGCGTTCGGCCTGTTCACGTTGCGCTGCATCATCCCAACAGGCTGCGAAGCTTTCGTTCAGTTCATCCTGCGCAGTCTTCAGGCGACGCTTGAACACTGCAACACCCGCCAGGTCGGCGCTGTCTTGCAGGTCTTCGAGCTCTTCACGCAGCTCCATCTGCTGCAGAAGAAACTCCGGATCATGCACCGTGACCTCCAGCGGCAGCTCGCGACCGCCCATGGCGAGCAAGTAACGCGCGCGCTTCGGGGGACTTTTGAGCGTCTGGTAGGCCTCGTTGAGGCTCGCGGATTGCTCTAGCGCCAGCCGCTGCTCGCGCTCGGAAGCGTCTGCAAAGCGGTCCGGATGAACACCGCGCGCCAACTCACGGTAGCGCGTGGCCAACTGATCGAGATCCAGACGGAAGCTCGGTTTCAGCTCAAATAAAGCGAAATGACAAGGAGTACCCACGCGCAGCCTCAGATGTTGAAGCTTTCGCCGCAGCCACATTCACCGCGCACGTTGGGATTGTTGAACTTGAAGCCTTCGTTCAACCCTTCCTTGACGAAATCGAGTTCGGTGCCGTCCAGGTAGGCCAGGCTTTTCGGGTCGATGATCACTTTCTCGCCGTGACTTTCGAACACCTGATCCTCTGCAACCACCTCGTCGACAAACTCCAGCACGTAGGCAAGGCCGGAACAGCCTGTGGTGCGAACACCCAGACGAATCCCTTCACCTTTGCCGCGCCCGTTGAGGGAGCGTCGCACGTGTTGAGCAGCCGCTTCTGTCATGCTGATAGCCATCGGTGACTCCTTACTCGTCGCCAAATCTTGAAAGTCAGATCAAGCCTTTCTTCTGCTTGTAGTCGCGAACGGCCGCTTTGATAGCGTCTTCAGCAAGTACGGAGCAGTGAATTTTTACTGGCGGCAGAGCCAGTTCTTCGGCCAACTGAGTGTTTTTGATGGTCTCTGCTTCATCCAGAGTCTTGCCTTTCATCCACTCGGTCGCCAGGGAGCTGGAGGCGATAGCCGAACCGCAACCGTAGGTCTTGAACTTGGCGTCTTCGATGATGCCTTGCTCGTTGACCTTGATCTGCAGGCGCATCACGTCGCCGCACGCCGGAGCGCCGACCATGCCGGTGCCGACATCAGGGTCTTCCGCGTCCATCTTGCCGACGTTGCGCGGGTTCTCGTAGTGGTCGATGACCTTTTCGCTGTAAGCCATGATTCTTAATCCTCACTCATCAGAGAGTCGCTCTTGAGCCCTGAAAACCTGCGTCTTACAGGGCCGGTTTGCGGCGACTTGAAATCAGTGTGCCGCCCACTCGATTTTCGAAATGTCGACACCGTCTTTGTACATGTCCCACAGCGGCGACAGAGTGCGCAGCTTGGTAACGGCCTCGCAGACTTTCTGCGCGGCGTAGTCGATTTCTTCTTCGGTGGTGAAACGGCCGAAGGTGAAGCGAATCGAGCTGTGTGCCAGTTCGTCGTTGCGGCCCAGGGCGCGCAGTACGTACGAAGGCTCAAGGGAAGCCGAGGTGCAGGCCGAACCGGACGAAACCGCCAGATCCTTGAGCGCCATGATCAGCGACTCGCCTTCAACGTAGTTGAAGCTCAGGTTCAGGTTGTGCGGTACGCGGGCGGTCATGCTGCCGTTGACGTACAGCTCTTCCAGGCCTTCGACCTGTTTGAAGAAGCGATCGCTCAAGGCCTTGATGCGGATGTTCTCGGCAGCCATGTCTTCCTTGGCTACGCGGAAGGCTTCGCCCATGCCGACGATCTGGTGGGTCGCCAGGGTGCCGGAACGCATGCCACGTTCGTGACCGCCGCCGTGCATGGTCGCTTCGATGCGAACACGCGGCTTGCGGCTCACGTACAGTGCGCCGATGCCTTTAGGGCCGTAGGTTTTGTGGGCAGAGAACGACATCATGTCGACTTTCAGCTTCGACAGGTCGATATCAACCTTGCCGGTGGACTGAGCCGCGTCAACGTGGAACAGGATGCCCTTGGAACGGGTCAGTTCGCCGATGGCTGCGATGTCGTTGATGGTGCCGATTTCGTTGTTCACGTGCATGACCGAAACCAGGATGGTGTCGTCACGCAGGGCAGCTTCGATCATCTCTGGAGTGACCAGACCATCAGTGCGAGGCTCGATGTAGGTAACTTCGAAGCCTTCACGCTCCAGTTGGCGCATGGTGTCGAGGACAGCCTTGTGCTCAATCTTGGTGGTAATCAGGTGTTTGCCTTTGGTGGCATAGAAATGCGCCGCACCCTTGATTGCCAGGTTGTCGGACTCGGTGGCACCGGAGGTCCAGACGATTTCACGCGGATCGGCGTTGACCAGGTCAGCGACCTGACGACGAGCGTTTTCGACGGACTCTTCAGCTTTCCAGCCGAACACGTGGGAACGGGACGCCGGGTTACCGAAGTTTCCGTCAACCAGCAGGCATTCACTCATTTTTTGCGCTACACGCGGATCAACCGGGGTGGTCGCAGAGTAATCAAGGTAAATCGGCAATTTCATGGACTATCTCCTAAATCAGGCTGGCTGGCGTGCCGCTAGCTCTTTGGCTGTCATTCGACGGCGGACGCTTCAATCTTGTCCAGGCGCGGCGCTTTGCTGTTGCAACGGCGCTGATCCTGACGCTGGGCTACTTCTTGTACCTCACGGCGAGTGACAAGGTCAGCCAAGCTGATACCGCTGAGAAATTCGTGAATCTGCAGGCTCAGATCGCACCACAAGTGGTGGGTCAGACAGGTGTCGCCTTGATGGCAATCACCTTGGCCCTGGCATTTGGTGGCATCGACCGATTCGTTCACCGCATCGATCACCTGAGCGACCTGGATACCCTGCATGTCGCGCGACAGCTGATAGCCGCCGCCTGGACCACGGACGCTGGACACCAGATTGCTGCGGCGCAATTTGGCGAAGAGCTGCTCGAGGTAGGACAGGGAGATGCCTTGGCGCTCGGAGATATCGGCCAGGGACACCGGCCCGTGCTGCGCGTGTAACGCCAGGTCAAGCATGGCAGTCACGGCGTATCGGCCTTTTGTAGTCAGTCGCATGGACAATTACCACGGAGTTCGGAATGGGGCGAGTATGCAATTCCCGAGTATTTAAGTCAACTATAAGACCTAGTGCTTTAGTCAGGAATACCCGCAAAAGAGCGGGCGCATCATAGCAAAGGCTGGCCGCGAACAGCCAGCAATACCGAGTCATCGTTCTTCGCGAGCAGGCTCACTCCTACAGGGAAACGCATTTCAAATGTAGGAGTGAGCCTGCTCGCGATTGAAGTCGACTCGATTTAGCTGGCCTGGCTCTGATCCTTGTCCTTTACACAGGCGAAGTCTTCTTCGCGCAACTCAGGCAGATCTTTCGCACAGTAATTGCTGCCCAAGTCCTTCAGCGCCCCGCACATCCCTTCCAGACGACCATCAACAGCCTGCAGGTGATCAAGCAATTGATTAATGGCACGCGCCACCGGGTCCGGCATGTCTTCGCCAACACCGTAGGCATCGAATCCGATCTTCTCGGCCATGGCCTTGCGCTTGGCGTCCTGCTCTTCATCGGATTTGACGATGATCCGCCCCGGAATACCAACCACTGTCGCCCCGGCCGGAACCGCCTTGGTGACCACAGCATTGGAACCGACCTTGGCTCCCGCACCAACGGTGAACGGGCCAAGCACCTTGGCGCCCGCCCCTACTACAACGCCATCTTCAAGCGTCGGATGACGCTTGCCCTTGTTCCAGCTAGTGCCACCCAGGGTCACGCCCTGATAAAGGGTGACGTCATTGCCGATCTCAGCGGTTTCACCGATGACAATGCCCATGCCATGGTCAATAAAGAAGCGACGACCGACCTTGGCCCCCGGATGAATCTCGATCCCGGTCAACCAGCGACCGAAGTTCGACACCAGTCGCGCCAGCCACTTCCAGCCCATGCCCCACAGGGCCGACGACAAGCGGTGGATCCAGATGGCGTGCATGCCCGGGTAGCACGTCAGAACTTCAAAGGCGTTGCGCGCTGCCGGATCACGATGGAAAACACTCTGGATATCTTCACGCAAACGCTCGAACATTTTTAATCCTTCCGCTTAAGAAGCTCACCACGGGCCGCTTTCTGGGTTTCCGTGAGGATGCCACGCAATATATTCATTTCCGCCCGGCTGACCGAGCTGCGTCCGTACAACCGGCGCAGGCGCGCCATCAAGTGCCGTGGTTTTTCCGGATCGAGGAATTCAATGGCCACCAGGGTTTGCTCCAGGTGCTCATAGAATCGCTCCAGCTCATCCATGGTCGCCAGCTCACCACTTTTGGTGGACGCCACTTCATCCTTCTCGATCTTGCTCGGCTGGCCTTGGGCCGCGAGCCAGGACATACGCACTTCATAACTCAACACCTGCACCGCCGCCCCAAGGTTCAGCGAGCTGAACTCAGGGTCTGATGGGATGTGCACGTGATAATGACATCGCTGCAGCTCTTCATTGGTCAGGCCAGAATCTTCACGACCAAAGACCAAGGCAATCTCGGCTCCCGACGCAGCTTCCTCGACCACTTTCGTTCCGCATTCGCGGGGATCGAGCAACGGCCAGGGAATGCGACGGTCACGGGCGCTGGTGCCGAGCACCAGATTGCAGCCGACCAAGGCATCTTCCAAGGTGGCGACGATTTGCGCGTTTTCAAGGATGTCACCGGCACCGGAAGCACGAGCATCGGCTTCGTGATGCGGGAACAGCCGCGGTTCGACCAGCACCAGCCGCGACAGGCCCATGTTCTTCATGGCACGCGCAGCCCCGCCGATATTCCCGGGATGGCTGGTATTGACCAGGACGACACGAATGTTATGCAGCACGGGAGGCGTTCTCGAACACAAATTTGGGAGCCGAATCTTACAGTTCATCCTACCGTTAAGCTATGAAAGCGAACACTGACCTTCACCTGTAGAAAAGTTCTGATAGAATGCCCGGCTTTCTTTAACAACCTTAGGTGACACATCCATGCAGCCCATGCTGAATATCGCGCTGCGCGCCGCCCGCAGCGCCAGTGAATTGATCTTCCGCTCCATCGAGCGCCTGGATACCATCAAGGTCGACGAAAAAGACGCCAAGGATTACGTATCCGAGGTGGATCGCGCCGCCGAACAGAAAATCATCGACGCGCTGCGCAAGGCCTACCCTACCCACGGCATTCTCGGCGAAGAAACCGGCATGCACCCGGGCAGCGGCGAAGGCGAAGACTACCTGTGGATCATCGACCCACTGGACGGCACCACCAACTTCCTGCGCGGCATTCCTCACTTCGCTGTCAGCATCGCCTGCAAATACCGCGGTCGCCTGGAACACGCTGTTGTTCTGGACCCGGTTCGCCAGGAAGAATTCACCGCCAGCCGTGGTCGCGGCGCCCAACTGAACGGTCGTCGCCTGCGCGTCAGCGGCCGCACCAGCCTGGACGGCGCCCTACTGGGTACCGGCTTCCCGTTCCGCGATGACCAGATGGACAACCTCGACAACTACCTGGGCATGTTCCGCGCCCTGGTTGGCCAGACTGCCGGCATCCGCCGCGCTGGCTCGGCGAGCCTGGACCTGGCTTACGTAGCGGCCGGCCGTTTCGACGCATTCTGGGAGTCGGGCCTGTCCGAGTGGGACATGGCTGCAGGCGCCCTGCTGATTCAGGAAGCAGGCGGCCTGGTGAGCGACTTCACCGGCGGTCACGACTTCCTTGAGAAAGGCCACGTCGTTGCCGGTAACACCAAATGCTTCAAAGCAGTACTGACGGCCATCCAGCCGCACCTGCCGGCCTCGCTGAAGCGCTAAGCGAGCAGCCACAAAAAAGCACCCTTCGGGGTGCTTTTTTTATGCCTGGAATTTGCCCCTGCCACACCACAGACCCAATGTAGGAGTGAGCCTGCTCGCGATAGCGATGTATCAGTCACCAACTATTTCGAATGATAGATTGCTATCGCGAGCAGGCTCACTCCTACAGGGGATTTGTGGTGATGCATAAATTGCAGGCACAAAAAAAGCACCCCGCAGGGTGCTTCTTTTTTTACTCTTGAACCCGAGTACTTAGCGATTCTGTTCGTTCTGCCCCAGGATCAGCTTGCCTTCCTTGTCGACCGGAATCTGGTTACCCGGATCGCGATCCATCCGCACCTTGCCTTCCTTGCCGTCCAGCGAATAACGGACGTCGTAACCCACGACCTTGTCACTGATGTCATTCACGGTGTTACACCGCGTCTGAGTCGTGGTGTAGGTGTCGCGTTCCTGCATGCCTTCCTGAACCTTGTTGCCGGCATAACCACCACCGACAGCGCCTGCAACCGTAGCAATCTTCTTGCCGGTGCCGCCGCCGATCTGATTACCCAACAGACCACCCGCCAACGCACCAACCACGGTACCGGCGATCTGGTGTTGATCTTTCACCGGCGCTTGCCGGGTTACTGCAACGTCCTTGCATACTTCACGTGGCGTCTTGATTTGTGTCTTGACCGGTTCAACGGCTAAAACCTGCGCATATTCAGGGCCGCTTTTAACCAGCTTGTAGGTGGCAACAGCACCACCGGCAGTTACACCGACAGCACCCAATACCGCACCAACCAGCAACGACTTGTTCACATGAACCTCCTGACCATCACATACGGGACAAGCCCGCGCTTCTCCTAGCCTTGGAGCAAAAAAAAAGGCGCGAGTTCAATACTCGCGCCTTTTCGACCGACAGCTGGAAAACGATGCCGTTATGGGCGGTCGTCGACTTCCTTATCGGTAGCCACTGTAGGAATCAGATCCTCAGTGCTCAGGTTCAGCCAGATCAGCACCACGTTGGCGATGTAGATCGACGAGTAGGTACCCGCCAGAACACCGACGAACAACGCAATGGAGAAGCCGAACAGGTTGTCGCCACCAAAGAACAGCAGCGCAGCAATCGCCAGCAAGGTGGAGATCGACGTCGCCATGGTCCGCAGCAGGGTTTGCGTAGTCGAGATGTTGATGTTCTCGATCAGGCTGGCCTTGCGCAGCACACGGAAGTTCTCACGAACCCGGTCGAATACCACGATGGTGTCGTTGAGCGAGTAACCGATGATCGCCAATACCGCCGCCAGCACCGTCAGGTCGAAGGTGATCTGGAAGAACGACAGGATACCGATGGTCACGATCACGTCGTGGATCAGCGAAACGATGGCACCGACCGCGAACTTCCACTGAAAGCGGAAAGCCAGGTAGATCAGGATGCCGCCCAGCGCCATCAGCATGCCGAGGCCGCCCTGGTCGCGCAGCTCTTCACCGACCTGAGGGCCGACGAATTCGACGCGTTTGACCGTCGCCGGGTTGTCGCCGCCGACTTTCAGCAGCGCTTCTGCCACTTGATGACCCAGCTGCGGATCTTCACCCGGCATACGCACCAGCAAATCGGTAGTCGCACCGAAGCTCTGCACGATTGCCTCGTGATAACCCGAAGTGGCCAGTTGCTCACGCACTTTGGTGACGTCGGCCGGACGCTCGTAGGTCAGCTCAATGAGCGTACCGCCGGTGAAGTCCAGACCCCAGTTCATGCCCTTATGGAAGACACTGAATATTGCCAGTGCAGTAAGGAACAATGTGACGCCGAACGCAAAGTTGCGAACGCCCATGAAGTTGATTGTACGTAACATGGCAGCCCCTTAAATCCACAACTTCTTGAAGTCACGACCGCCGAAGATCAGGTTGACCATCGCGCGGGTCACCATGATGGCCGTGAACATCGAGGTAAAGATCCCGAGGGACATGGTCACTGCGAAGCCTTTGACCGGGCCGGTGCCCATCGCAAAGAGAATCCCGCCGACCAACAAGGTTGTCAGGTTGGCGTCGAGAATCGCGGTGAATGCCCGGCCGAAGCCTTCGTTGATTGCCCGTTGTACGGTCATGCCCGCCGCGATCTCTTCACGTATCCGCGAGAAGATCAGAACGTTGGCGTCGACAGCCATACCCATGGTCAACACGATACCGGCGATACCCGGCAGGGTCAGCGTTGCACCCAGCAGCGACATCAGGGCCAGCAACAGCACCATGTTCACCGCCAGAGCGACGGTGGCGATGATGCCGAAGAAGCGGTAGATGGCCATGATGAACAGCGAGACAAACAGCATGCCCCACAACGAAGCATCGATACCCTTGACGATGTTGTCAGCACCCAGGCTTGGACCAATGGTGCGCTCTTCAGCGAAGTACATCGGTGCAGCCAGACCACCGGCACGCAGCAGCAGCGCCAGTTCGGACGACTCGCCCTGGCCGTTCAGGCCAGTGATGCGGAACTGAGCACCCAGCGGCGACTGAATGGTCGCCAGGCTGATGATCTTTTTCTCTTCCTTGAACGTCTGGACCGGTACGTCTTTCTCGACGCCGTTAACCACTTGCTTGACGTAAGTGGTCACCGGACGTTGCTCGATAAAGATCACCGCCATGCTGCGACCGACGTTGCTGCGAGTCGCACGACTCATCAGCTCGCCACCGTGGCCATCCAGACGGATGTTCACTTCTGGCGTGCCATGCT
Organism: Pseudomonas silensiensis; assembly: GCF_050434865.1. NCBI lineage: Bacteria > Pseudomonadati > Pseudomonadota > Gammaproteobacteria > Pseudomonadales > Pseudomonadaceae > Pseudomonas > Pseudomonas silensiensis. Next base: position 130,883 of record NZ_JBNDJH010000003.1, read on the forward strand.
CGCCGAAGCCAGCCTTGGCGTCAGTTACCTGGTCACCAGTGATGATCAGGCCACGCTCGATCTGTGCTGGCGGACGCTTGCCTTCACGGAACTCGAAGGTTTCGGAAGTGGCTTTCGAAGCGCCTGGCTCAGCAGCCAGACGGAACTCAAGGTTGGCCGTCTTGCCGAGGATACGCTTGGCTTCGGCGGTGTCCTGCACGCCCGGCAGCTCAACCACGATGCGGTTAGCGCCCTGACGCTGAACGATTGGCTCGGCAACACCCAGCTCGTTGACGCGGTTACGTACCGTGGTCAAGTTTTGCTTGATGGAGTATTCACGGATTTCCGCCAGCTTGGCCGGGGTCATCGCCAGACGCAGCACCGGTTGGCCATTGAGGTCGGCCGGAACAATGTCGAAATCGTTGAAGCTCTTGCGGATCAGCGCGCGGGCCTGTTCGCGGGAAGCTTCATCACTGAAACCCAGCTGAATGGCACCGTTGAGTTGCGGCAGGCTGCGATAGCGCAGTTTCTCTTTACGCAACAGGCTCTTCACATCGCCTTCATAGACTTTCAGGCGCGCATCGAGCGCTTTGTCCATGTCCACTTCCAGCAGGAAGTGCACGCCACCGGACAAGTCCAGACCCAGCTTCATCGGGTGCGCGGCCAGGCTGCGCAGCCATTGCGGGGTGGTTTGTGCCAGGTTCAGTGCAACGACGTAGTCATCACCCAATGCCTTGCGCACGACGTCTTTGGCAGGTAGCTGATCTTCAGCCTTGGTCAGACGAATCAGACCGCCCTTGCCGTTTGCTGCCAGGGTGGCAGCCTTGACGTTGATCCCGGATTCCTTGAGCGCTGCGCTCACGCGATCCAGATCAGCCTGATTGACTTGCAGCGCAGTGCTTGCACCGCTGACCTGAATGGCCGGGTCATCAGGATATAGATTGGGAGCGGAATAAATCAGACCGACCGCCAGCACCGCCAGGATCAGAATGTATTTCCACAGAGGGTATTTGTTCAGCATCACGCCGCCCGCTTATGACGCGGGGCGCCTTGCGCGCCCCGTCGATTGAGTAGAAGTTGAAACTTAGATCGCTTTTAGCGTGCCTTTTGGCAGCGTGGCGGCGATGGCGCCTTTCTGGAACTTCATTTCGATGGTGTCGGAAACTTCCAGAACAACGAAGTCGTCTGCCACTTTAGTGATCTTGCCGGCGATACCACCGGTGGTCACAACTTCGTCGCCTTTCTGCAGGCTGCTCAGCAGGTTTTTCTGCTCTTTGGCGCGCTTGGCCTGTGGACGCCAGATCATCAGGTAGAAGATGACCAGGAAACCGACCAGGAAAATCCACTCGAAACCGCCACCCATTGGGCCTGCAGCTGCCGGTGCAGCAGCGTCAGCCATGGCATTAGAGATAAAAAAGCTCATTTAGCACTCCAGTTGCAAATGTTGAATCTTGGGGTCAGAAAACTCAGTCCAAAGGCGGAACAGGTAACCCGCGTTTGGCGTAGAAGGCATCGACAAAGGCGGCCAATGTACCCTGTTGAATAGCCTCGCGCAAACCAGCCATAAGCACCTGGTAATGGCGCAAATTGTGGATGGTATTCAACATGCTACCCAGCATTTCGCCGCACTTGTCCAGATGGTGCAGATAAGCACGGGAGAAGTTCTGGCAGGTGTAGCAATCGCAGGTCGGATCCAGCGGCGAATCATCATGGCGATGGAACGCGTTACGGATCTTCAGCACGCCTGTATCAATGAACAGATGCCCATTGCGGGCATTACGGGTTGGCATCACGCAATCGAACATGTCCACACCGCGGCGCACACCCTCAACCAGATCTTCCGGTTTGCCAACGCCCATAAGGTAACGAGGTTTGTCAGCCGGCATCTGACCCGGCAGGTAATCCAGCACCTTGATCATCTCGTGCTTCGGCTCGCCCACCGACAGACCGCCGATGGCCAGACCATCGAAACCGATATTGTCGAGACCTTCCAGGGAGCGCATGCGCAAATCCTGGTGCATGCCGCCCTGAACGATGCCGAACAGCGCCGCCGTGTTGTCGCCATGGGCTTCTTTCGAACGCTTGGCCCAACGCAACGACAACTCCATCGATACCCGCGCGACGTCTTCGTCAGCCGGGTACGGGGTGCATTCGTCAAAGATCATCACGATGTCCGAGCCCAGATCGCGCTGGACCTGCATCGACTCTTCCGGGCCCATGAACACTTTGGCGCCGTCGACAGGAGAAGCGAAGGTCACGCCCTCCTCCTTGATCTTGCGCATGGCGCCCAGGCTGAACACCTGGAAACCGCCGGAGTCAGTCAGAATCGGGCCTTTCCACTGCATGAAATCGTGCAGGTCGCCGTGTTTCTTGATCACTTCGGTGCCAGGACGCAGCCACAAGTGAAAGGTGTTACCCAGAATGATTTCCGCGCCCGTGGCGGTGATATCCCGCGGCAACATGCCCTTGACCGTGCCATACGTGCCCACCGGCATGAACGCCGGGGTCTCGACGGTACCGCGTGGGAAGGTCAAACGACCGCGACGAGCCTTGCCGTCAGTAGCAAGCAACTCAAACGACATACGACTTTGGCGACTCATTCTGTTTCCTCAGGGCCACGTGGTGCGGGATTACGGGTGATAAACATCGCATCACCGTAGCTGAAAAAGCGGTATTCGTTGTCAACGGCGGCTTTGTAAGCAGCCATGGTCTCGGGATAACCGGCGAACGCCGAAACCAGCATCAACAGCGTGGATTCGGGCAAATGGAAGTTGGTGACCAGGGCGTCGACCACATGAAACGGCCGGCCCGGGTAGATAAAGATGTCAGTGTCGCCACTGAACGGCTTGAGCACGCCATCGCGCGCGGCACTTTCCAGGGAACGCACGCTGGTGGTCCCCACCGCCACCACACGACCACCGCGAGCACGGCAAGCCGCGACGGCATCGACCACGTCCTGGCCGACTTCCAGCCATTCGCTGTGCATGTGGTGGTCTTCGATCTTCTCGACGCGCACCGGCTGGAACGTGCCCGCACCGACGTGCAAGGTCACGAACGCCGTCTCGACGCCCTTGGCGGCAATCGCCTCCATCAGCGGCTGATCGAAATGCAGCCCCGCAGTCGGTGCGGCTACCGCGCCCAAACGCTCGGCGTAGACCGTCTGATAACGCTCGCGGTCCGAGCCTTCATCCGGGCGGTCTATATAAGGAGGCAACGGCATGTGCCCGACGCGATCGAGCAGCGGCAACACCTCTTCGGCGAACCCCAGCTCGAACAACGCATCGTGACGCGCCAGCATCTCAGCCTCGCCACCGCCGTCGATCAGGATCTTCGACCCCGGCTTCGGCGACTTGCTGGAGCGCACATGCGCCAGCACGCGATGACTGTCGAGCACCCGCTCCACCAGGATTTCCAGCTTGCCGCCGGAAGCCTTCTGGCCAAACAGCCGCGCCGGAATCACCCGGGTATTGTTGAACACCATCAAATCGCCCGGGCGCAAATGCTCGAGCAAATCAGTGAATTGACGGTGTGCCAGGGCGCCGCTGACCCCATCAAGGGTCAACAGGCGACTGTTGCGACGCTCAGCCAAAGGATGGCGAGCGATCAGCGAATCAGGGAGTTCGAATGTAAAGTCAGCAACGCGCATGATGGGGTTCGTCTAGCAGGGGCCGGAAGTCTAGCCGAAATAGTGAAAATTCTCTATGTACCTGATTGACCGACGGTAATCTCATCTCTATACTTCGCCGCCATTGAGCCCTGATGGCGGAATTGGTAGACGCGGCGGATTCAAAATCCGTTTTCGCAAGAAGTGGGAGTTCGAGTCTCCCTCGGGGCACCAAAATTAAGAAAGGTCTTGCTTTGCAAGGCCTTTTTTTTCGCCTGTAGAAAAGTGAGCCCACCCCGTCGATCCGTAGGAGCCGGCGTGCTGGCGATTCTTTTGATCCCCTCGCTTGTTTTGGCGGGTACGACAATCCTCAAGGATTCATCCCATGGAACTGCTGCTTGAAACTGTTGCTCTGTTCTGTCTCAAGCTGACTTATGAGACGGAGGGGTCGAGTCCGATTCTGCGGGATGATCCGATCATGAGCGATTACGAGCGGGAGGTATTTGGGTTGCTGGTGCGTCGGGGGGATGTTGAGGGTATTCAGTTTAGAGTGGCACATTGTGTAAGTCTGGCGCTGGACGCTATAGGAGGGGCTGAAATGCCACTGGGGCGTGAGCTGCATCGGTTGTCAGCTGATTTCAGCAGTGCGCGGACAATGGAACAGCTTAATGCGCCGCTCATCGCGCTTAAGGATTACTTGAAAGACATTCAGTGAATGATCGGAGTGAGGCAAAGTTTAGTAACCCTTTACACCGACTAGTGCTGGCTAGGGACTTGGCTGATATGGAAATCTATCTGCCCACTTTTCAATTGCGTCAGCAGACAGCAACGAAAGATCTTTTCGGCATCACAAGGACGTATCAATGCGGCAAATCGCCCTCAGCAACAAGCCACTCAGAGGCATTCCCCGCCGCCTTCGCGCTCTGGAACGCTGGGCCTCCAGTTTTCGCGACGAGTTTTACCCGCGATCCGCGCACATGGAGCGCTACACACATTGGAAGATCCCGGTGCACGCGGCCTTGGTTCAAGGCCCTCAAGCCAGGATCGAAGTTCAGGCCTTCTGCATTCAGCAACTGCTCGAAGCCGCTAGCCACCTGTCCAACGCTGCTGACCACTCACAGGGTTACTACCGTGTCGCCTGCCTGCTGGTGTGGCCATGGGTTCATCAGAGCGAAGTCACTATCTTCTATGACCGGGACTATTATCTGGGTTTTCTCGGTGAAACTAACGCTCTGATGCCAGAGCGGATCAGTCATTATCTTGCGTTGCACACACCAGCGAACTTCATCGAGCACGGGCATGACGTAACTCAACCTGACGATGAGGTCGCAGTACAGTGGTGGTGCATCGGGGAACTCGCCTGACGGATTTGGCGAGCAGGCTCGCTCCGACAGAGATTGCGGTGAGCTGACAGGCATCGGTTGGCCCGAGTGTGTGAATAATAAATCTGCCCCCTTTTCCGTCCAAAATTGGACGGAAAATATATCCGTCGCCTTTCCCCCTCGCAATTAACGAAATCGCATCGAATTTCAGCCCGAATATCATTTACGCAAGTAAAACAAACCTTGCTTCAAGCTTGTGCAGCAACTCAAACGTATTTAGAAATGGAACGTTTAGCTGCTCACAAATATTCGGGATGATGAATTTTCGTCTGGCGTCGCGATTCAGCCTTTCGTGAGTGACTAAAGTCGCTCCTGTCGTCATAGCCTTTGCAATAAGCCAAGGGTCTGCTCCCGCTAAAAATTCGTCCATGGCGCCTATCTTCATACTCGGCGCTTGATTTGCGACAAGCTCAACTACTTGCGCGAATCCTTCTTGCGTAGCGTCATCGGTGGTGATGTGGAAGAAACCAGCGTTCTCCTTAGCCCAATCAGCCAGTTCGTCATTCCGTTTGGTTAGCTCATCCATTACGGGGGCGATGCTGGATAAAGCCAACGCTTCATTTTTCAGCAATAGCCATTGCCAAAAGCCAGGACAGATCTTCATGCCGTAGTAACGGTTCTTGGCTTCGATCAGCGTGTTAGCGTCGAGTAGATGATTCATTCCGTGATCTTGCTGGCTAGGGTCCTTAATTTGGCAGGTTGCACGCCGAGCAAATGTCCCGCATCGCGCAGCAGCATCCGGCCACTCATTGCTTCAGTCAGCACTGCCTTACTTAGGCGAGGGCTATTTTTCGCGGTGGCGTTGCGGTAATAGTCACCCGCTCCACCTTTATCATCCTGAAAAGTTTTGAGGATCATTCGATAGTAAGCGCTGTATTGCGCCGGGCTTAAATATCCAAGATCCAATGCGCGGCGACCAATCGCCAATTTACTGATGTGAAACCGAGTTGCCAGCGGAGCCAGGTTGTCTTCCCAGCTAACATCAGCGTTCCACAGGGCGCGGAATTGGGCTTCGGGAGCCAGAAACTCGCCTGCAACTGCATTGCAGAATCGCTCCTCCTCTCGACCATTCGCGGTGCTCCCGTCGGACACTCCGCTGCTACCAATCCAGATATGGGCCAGTTCGTGGAGCAAAGTGAACAGCCGTGCGGTGGGGGCGTCGGAACTGTTGACGAATACAACGGGGGCGTAGGCGTTACTGATGGCGAAACCCCGAAACTCGCTCACTTCAAGTTTACGATGGGTGTTTCCTAGCGCAATGCCACTGCGCATCACCAAAATGCCAGCCGCTTCTGCGGCGTCGATCAAGGCACGACTGTATTTGTCGTAATCCAATCGAGCAGCGTCAGGGTTCACGCCGAGGGTCCGGCGGATGTCGTCCACCACCTCGGCGACTTGAGATCGGCTATTGAAGCGACCGACAAATGCCAACGGCTGATGATCTTGGTTTTGCAGATACTCCAGGTACCAATCCTGCTTTCGTATGGAATCCCTGACAGTGTCCAACAGTTCCAGACTGGGACGTTGAGGCGCAACCCCACCGACGGTCCGAAGATCAGGTAAAGGCAGTTGTTCGACGGGAGGCTGCTGAAGAAACAGGAAGCCAAAAGGAATGTGAGCGAGACTCGCCCACTTCTGAGCCTGGAGGAATGTTGGTTTGGTCTCGCCAGACTCCCATTCCTGTACTCGATAGGGTTTCACTGGCAACTTTTTAGCAACCTGCTCAGTGGAGAGACCTGCGCGCTCACGAGACCAGGTGAGCAGGCTTGGATTGACTAAGGCGGCTTGGCTCATAGGGTCGCAGGCAATTCAGACAGGGCTGGTAAACGTTCGAGAGCATCCTTGGCAGATGCATCCGACTGACGCTTGTTCCAGTTATCTGTCATTGCCTTTCTCCTTGGCTATTAAAAATCTGGTGGCAGCGGCTACAGATTAGTCGAAAAGCAGCGCTAACTAAGGTTGAAGCGCGCGATTATGGGGTAACTTCGCAACCACCCGAAGCGCAAATTTGTAACCCGCAGACAGAAGGTATTGACCTGTTTCAATGCATTTCATGATGCAAGTGCGACTCGCCCCGAAGGTTGCAGGAATTAGATCTCCACGATACCCTCCCACCGTCGCTGCCAATTCAGCGACCGGGTGTGGAAACCCGTGTAATTCAAGGCGCAACAGCGCCCCCATCACGTCTGCCGGCGCTTTTTTTGTGCCTGCGGCGTGAGTTATGGCGGCTGTGCGTGGGACGTCTTCGGGCGTGCCGGTTTCCTTGATTCCCGGTTTTCCACCCTGCGCACAGCTGTCACCCATTCGTGTGGAAACGAATGTGGCAGCTCCCCATATCAAGGAGTCTGATAATGCGCAGCATCAATCCGTACAAATTTTGGCTTTTCCCTCAACGCAATTCCCAATCGCGTAACACCCTCCCCGACCGCCTCTCCCTCATCGGAGGTGGCCAATGACCGATCAACCAGAACTCAAAACCATCGGCCTAACCCCCGCCATCTACTGCGCGGATCAACCACTCTTCCACGTCACCCACGGCGTTCCCCTCGGTGATGCCCTATCCATGGCCTCTGACTTTCTGTTTCTCGCCAAGAAGCTGACCGAAGATGCTGCTTACGCCAAAGACACCGACCGCCACGCCTGGGCTGCGCATTATTTGACGGCGATGAGCAAGGCGGTTGTGGATGATGCGGTGAAGGTGCTGAATCGGGATCGGGATAATGAGCTGGCGTCTAAGCGGGCAGGGGCGAAGGCTGAGGGGTAGTGGGCGAAGCGCCGGGGTAACTTTCGGGTTCAAAAGTTAGGCGCGATGTTATGGGAGCGGGCTTGGTTGCGGTGGGTGGGGTATTCAGCGGGATAGGTGGATGCCTTGCGTTTTTCGCGAGCGAGCTCGTTCCTACAAGGGGTTGTGGTCACTTCAGGGTTTTGCGTTGGTTGGGCTGGCGCTTTCGCGAGCAGGCTCGCTTCCACAGGGGGGTTGTGGGTTGACTGGGATTGGGGATTTGCTCCCCTTCCAGTAGCAACCAAGCATGACTTCACGCCGTCGGCTTACCCGGCTCTTCCTGCCCCGCCGCCCGCACGGCAACCTCAATCGCCCGAACACTGATCGCTGCAAATATCGCTGTCATCAGCACCCCGTTGAACCCCAGCAAAATCGCCAGAATCCGCGAGACGCCAAGTTTCGGCACGAGCTCTCCATAGCCAATGGTCAAACCGGTCACGAAGCCGAAATAGATGCCGTCAAAAGGATCCCAGCCCTCCAGGTAGCTGATGATGAAGCCGAACAGCACGATCAAAAAAAACAGTACGGAAAAGATCGGCCAGACAACACGCAAGTAGAACCCGATTGCTTTGAAGAATTCTCGACGGACGTGCGATGCATGAGTGGGCTTCATGTCATGGGCTTCCTGAGGTTTGCCTGAGGGGCAGGCGTATTAACACTCCATCAGCTTGGCACAAGCACTGGAAACTCGTGCATCAGCAGCGGATCGGGGTGGTTCAAGCATGATTCGCGATAACGCTGCACATTGTGCCCCGACCATTTAGGGACGACGCCTCCGGCCGCACTCTTCTAGACTTAATGGATAGTCGTAGGCAGAACCGAACACGTCGCTTTGGTGCAGATGAATCAAAAGCAGCGTGGCAAGCTGCCTTAATGCCCTTATAGAGGTGCGGCGAAGACCGTGCCGGGCACAACAAGATGCCCATTCAGGGTGCCCTGGCCACCGGCCTGAAATTGCCACGATACCGTGACGTGGTGTGAGTGCCGCAGCCGACACTTTCGGACGACCGACAACCATCTGGTTTGTCCGTGACCGTGAGGATTGCTGAATGCCTGATGAGAGTTTGCACCTGCCTGTGGTCAACACCCTGCTGGAGCGCCACAAGGGCACTCCGGGTGCACTGTTGCCCATTCTTCATGATATTCAGGAACGCATCGGTTACATCCCCGATGTGGCCATCCCCGAAATTGCTCACGCCCTCAATCAGAGTCAGGCGGAGGTTCGCGGGGTGATCAGTTTTTACCATGATTTCCGTACTGCGCCGCCGGCCAAGCATATCTTGCGGCTGTGCCGGGCCGAGTCCTGCAAGAGCCGCGGTGCCGAGCAGCTCGCGGCGCAGTTGCGCGAACGTCTGCAACTGGATGACCACGGCAGCAGTGCCGATGGCAGCATCAGTTTGCGTCCGGTGTATTGCCTCGGCGCTTGTGCCTGCTCGCCCGCCCTGGAGCTGGATGGCCGGGTGCATGCGCGGCTCAGTGCTGAGCGTCTGGATGCCTTGCTCGACGCTTGCCAGGAGGATGCATGATGCCGGCTTTCTATTTGTCCTCTGATTCGGTGGCCCGTGCCGTGGGTGCCGAAGAGATTGCGGTGGCCCTTATCACCCATGCCCGGGGACGCTTTGTGCCCCTGGAGTTGCAGCGCACCAGCTCGCGCGGCCTGTATTGGCTGGAACCGCTGCTGGAAGTGGACAGCCCGCAAGGACGGATCGGTTTCGGCCCGTTGACTGCGGCCGATGTGCCGTCAGTGCTCGATGCCTTGCAAGGCGAGCCGTCTGCTCATCCCCTGGCTTTGGGCCTGGTGGAAGAGTTGCCCTACTTGAAGACGCAACAACGCCTGCTGTTCGCCCGCGCCGGTATTACCCAGCCGCTGTCGCTGGACGATTACCTGGATCATGGAGGTTTCGAGGGTTTGAAAAGAGCCGTCACCATCGGTGGCGAACAGACTGCGACTGAGGTATTCGATTCGGGCCTGCGCGGCCGTGGCGGCGCGGCCTTCCCCGCCGGGATCAAATGGCGCACGGTCCGCGCCACCCAAGCTGCTCAGAAATACATTGTGTGCAATGCCGATGAGGGCGACTCAGGCACCTTCGCCGACCGCATGTTGATGGAAGGCGACCCCTTCCTGCTGATCGAAGGCATGGCCATTGCCGGCCTCTGCGTCGGCGCCACCTACGGCTACATCTATGTGCGCTCGGAATATCCGGATGCCGTAATTATCCTGCGCAACGCGCTGCAAATTGCCCGTTCGAACGGTTATCTCGGCGCCAATGTCGCCGGCAGCGGTCAGGCTTTCGATATGGAAGTGCGCGTCGGTGCCGGTGCTTACATCTGCGGTGAAGAAACCGCGCTGCTGGACTCGCTCGAAGGCAAGCGCGGGATCGTCCGCGCCAAGCCGCCAATCCCCGCGTTGCAAGGGCTGTTCGGCTTGCCGACGCTGGTGCACAACGTGCTGACCCTCGCTTCGGTGCCGCTGATTCTGGCCAAGGGTGCGCAGTTCTATCGCGATTACGGCATGGGCCGCTCCCTCGGCACGATGCCCTTCCAGTTAGCGGGCAATATTCGTCACGGCGGGCTGGTGGAACGGGCCTTTGGCCTGACCCTGCGGGAACTGGTGGAAGACTACGGCGGCGGGACAGCCAGTGGCCGACCGCTGAAAGCTGCGCAGGTCGGCGGCCCGCTCGGCACATGGGTGCCGCCGTCGCAATTCGATACGCCGCTGGATTACGAAGCGTTCGCCGCCATCGGCGCGATGCTCGGTCACGGTGGTGTGGTGGTGGCAGATGACACGCTGGATATGGCCCAAATGGCGCGTTTCGCCATGCAGTTTTGCGCCGAGGAATCCTGTGGCAAATGCACGCCGTGCCGCATCGGCTCGACCCGGGGCGTGGAGGTGATCGACCGCCTGCTCGCCGCGCCGGACCAGAGCGGTCGCGAAGAGCAGGTGATCATCCTCAAGGACCTGTGCGACACGATGCAATACGGTTCGCTGTGTGCGTTGGGCGGCATGGCCCCGTTTCCGGTGGCCAGCGCCCTCAAGTATTTTCCCGCTGACTTCGGTCTGCAGCCCTCGGAGGCTGACCAATGATCACTGTATTCGACCCGAAAACCGATATGGACCTGGGCACGCCAGCCCGCGAAAGCCAGGTGCAGGTCACCCTGAACATCGACGGCCGCAGCATCAGCGTGCCCGAAGGCACCTCGGTGATGCGCGCCGCTGCGCTGCTGGGCACCACGATTCCTAAACTGTGCGCCACCGACAGCCTGGAAGCCTTTGGCTCCTGCCGCATGTGCCTGGTGGAAATCGACGGCATGCGCGGCTACCCCGCGTCCTGCACCACGCCGGTGACTGAAGGCATGACCGTGCACACCCAGACGCCGAAGCTTGCGACCCTGCGCCGCAATGTCATGGAGCTGTACATCTCCGATCACCCGCTGGATTGCCTGACCTGCTCGGCCAACGGCAACTGCGAGTTGCAAACCGTCGCCGGCCAGGTCGGCTTGAGGGAAGTGCGTTACGGCTATGAAGGCGAGAACCATCTGGACGACGTGAAGGACACGTCCAACCCCTACTTCGACTACGACCCGAGCAAGTGCATCGTCTGCAACCGCTGCGTGCGTGCCTGTGAAGAAACCCAAGGCACGTTTGCCCTGACCATTACCGGACGCGGTTTCGAATCCCGCGTGGCCGCTGCTGGCGGTGATAATTTCCTCGACTCGGAATGCGTGTCCTGCGGCGCCTGTGTGCAAGCCTGCCCCACCGCGACCCTGATGGAAAAAAGCGTGGTCGAACTGGGTCAGCCGGAACGTAGCGTGATCACCACCTGTGCCTATTGCGGCGTGGGCTGCTCGTTCCGCGCCGAGATGAAAGGCGACCAACTGGTGCGCATGGTTCCGGACAAAAACGGCCACGCCAACCACGGTCACTCCTGCGTCAAAGGGCGCTTTGCCTGGGGCTACGCCACCCACCCGGATCGCATCACCAAGCCGATGATCCGCAAAAACATCAACGATCCCTGGCAGGAAGTCAGCTGGGATGAAGCGGTGACCTACGCCGCCAGCGAATTTCGCCGGTTGCAGCAAAAATACGGTCGCGATTCCATTGGTGGCATCACCTCCAGCCGCTGCACCAACGAAGAAACCTACCTGGTGCAAAAACTGGTGCGCGCCGCGTTCGGCAACAACAACGTCGACACCTGTGCGCGGGTCTGCCACTCGCCGACCGGCTATGGTCTGAAACAAACCTTGGGCGAGTCCGCCGGCACCCAGAGTTTCGACTCGGTGATGCAGGCCGACGTGATCCTGGTGATGGGCGCCAACCCCAGCGACGCCCACCCGGTGTTCGCCTCCCAGCTCAAACGCCGCCTGCGTGAAGGCGCGCGACTGATCGTCATCGACCCACGACGCATTGATCTGGTGGACTCGGTGCATGCCCGCGCCGAACTGCACCTGGCCCTGCGCCCGGGCACCAACGTCGCCATGCTCAATGCGTTGGCCCACACCATCGTGACCGAAGGCCTGCTCAACCAGCCGTTTATCGACGCACGTTGCGAGGGCAACGATTTTGCGCGCTGGAGCGAATTCGTCAGCCGCGCGGAAAACTCGCCGGAAGCCCTTGGACCTGTCTGCGGCGTAGAACCTGCCGACATCCGCGCCGCCGCCCGCCTGTATGCAACCGGTGGCAATGCCGCGATCTATTACGGCCTCGGCGTCACCGAACACAGTCAGGGCAGTACGGCTGTGATGGGCATCGCCAACCTGGCGATGGCCACTGGCAACATCGGCCGCGAAGGCGTGGGCGTGAACCCGCTGCGTGGGCAGAACAACGTTCAGGGTTCCTGCGACATGGGCTCCTTCCCCCACGAGCTGCCCGGCTACCGCCACATCTCCAACGAAGTGGTACGGACGCAGTTCGAACAGGCGTGGAATGTCACTTTGCAACCCGATCCGGGCCTGCGCATTCCCAACATGTTCGAGTCTGCGCTGGCCGGCAGTTTCAAGGGCTTGTATTGCCAGGGCGAAGACATCGCTCAGAGCGATCCGAATACCCAGCATGTCACCGCGGCCCTGTCGGCCATGGAGTGCGTGGTGGTGCAGGACATTTTCCTCAACGAAACCGCCAGGTTCGCCCACGTGTTCCTGCCGGGCGCTTCGTTCCTGGAAAAGGACGGCACTTTCACCAACGCCGAACGACGCATCTCGCGGGTACGCAAAGTCATGGACCCTCTGGGCGGCAAGGCCGACTGGGAGGGCACCGTGGCCCTGGCCAACGCCCTGGGCTACCCGATGAACTACAAACACCCATCGGAAATCATGGATGAAATCGCCAGCCTGACGCCGACCTTCACCAACGTCAGCTACGCCGCACTGGACAGCCACGGCAGCCTGCAATGGCCGTGCAACGCCGAGGCACCGGACGGCACGCCGACCATGCACATCGAGGAATTCGTGCGCGGCAAAGGGCGTTTCATGCTCACCGGCTACGTGCCCACCGAGGAAAAGGTCAACAATCGCTATCCGCTGCTGCTGACCACCGGTCGCATCCTCAGCCAGTACAACGTCGGCGCTCAGACTCGACGGACCGAGAACGTCGCCTGGCACGATGAAGACCGTCTGGAAATCCACCCGACCGACGCCGAGAGTCGTGGCATCAACGAAGGTGACTGGGTCGGCATCGGCAGCCGCGCTGGCCAGACCGTGCTGCGTGCGCGGGTCACCGAACGGGTCGCCCCAGGCGTGGTGTACACCACCTTCCACTTCCCGGAATCGGGGGCCAACGTCATCACCACCGACAACTCCGACTGGGCCACCAACTGTCCGGAGTACAAGGTCACGGCCGTGGAAGTCAGCCGCGTCTACCACCCTTCCGAGTGGCAAAAACGCTATCAGGCATTCAGCGACGAACAGGATCGTCTGCTTAAAGAACGCCGTCAGGCACGTGGTGCCAAAGCCGAGGTGCGCCGATGAGTACGGACAACCTGATCAAGATGGTCAACCAGATCGCCCAGTACTTCGCCACCGAACCCGACCAGCAACAGGCCGTGCTCGGTGTGCGTAATCACCTGCAGATGTACTGGACGCCCGGCATGCGCAAGGAGTTGCTGGCCTGGCAGACGGAGCATCAGGGGGCAGACTTGCACCCACTGGCGCAGGCAGCGGTCAGTGGGGCGGGCTGGGAGGCTTAAGCTCACACGAGCCTTGGGGAGGATTGCCCCTTGGCCTGATGACTGAAAACTGAAAACTGAAAACTGTGGCGAGGGAGCTTGCTCCCGCTGGACTGCGCAGCAGGCCCATTCTTTTTGAAGATAAGGGGGCCGCTTCGCACCCCAGCGGGAGCAAGCTCCCTCGCCACAAGTTTTTTGATCATTTCGACAATATGTGAGCGGTATCGTGAGTCTTTCGGGACTAATGCACCGGCAACACAACCAACGCCTCCAACCCGCCCTTCGACCGATTACGCAGTGTCAGCTCGCCTCCGTGTTCCAGCACAATCGCCCGCGCCGCCGATAACCCCAAACCAACGCCCCCCGTGCTTTTGTTCCGCGAACCTTCCATGCGGAAGAACGGTGCAAAAACCTGTTCAAGACTGGCCTCCGGAATACCCGGCCCACGGTCCAGCACTTTGATCCTCACCTCACCGGCTCCGGGAATCAGTTCCATCGCTGGCTCACTCCCGTACTTGATCGCGTTATCCAGCAGATTGGTCATCACCCGCTTAAGCCCCAGCGGTCGCCCGAAATACACCCACCGCAGCGGCCCACTGAAAGCAATCTCGACACCCTGATCACGGTAATCATCCAGCAGCGTTTGCAGCAGTTCCGCCAGATCAAACTGGGTCGCCGGCTCAAGCCGGGCATCATCGCGGAAGAACTCCAACGCCGAGTTGATCATCGCCTGCATTTCATCCACATCACGAAACAACCGCTGCTGTTGCTCGCTGTCTTCTATGAATTCGCCCCGCAAACGCATCCGCGTCAGAGGCGCGCGCAGGTCGTGGGAGATGGCGGCGAGCATTTGTGTGCGGTCGCGGATGAAGTGTTGCAACTGGGCCTGCATAGCGTTGAAGGCGAGAATTGCCTGGCGGATTTCCTGTGGGCCCAGCGGTTCGATGGGTGGGGCGCGGAAGTCCACGCCGAAGCGTCGGGCACCTTCGGCAAAGTGCTGCAACGGCGTGGCAAGGCGCCGGGTGGCGATCAGCGCGACCAGGGCGGTGGAGATCAGCACCAGCAGGATCACGATCAGGTAGCGTGGCGTTTCGTCGAGGCCCCAACTGCGCGAGGGCGCGGAGAACATCAGCCATGTCGAATCCGATAGCTCGATCAGCAGCGCGTAATGCGCGTCCGCCGTGTGCTCCGTCCAGTCGGCTGGCTCATAGGCTTCGATGCGCCGGTCAGGGGCTCTGAGCATCGGCTGCAGAATGGTCGAGCCGATGTCGGACTTCGGATCGTCCACGGCCGGCAGATTGAGATCGTGGCGGTCCGGGTGCCAACTGACGGTGAAGCCGTTCTCGCTGGCGGCTTGCGCCAACGGGTTGCGCAGGGGCGCAGGAGCGGCCTCGATGATGCGGCTGATGGCGGCAGCTTTTTCCAGCAGGCCGGTTTCGGTCAGCGGCGGGCGCGCCCAGACGCCGGCCAGTTGAATAAACAGCCCGTTGAGCGCCAGTGAAATGAGCATGGCCAAAATGATCGTCAAGGCGATCCAGCGCGCGACCGTGTCCCGACGAATCCGCTTCAACCAACTCATCGCCGCGTCACGCTGGGCGTGAACAGGTAACCGCCGTTGCGCACGGTGCGTATCATCGCCGGCCGTTTGGTGTCGGACTCGAGTTTGCGCCGCAGGCGGCTGACTTGAACGTCGATGCTGCGATCGAACGCTTCATGGCAATGCCCACGCGCCAGGTCCAGCAATTGCTCGCGGGTGAGGATGCGCTGCGGGTGTTCGACGAAGACCAGCAGCAAGTCAAACTCACCGGCCGACAGCGGAATCATCACATTGTCCGGCGAACGCAGCTCCCGACGGGTGACGTCCAGGTGCCAGTCGGCGAAGTCGATCAGCGGCCGTGGCCGTTCCTGCGATACCGGACGGCGCTCGTCCACGCGGCGCAGCACGGCGCGCACGCGGGCCAGCAGTTCGCGGGCGTCGAAGGGTTTGGTCAGGTAATCGTCAGCGCCCAGTTCCAGGCCGACCACCCGGTCGCTGAGTTCACCCATGGCCGTGAGCATGATCACCGGCATTGCGTAGCGAATCCGCAGTTGCTGGCACAGAATCAGCCCGCTGTCCCCCGGCAACATCACGTCAAGAATGATCAGGTCTGGCGGCTGGCGCTCGATGGCCGCCCACAGCGACGCGCCGTCGGTGGCGACTTCGACGCTATAGCCGTGTTGCACGAAGAATTTTTTCAGTAGATCGAGGACCTCAAGGTCGTCGTCCACAATTAAAAGACTGTTCACCAAAGGTCACTTAAGGGGCGAATGGAACCGCCATCTAAAACTATTCACGGCAGCGCGTCATATATTTCAATCCTGCAATAAACCAGACATCTTTGAGCAAGGCTTGGGGCTCAGCATCTCGGCGAATTCCTCCCGAGAATCGCGTCCATGTTGCCTTTCAAGTGTGCTCCCTGGCTGACCCGCAACACCTCGATTGCTGTGCTGACCGCAGGCCTGGCGGGCTGCAGCAGTCAGCCGCCGTCCACCACCGAGGTGAGTTGCGCCGACATCGCCTATTCGGTGTACGACCCGGCGGAACCATTCAATCGTGGGGTCTTCGCGTTTAACCGGGTGGTCGATGACTACGCCCTGGCGCCGGTCGCTCGCGGCTATCGCTACTCGCCGGACTTTTTCCAGACCGGTGTGCATAACTTTGTCACGAACTTTGGCGAGCCCAAGGTGTTCATCAATGACCTGCTGCAAGGCAACCCGATGCGCTCGGCCAATACACTGGGGCGTTTCGTGCTCAACACCACCGTCGGCGTGGTGGGCTTGATCGACGTCTCCGGCATGGCCGGCATCCCGCGTCACGACGCAGATTTCGGTCAGACATTCGGCGTGTGGGGCATCGGCAACGGGCCGATCGTCGAACTGCCTTTGCTCGGCACTTCCAACAGCCGCGACGCCGTCGGCCGCGTGCTCGGTTTTGTGATCGATCCGTTCGGTAGCAACAGCGACACCGTGGACACGTTGTCCACCATCAGCACTGTCGGCGGCATCGTCGATGACCGCGCAGAAGCCTTACCGCTGACCGACAGCCTGCAAAAACTGCCGGACTACTACAGCGCGTTACGCAACGTAGTCGCCGAGCATCGTGCCGCTTACGTGGTCGATGGCAAACAAGGCTCGGCGCAGACAACCAAACATCAATGCACAGGAGCACCGGCCGATGGTTTCTGAAGGCAATAGCCTGATTCTGCAGCAACGGGTCATCCAGCCCGACCCGGCCACTTTGAACTGTCGGGAAATTACCCTGCGCCTGTCAGCGGACTGTCGCCATCTGGTACTCACCCGCTACACCGAACACTATGGCCCGGCGCTGGTGCGATGGATCGAGCGTAGCCACACGGTGTCCGTGACGGAGCTGTTTCGCTGGCTCGTGGCCAATGGCGAGACGGATGTAATAAAGGCCGACAGCGAGCAGTTGCCTTGATTGTCAGATTCGGGCCCGTTGCGTTTCATTGACGTCAGCTGCGTTATCATCCCGCGCTTCTCTGTTCCAAAAACCCGGATATCCATGTCTTTGCCGCTGCCTGACAATCATCAATCCCTGCCACCCGTCCTGGTCGGGCCGCTGTTGCGGCGGCTGGAACCGACGCGGTTGGTGATGTGGCTGGTGGGGTCGCGGGCGTTGACGCTGACGTTGTGTCTGCAAGATCGCGACGCTATCCACCTCGATGCGAGACAGTGCACGGTCATTGCGGTGGGCACCCAGGCCTTTGTTCATTTGATCGACGTGTCGCTGGACACCGCCCTACCCTGCGACACGTTAATCGAATACGACCTGCTGATTGACGACACTGGCGCCGGCATCGCCGATTGGGCCCCGCACTTGCTGTACCGCAACGCCCGTTGCCCAAACTTCGTCCTGCGTAAACGGGCCGATCATCTGTTGCACGGCTCCTGCCGCAAACCTCACCATCCGGCCCCGGACGGTTTGCTGTGCGTCGATCGTTTGCTGGAGGCCGAGCCGGACGCACACAAACGCCCGGCGCTGTTGATGATGAGCGGCGATCAGGTTTATGCCGACGATGTCGCGGGCCCGATGCTGCGAGCCATCCATGCCTTGATCAAGCGACTGGGGCTGTTCGAAGAGCACCTCGAAGGCGCGGTGGTCAGCGACAGCGCCAAGCTCTACGAGCACCCCGCCAGCTACTACCATCGTGCGGATTTGTTACCGGCGCTGGAGAGCAACGAAACCCTGCGCGAGCGATTTTTCGGTGGGGCGCGTAAGCCGATTTTCACCAGCAGCAGTGCCGATAACCATCTGGTGACGTTCGCCGAAGTCATGGCCATGTACCTGCTGGTCTGGTCGCCGACACCCTGGACCTTGATCGCCCCGCAACCACCGGCACTGACGCCTGCAAGACGCGAGCGTTATGCCCTTGAGCAGACGCGCATCGATGGCTTCCAGGCCGGTCTGGGAGGCGTCGCCCGAGCACTCGCTCACCTGCCGTGCCTGATGATTTTCGACGACCACGATATTACCGATGACTGGAATCTTTCCGCGCAATGGGAGGAAACGGCCTACGGCCATCCGTTCTCCCGGCGCATCATCGGCAACGCGCTGATTGCTTACATGCTGTGCCAGGGCTGGGGCAACAACCCGGATGCGTTCGGCGCGGTGCTGAATAAGGCGGGAGGATTGAGCGCGACCGGGCATGACCGCTACCTTGACAGTGACATTCAGGACGCGTTGATTGATGAACTGCTGAGATTTCAGAACTGGCATTACGTGTTGCCCACCCGCCCGGCCATCGTCGTGCTCGACACCCGCACCCGGCGCTGGCGCAGTGAGATGAACCTCAAGCAGCCTTCGGGTCTGCTGGACTGGGAAGCCCTCAGCGAACTGCAACAGGATCTGCTCGATCACCCTTCGGCAATCATCGTTTCGCCGGCACCGATCTTCGGCGTAAAACTGATCGAAACCGTGCAGCGCGTCTTCAGTTGGTGCGGTTATCCCCTGCTGGTGGATGCCGAAAACTGGATGGCCCATCGCGGTGCGGCCCAGGTGATCCTGAACATTTTCCGACACTCGCGCACACCCGGTAACTACGTGGTGCTGTCGGGTGATGTGCATTATTCCTTCGTCTACGAAGTACTGATCCGACACCGCAAGGCCGGCCCGCGCATCTGGCAGATCACCAGCAGCGGTATCAAAAACGAATTTCCGCCGGCGCTGCTCGAGTGGTTCGACCGCCTCAACCGCTGGCTCTACTCGCCCCGCTCGCCGCTCAACTGGCTGACCAAACGCCGACGCATGCGCATTGTTCCCCATGTCCCGGAACATGCTGAAGCGGGTGAACGACTTTGGAATTCGGCGGGGATCGGGCAAGTGTTCTTTAATGAAAAAGGACAGCCGCAAGAGATCTATCAGCACAACTCAAACGGTTCGCCGAAGACCCGGATGGTTGCGCCTGAGAATGATGACTGAAGGCTGATCGTTCCCACGCTCTGCGTACAAGATCGGCGTTGCTCATGAACCTCACCCGAACCCTGATCATCGGCAACTCCGGTTCCGGCAAAAGCTGGCTGGCCGAACGTCTGGCCAACCACCTGCAAGTGCCGTGGGTCGATCTCGATTCGATTCACTGGTTGTCCGACGAACACAGCATCGCCCGCCCCCGTGCCGAGGCGCTGGGCATGGCACGGGTGGTGGCCAGTGAAGAGCGCTGGGTGATCGAAGGCGTTTACGGCTGGATCATCAGCGAACTCTTGCCCCGGGCGACAGCACTGATCTGGCTGTGTCTTGATGATGAAGAATGTGTCGCCAATGTTCGTCAGCGAGAAGCACAGCGGGACAAGAATGACGAGTTGTTGATTGCGTTGCTCGACTGGGCCGGCAGCTATCGTATGCGCGAAGAGTCCAGTGGATTTGCCGCGCATCAGCGTCTGTTCGAAGAGTTTAGCGGTTCGAAACGGCAACTCGTGAGCCGAGCGCAAATGAATGATTTTATCCATTCTCCACCCCGCACCTGGCGCATTTGAGCGCTGGGGATGGCGTGTTAATCGGATCGGGATTACATCGATCACGGAAACGTCTCGAAGAATCATCGGCGATACTCAGTACAAACGTAGATGCATCGTCTGCGTAACGACCACTCGTAGGTATCACCTTGTCATCCTGTACTCATTTCTGTACGTTCTTTGCATTGAGCGAGGACTACAACATGCAAACCATTAACTACACCACAGCACGTGCACACCTTGCAGAAACCATGGATCGGGTAAATGAAGACCGCGCCCCATTGTTGGTAACGCGCCAGAAAGGCGAACCCGTGGTGATGATGTCTCTGGCGGAATACAACGCCCTCGAAGAGACAGCCTATCTGCTTCGTTCTCCTGCCAATGCTGAACGTCTGATCAAATCGATCGGCAACCTGCGAGCAGGGAAAACCAAAGCAAGGCAACTCATCGAAGAATGAATATCGAGTTCACTACAGAAGGTTGGGACGACTACCTATGGTTCCAACAAAACGACAAGGCCGGCCTCAAACGAATCAACCTGTTGATTAAAGCGATTCAGCGGGAGCCATTTGAAGGCGTGGGTAAACCTGAGCCGCTCAAACACAATTTGAGCGGCTTCTGGTCTCGGCGAATCACTGCCGAGCATCGCTTGGTCTACGCAGTCGAGGACGGTGAAATACGCATCGTGATGTGTAGATACCACTACTGAGATAAATCTCAGGCCACTTTCACCGCCCGACAAACCCCTCTGACAATCATCTCCACTTCCCGCTCATCAATTGTCAGCGGCGGCAGCAAGCGAATGGTCTTGCCCCGTGTCACGTTGATCAGCAAACCGTGATCCCGCGCTGCGATCAGGGTCAGGTCGCGAATCGGCTGTTTGAGTTCGATGCCAATCATCAATCCCAGGCCGCGGATCTCCAGGACGTTCGGGTCGTCCGCCAATTCGATGCGCAATCTGGCCAGCAAACGCTCGCCCTGAAGTTTGGCGTTTTCCAGCAGCCCTTGTTCTTCGATGATTTCCAGCACGGTGCAACCGACCCGGCAGGCCAGTGGATTGCCGCCGAAGGTGCTGCCGTGACTGCCGGGGGTAAAGAGGTCGGCGGCTTTGCCTCGGGCCAGGCAGGCGCCGATTGGAATACCGTTGCCGAGGCCTTTGGCCAGGGTCATGACGTCCGGAACGATGCCTTCGTGCTGAAAGGCGAACCACTGGCCGGTGCGGCCAATGCCGGTCTGGATTTCGTCGAGCATCAACAACCACGAGCGCCGAGTGCAGAGTTCGCGAATGGCTTTCAAATAACCGGGCGGGGCCATTTGGACACCACTTTCACCCTGAATCGGTTCCATCAGGATCGCCACAATGCGCAGGCCGTGAGTTTGCTGCACCTTTTCCAGCGCCTTGAGGTCACCGAATGGCACTTTGACGAAGTCCCCCGGCAACTCGTTGAAGCCCAGGCGCACGGCCGGGCCATCACTGGCGGACAAGGTGCCCAGGGTCCGGCCGTGAAAAGCGTTTTCCATGACCACCACCAGCGGTTGTTCAATGCCTTTTTGCCAGCCATACAACCGAGCGAGTTTCAGCGCCGTCTCGTTGGCTTCGGCACCGGAGTTGTTGAAGAAGGCTCGCTCCATGCCCGCCAATTGCGTCAATTTCTGCGCCAGCCGCTGTTGCCAATCAATGCTGTAGAGGTTGGAAGTGTGCAACAGCAACCCGGCCTGTTCGCTGATGGCCGAGACAATTTTCGGATGGGAGTGACCGACGTTGGTCACTGCCACGCCCGCCACCGCGTCCAGGTATTCACGACCCGCCTGATCCCACAGGCGTGTGCCCAGGCCCTTGCTGAAACCCAAGGCCAAGGGTTGGTAAGTGGTCATCAGGCAGGCGGCGGTCATGACATTAAGCTCCATCAATGGTCGGTGTTTTTGCAGTATGGTTAGCCACCTGAGCTAGATAAACGCTGCAACACTTCAATCATTTTAAAGCTGGGCTTGATAATGGATTTATTCCAGGCAATGACCGTTTACGTCAAAGTGGTGGAAACCGGCAGCATGACCGCCGCCGCGTTGCAGTGCGAAATGTCCACCACCATGGTCGGCAATCACCTGCGGGCGCTGGAGCAACGCCTGGGTGTGCGCCTGCTCCACCGAACGACGCGACGCCAGCGGTTAACGGAATTTGGCACTGCGTATTACCAGCGCTGCCTCGAAGTGCTGGGGCTGGTGGCCGACTCCGAACGGTTGGCCGAGCAAGCCCTCGACGAACCCAGTGGCACCTTGCGCATCACCGCACCGCTGACGTTCGGCAGCGAAAAACTGGCGCCAGCCCTGAGTGAATTCACCCTGCTGTGTCCACGCGTCAAATTGGATGTGGTCCTCACCAATCGCCGTCCGGACCTGATCGAAAACGGTTTCGACGTGGCATTTCGTCTGGGCAATACCGAGGAGGCCCACTTGATCGCCCGTCCACTCCTCGACTACAGCCTGACCATGTGTGCATCACCGGAGTACCTGGCGCGCAAAGGCACACCGCAGAAACCTGACGATCTGCAACACCACGACTGTCTGTCCTTTGCCTATCCGGCCGGGGATGACTGGCAGTCGGTGGAAAAACATTGGCGCCTGACCGGTCCCGAAGGCGAAGTGGCGGTAGCGGTCAATGGACCGATGCTGATCAACAGTTCGGCAGGACTGCATCAAGCGGCGCGAACCGGCATGGGCATCGTTGTGTTGCCTGATGCGTTGATGGAGCAAGATCTCAAGGACGGAAAACTGGTGGCATTGATGCCCAATTACTTGCCGCCGAGCCGACCGATGAACCTGATGTATGCCCAGGATCGCTACCGTTTGCCAAAACTGCGTAGTTTCGTCGACTTTGCCTTGCAGAGATGGGGCAAGCACTAGCGGGCTCAATACGCCATCGACTAATCTCCTCGACAGGCGGGTCACTTAGATATCAGGGCGGCAGGGAGTGCGGAGATGGGTGAAGCGTCGAATATCGAGCCATTGAAGTTCAATCTGTCGGATTTGAACGAAGACATGCTGCACACCATTCTGGAGCTGGTCAGCGACGGCATCTGGGACTGGAACGCCAACACCGGGTTCGTCTATCGCAACCCCGGGTGGTACGAGATGCTCGGCTACCCGCCTCATTCCCTGGATAACAACGTGTTGACCTGGGAAAACGTGATCCATCCCGACGATTACCAGCAGGTCATGACGCTGTTCGATGACTACCTGAATCAGCGCGCACCCGGCTATCAGGCCGAGTATCGCTGCCGCATGCAGAATGGCAGCTATATCTGGATCGAAGACCGTGGCTACGTACTGGCACGCAATGCCGACGGCTCGGTGGCGCGGATGGTCGGCGCGCACCGCAGCATTGAAGACAAGAAGCGTCTGTACGAAGCACTTGAACGGCGCAACCAATCCCTGGAAGCGATCGTTGAAGAACGCACCCGAGAACTGTCTCGCGTCAATCAGCAACTGCAAATCCAACTCGAAGAAAACCGAAAACTGGCGGAAACCGACACACTGACCTCAATCGCCAATCGTTACCTTCTGGAAAAAGCCCTGCCCCAGGAATGCGACCGCGCCCAACGCTTTCGACAACCGCTGTCGCTGATTGCGATGGACATCGACGACTTCAAGAACATCAACGATCACTATGGCCACGCGCTGGGCGATGCAGCATTGGTGCAGGTGATCGAGAGCGTGAAGCACTGCGTACGCGAGGGTGATCTGCTCGCCCGTTGGGGTGGCGATGAGTTCATCCTGATCCTTCCCAATACACCACTCGCCGACGCCCGGACCCTCGCCGAACGTATCCGCCATGACCTCGCAAGCCTGCTGCCAGTGGGGGACTTTCAAGTGACCATGAGTTTTGGCGTGGTTCAGCGCTTTGACGAAGAACAACAGACCGGACTGCTGGCCAGGGCCGATCAGGCGCTGTATCGGTCGAAGATCGCGGGCAAGAATGTGATTTCCGGATGAACAACGCCTTGCATGTCCGCGATGTACTCCCTTCGGAAGTCGAGTCCGTGCGCCTTTTCCTGGGGCAAAACGGATGGGCTCACCGCACAGGTTCCGCTAAACATTTTGCTCAGTTGATCACTCACTCCCAACGCACAGCCCTTGCTATGAAGGACTCCAAAATTATTGGTTTTGCCCGAGGCATCACAGACGGCCTATCAAACGGTTATCTGTCGATGGTCGTTGTCTGTGGACAACATCGACGTGAAGGTGTCGGGCGCGCGCTGGTCGAGCATGTCATGGGCGAGAACACCGACATGACCTGGGTTCTGCGAGCAGGCCGGGAAGGTGCTTCGGATTTCTTTTCAAGCCTGGGGTTTGAAACCTCGACCATTGCGATGGAGCGCCCGCGTCGTAAATAGCCAACCCGCCATTCACATCCCCGCCTTCACCAACACCGGTTTCTCCTGGTACCGATCCGGATAAAGCTTTTTCAGCTGCGCGACCTTCGGTAGATCGTTGATCACAATGTACGGATAGGTCGGGTGCTCGGTCAGAAAGTCCTGATGTTCCTCCTCCGCCGGGTAGAAACCGTTGTAGGTCTCCAGCTTGGTGACAATGGGTTTGTTGAACGAACGAGTAGCGTCCAGCTGGGCGATGTAGGCCTGGGCGACACGTTGCTGTTCGCTGTTTTCCGGGAAAAGCGCCGAGCGATACTGAGTGCCGTGGTCAGGTCCCTGACGGTTGAGTTCGGTAGGGTTGTGAGCCACCGAGAAGTAGATTTGCAGCAAGGTACCGTAGCTGACCTGACGGGGGTCGAAGGTGACTTCGACGGATTCCGCATGACCGGTATCGCCACTGCTGACCCGCTCGTACTGAGCCGTGTTGGCTGCACCGCCGGCGTAACCGGAGACCGCATTCTTCACCCCTTTGACATGCTGGAACACACCTTGAACGCCCCAGAAGCAACCGCCAGCAAACACTGCGGTTTCGCTGTGGGCCTGGGTGGTTTCGTCGAGGGTGGGTGGAGGAATGATGACCGCGTCTTCCGCCGCACCGAAGGAGAACGCCAGGCATTGGCCGATGACGCCGGCACCGGCCAGGCCCAACAGGGTGCGGCGCCAGGTGAATAGGGTTTTCATGAGGCTGATTCCTGAATGAATGGGATGACGATCAACCGAACGTAAACGCATACGCCGACACTCCGGAGTCGAGAAACTCGATGCTGAAGGTCCGATCCGTCACGCCACCGGTTTGGCGCACCAATTGGTACAAGCGTTGTTCAGTCACGCTGCCGCTACCGTCGGGCGCCACGTCGGTACCGTGGGCATCGCCGGGGACTTTTCCGTCAATCAACACTTTGAAACGCACCGGTTTACCGTCAGTGCCAGGCCCCAGCACCAGGTGCAGATCGCGGGCATGGAAGCGGTAGACGATGCGACTGGCCGGGGCGCTAGAAGTCGCTCGCTCCGAGCCGACATTCCATTGACCGGCCAGGCTCCAGTCGTTGAGTGCCAATTGTGATGGAGCGCTATAGGCCGACACTTTGTCCGGCACCAGGCTGGTTTCAGGCACGAAATGCTCGGCACGCTGGTAGCCGACATAGGTTTCCGGCGATTGCACTTCGTTCATGTCAGGAGCCAGTTGAACACCTTCGGCGCTGGCATTGATCAGGCCGTCCGCGACCTTCGCGGCACCTGCTTCGCGCAGCAGTTGCTGGATCACCCGCTCCGATTCGGCGTACTCGCCCTCGCCAAAATGGTGATAACGGATGCGACCTTGAGCGTCGGCAAAGTAGTGGGCCGGCCAGTATTGGTTGTTGAACGCTCGCCAGACCTTGAAGTCATTATCGATGGCCACCGGGTAGTTGATGCCCAGGTCCTTCATGGCTTTGGTGACATTGCCTACGTCTCGCTCGAAAGCAAACTCTGGCGCATGGACGCCAATCACCACCAATCCCTGATCGCGGTACTTCTCGGCCCAAGCCTTCACATAGGGCAGTGTGCGCAGGCAATTGATGCAGGAGTAAGTCCAGAAATCCACCAGCACGACTTTGCCTTTCAAGGCCTGCGCTGTGAGGGGTGGCGAGTTGAGCCATTGCACCGCGCCATCCAGCGGTGGAAGGTTGCCTTCAATCGGCAATGCGTCCGGCGCTTTGTCAGCCGCTTTCATTGCACTTCCCGAACTCGGAACCTGCGCCATCATCGCCCCGCTACCATTTGGTGATTTGCCGGCCAGCCGCCCCACCAACGCCTGCTCGATACCGCCGGTGGACGCCGTCGAAACCCGCGCCAGAATCCCGGTGTCGAGCCCCAGGGCGATGGCCGCGACACCGGCCAGCATCATGGCGCCCAGACCTCGACGCAGCCACTCGCCAGCGCCGATGGAACGCTTCATTGCCGCAAAGACTTTACCGCCCAGCAGCAACGCCACCGCGAGGGAAGTTGCAGCACCCGCGGCGTAGGCCAGCAACAACAAGGTGGTTGCGATGCTTGCCCCTTGCAGCGCTGCCCCGGTCAGCAACAGACCCAGAATCGGCCCGGCGCACGGCGCCCAGAGCAGGCCCGTGGCGACACCGATCAGGAACGAAGCGCCGGGACGCGGCCGTGCATCGGCGCCCGCGGCTTCCGACAACCGACTGCCCGCTGCCACCAGTGGTCGGGTCAGACGCTCGGCCAATTGAGGCAACAACAGCGTCAGCCCGAACAGAGCAACGAACAGCAACGCGAGCCAGCGACCATACTGATTGACTTGCACCACCCAACCACCGCCCACCGCCGCCAGCGAGGCGACGAGCGCAAAAGTCAGTGCCATTCCCGCCAATAGCGGCAACCCGCTCTTCATAAACGGCTGCCCGGTGCGAGCGAAGACAAAGGGCAGCACCGGCAGGATGCACGGGCTGACAATCGTCAGCACACCACCGAGATAAGCGAGGACCAGAAGCCACATAACGTCGACCTGCAAAAATGAGTGGAAGGGAGTACCCGCGGATCAAGCCGTCTGCGGCACAAACGTCATCGCAAGGCCGTTCATGCAGTAACGCAAACCGGTGGGTTTTGGCCCATCGTCGAAAACATGGCCCAAATGACCGCCGCAACGCCGGCAGTGGACTTCTTCGCGCAGCACCCCGAAGGAACGGTCCTGACGAGTGGCCACCGCCTTGTCCAGCGGTGCCCAGAAACTCGGCCAACCGGTTCGGCTGTCGAACTTGGTCGCGGAAGAAAACAGCGGCAGCTCGCAACCGGCACAGGCAAACGTACCTTCGCGGTGCTCATTGTTCAGCGGGCTGCTGTAGGCCCGTTCAGTGCCCTCTTCGCGCAGGATTTCGTACTGCTCGGCGCTGAGCATGGCGCGCCATTCACTATCGCTGTGAGTCACCTCGAACACCTCCGCCGCGCCGGCATCACTGACCAGTGCAGAACGCGCGGCAAATTTTGGCAATACACCGATGACCAGGGCTGCAGCGCCTAGCCCGCCGCTTGCTACGAGAAACTGTCGCCGTGAAAACATGGTCGTCTCCGAAAATTCCAGGGGCCTGTCATGGAACACAGCCTAGGCTTGGGTTGATCGCCAAATCCTCACGAGAAGTTAAACAATTCGTGATAACTCAGGCCCCGAAAAACCCGCACAATGCGCTCATTGCGCCGAAGGATTGAGCTTGATGGAACAGACCAAACGCGTCCTTGTGGTCGAGGACGACCTGCATATCGCCGACCTTATCTGCCTGCATCTACGCGATGAGCAGTTCGAGGTGGTGCACTGCGCCGATGGCGATGAAGGCATGCGCCTGCTGCAGCAAGGAAGCTGGGACGCACTGATCCTCGACCTGATGCTGCCCGGCGTCGACGGCCTGGAAATCTGCCGCCGCGCCCGCGCCATGGCCCGCTACACACCGATCATCATTACCAGTGCGCGTTCCAGCGAAGTGCACCGGATTCTCGGGCTCGAACTCGGCGCCGACGATTACCTGGCCAAACCCTTTTCGATGCTCGAACTGGTGGCCCGGGTAAAAGCCCTGTTGCGACGGGTCGACGCCATGGCCCGCAACCTGAAAATGGACGCCGGCAGCCTGATCACGGACGGCCTCGCCATCGACCCGATCACGCGCGATGTGTCCCTTGACGGTCGCCGCCTCGACCTCACGCCACGGGAGTTCGACCTGTTGTATTTCTTCGCCCGTCAGCCCGGCAAAGTGTTCTCGCGCATGGACCTGCTCAACGCCGTCTGGGGCTACAGCCATGAAGGCTACGAGCACACGGTCAACACTCACATCAACCGCCTGCGGGCAAAGATCGAGGCCGATCCGGCGCAACCGGCGCGCATCCTCACGGTGTGGGGACGCGGCTACAAATTCGCGGCCAGGGAGGTGCAGACGTGAAACTGACCCTGACTCAGCGCCTGTCTCTGGTATTCGCCCTGTTGCTGCTGGTGTGCTGCGGCACGTCGGCCTGGATGCAGGTGCGGTCCAACAAGATGCATGAGCTGGAAGTGGTGCAAGGGTTGTCGCGGGATCTGGCCCGGCACATCGCCCATGACACCGTGCTGATGGACACCCAAGGCCTGATGCCCGACGCCGTGCGCGACCTGTTCAGCCAACTGATGCTGGTCAATCCCAGTGTCGAGGTCTATCTGCTCGACCCCGAGGGCCGGATTGTCGGCAGTGCTGCGCCCGAGGGTCGGATACATCGGGAGCGGGTCGACCTGACGCCGATCCAGCGTCTGCTCAAGGGCGATGCCCTGCCGATTCTCGGCGACGATCCGCGCAGCGTCGATGGCCGCAAAGTGTTCAGCGCCGCGCCATTGCAGGTCAATGGCAAACAGGTGGGTTATCTCTATGTAGTGCTGCTCAGCGAAGAACACGACCGCTTCGCCGAACGCGGCGCCACCAGCGCCGCGCTGAATACCGCGCTGTTGTCCATCGGGCTGGTGGCGTTGCTGTGCCTGATTGCCGGTCTCACGGCATTCGCCCTCATCACCCGACCTTTGCGCCGTTTGACCGAAACCGTCAGCCGGTTCGACATTGATGGCGCTCCGGTAACGCCACCTGCATCCGCTCCGATGGAAAAAGCCGCCAGCCACGATGAAATTGCCATACTCGACGCCACCTTCCGGCAGATGCAGGCACGCCTCGGCGAGCAATGGCGCTCATTGACCCGCCAGGATCAGGAACGCCGCGAACTGGTGGCCAACATCTCCCACGACCTGCGCACGCCTCTGGCCTCGCTGCACGGTTATCTGGAAACCTTGTCGCTCAAGGACGCCACGTTGTCCCCCGCCGACCGCCGCCGTTACCTGGGCATCGCGCTGGATCAAAGCCGCAAGGTCGGTGGTCTGGCGCAATCGCTGCTGGAACTGGTGCGCCTGGAACATGGCTTCGTGCAACCGGTACTGGAGCGCTTCTCGCTGACCGATCTGGTGCAGGACATTTTCCAGAAGTTCGAACTGACGGCCGAGGCGCGTCACGTCGAACTCAAGGCCACCTTCGCATCCAATGTTTCGGCAGCCTGCGCCGACCTTGGCTTGATCGAGCGGGTGCTCACAAACCTGTTCGACAACGCCCTGCGTCACACCCCGCAAGGGGGAGAAGTCGAGCTCAGCCTGCGCCCTCAAGGACCTTTTATCGAAGTCACCGTCAGCGACACCGGCCCCGGCATTGCTGCCGAATTGCGCGAAGGTCTGTTCCTGCGCCCGTTCAACATTGGCGGCGCACGGCGTGACGGTGGACTGGGGTTGCGGATCGTGCACCGGATCCTGCAATTGCACGGCCGCGAGATCCAGCTGGTTGATGTTCCCGGCCGCGGCGCGACCTTCCGCTTTTCGTTGGCGGTGGATCAGCAAACGGCCGAGCAATTGGCGGTGCGGTCGATGAATCTGAATTCGCTGGGGAAATAGTCGACTGCCAGGGCTGCAGCAACGGCTAATATCCCGGCACCCATTTCGGCAAGGACGCTGCACGATGCTCAACACCCTGCAAAACACCCCATTGTGGGTGTACGCGATTTTTCTACTGCTGTGCTACTACGGTGTCAAAGCCCTGTCCCCGACCCGTGAAAGCAAAACTTCATTGTTCGTCACAGCGCCGATTTTGCTGGTCTGGTCACTGTATTCGCTGAACCTGACGCTGAACCGCCACTCTTGAGATGTTGCTGCTCAAGGCGTCGGCTTCGGGTTTTGTCTGTGGACTGATCAGCGGTCGGGCGTTGAAGTTTTATCGGCTGCTGCTGGCACTTCAGGCAAAACGCCCTCAGATAGCCGCCGGTTAAAAGCCGCGGTGCCAAAAATGATGACCAGCCGCCTGTTCATCCGTGACAACGCCGCCTCGGTCCAATAGATTAGGCGGCCTGAAAAGGCCCAGAGCTTTCTCGCCTCAATCCAAGTTAAAAGAAGTAGTGAAATTTCAATGTCCGATTCCAATACCGCTGAATCCGTAGTCACCTTGTCGTCCAAAGCGGAATACGAAAACTCCATCAATCTTTCACAGCACGTGCCCCAGGCCAAGACCATCAGCGAGATGGTCCTGGACGCTTTCCAGTCCACCCGGGAAAGCGACCAGATCCGCGAGCTGCGCGCCGCGATTCGCCAGGCTCACGACAGCTTCGACGACGATAAAGCCTACGATTTGATGGGCGAACTCAAGCAGCTCAAGGACGCCGAGGCTGCCGACATTGCCGCCCTGGAAGACTTGAGCAGCAAATTCCCGATCAGCCGGATTCTCTCCAGCTTCAAGGACGACCCGGCCTTTCAGGAATTGGTCTATGGCCTCGCACTGAAAGTGCTGAACCAGACCCACCAGGCCATCAGCAACCCGAGCAGTAGCAAAAGCAAGGCTGCTCGCGCCAAGAAAGATGTCGAAGTGTTCACCATCAGCAAAGACGGCATCAGCGTCACGCTGCCGCTGCGCACCCCGCGTTCGCGACTGAACGTTGACCGTGAGGCACTGGAGTTCCTGGGCTTTACCTTCGTCGGCGAAGGCGAAGAAGCGGAGCTGGAAAGCGAGACCTTCCTGGACAACGCCGGGGCCGAACAAGCAGTTAACCGCAAGAACATCATCACCGCGCTTCAGCAGCAAACCGCGTTCGATGGCTTCAGCATCGCCGCGCAGTAACACGTTCCATCAGTAGCGCTTTCAGCGCCACTGACCCAAGAGCCCCGCCCTAGAGCGGGGCTTTTTATTGCCCGTGATTTTATAAAATCGACAATTCCCCTTCCTGTCGTTATCGCCCACACCAAGACAGTTGCAAAGTGCCACCCCGTTCGGCAATCAATGCCCAAAGGCACTCATGCCACGGTGATTCGGCGCCAGAAAAACACTTTTCCTTAACCCTTCAGCACCACGGGTCCGCCTGCAGGGAGCGTCAACTCACTTTCCAGCCCAAGACTTCAGTGGTGCGATTGCTGAGGTCATCATGAACACAACTCCCCTTTACCGTCAGTTGGCCAACCACTACCTCGACGCGATCCGCAGCGGCACCTTGAAAACCGGTGAACGATTTCCCTCCATTCGGCTGATGATGGAAAAACACGCCGTCAGCCTGTCGACCGCCGTGCAGGTTTGTCGTGAACTCGAGGACTGTGGCGTGCTGGAAGCCCGGCCGCGCTCCGGCAACTACATTCGCCAGCCCGATACGTTGCGAAAACCCATCCCGATCACGTCTCCCCCGCCGCTGGACACCGGTGTCTACGTCGGCATTCACGAGCAGGTGTCATCGGTCCTCAAAGCCAGTCAGCGCGCGACGATCAAGGTCAATTTCGCCAGTGCCTTCTGCGCGTCGGAACTCTATCCGTTGAAGATCCTGCAAGATCATATGATCAAGGCGCTGCGTCACGATCCGCACTTGCTCGGCGCGGCGGGCTCCACCTGCGGCAACAGCACATTGCGCAGCATTCTTGCGCGACGGGCGCTGACCGCAAAGTCCAACCTGCCAGCGGAAAAGATCGTGATCACCAACGGCGCGACCGAAGCGATCAACCTGGCCTTGCGCGCGGTCACCCAACCGGGTGACACCGTGGCTGTGGAGTCACCGACCTTTTACGGCTTGCTGCAAATTCTCGAAAGTCTAAACCTGCGGGTGCTGGAGGTCCCGGCGACTGCGCACGCCGGAATCAATCTGTTCGCCCTTGAACAATTGCTCCAAGGCCCCGAACGGATTCAGGCGCTGATCGTCATTCCCAACCTGCAAAATCCGCTGGGCAGCATCATGCCCGACGCCAACAAGGCGCGGCTGGTACAACTGTGCGCCGAGCACGCCACGGTGTTGATCGAAGACGACACCTATGGCGATCTGGTGGATACCGAGCAGCCGCTGTCCACGCTCAAGCACTGGGACCGCACCGACAACGTGATCTATTGCGCATCCCTGAACAAAACCCTGGCACCGGGCATTCGCCTGGGCTGGATCAGCGCGGGGAAATGGCACGACCGCGTGGAAATGCTCAAACACACCCAGTCCCGGGGATGTGAGGCGTTGTCGCAATTGGCGGTCAGTGCGTTCATGAAGACACCGTCCTACGAACGTTACCTGCGCCGTTTGAGGAAAATCCTGACTCAACAACGCCAGCAAATGAGCGCGGCGATTATTCGCTACTTTCCCGCCGGCACCTGCGTGACCACCCCTCGAGGCGGTACGTTGTTATGGGTGGAACTGCCGCGCCACCATTCATCCATGGCGTTTTTCCATGAGGCATTGAAGGCCGGCATCCAGATTTCACCTGGGGATATCTTTTCCAACGCCCAGCGTTTCAATCACTTTGTGCGCATTGGTTGCGGCGCGCCGTATTCACCGCGGATAGATGAAGCCCTGGCGACTCTCGGCCAACTCCTCAAAAACCAGCGATGAACACACCCACTGTAGGAGCGAGGCTTGCCCGCGAAGAACGATAATGCGGTCAGTCTGACCGACCGCGTAATCGTTCTTCGCGGGCAAGCCTCGCTCCTACAGGGTTCAGCGTTGGGTTCAGATTGGGTTTTGGTGCAGGCAAATGATGTGCGGATCGTCATTCCAATGCGGGAAGCGCTCGGCAATCAGTGGGTCATGACCGGGGATGACGTGATCCTCGCCGTCGGCCAGGCTGTCGATCAAGCTGAACGCCTCAAGCGTCTGCGCCAGATCATCCAGAATCGGAAACGGACTGCGCTGACGGATGTTGGCCCACAAGTGCGCGGCATCCGAGGCCAGAACAATCCACCCGCGCGCGGTGTTCACCCGCACCACCTGGCTACCCGGTGTATGCCCGCCCACCGGGTGCAACGTCACACCGGGAACCACCTCCACCGTGCCGGTGTGCAAGCGCATCCGGCCTTCAAACAGCGGTGGAAGCGCCGACATCACGTCGTCGACCTCGTAGGTTTTGTTCACCGTGTGATGGGCCATTTTCGGCCCGGTGCAGAAGCGCAGTTCCGCTTCTTGCAAATGCACCGTGGCCTTGGGGAAAAGCCCCAGGTTGCCAGCGTGATCCCAGTGCAAATGGGTGAGGATCAGGTTGTCGACCTGCGCCGGATCAATATCCAGTTGGCGTAGGGATTCTTCCGGCAGGCGATACATCTGACGGTTGCGCCGGTCTGCCGTGGCCGGTTGAAAACAGGTGTCGACCACGATCACCTGCTGCTCGTTACGAATGACCCAGAAGTAATAATCCAACGGCATCGACGCATTCGGATCGCCGCAGCAGGCATCGTAGAGAAAGTTCTCCCGGGCGGTGCGTTGGGCATTGGCGCCGACACGGATCGCGAATACTTCGTACACAGGAACGGACATATTCACCTCCTGGTTCAGGCCGCTGCGGTGGTTTTGAGGGTCGGACGGAAGTCGAAATCGATCTCGTCGCTTATCCCCAGATCCTGGGCCAGACGGTGCAGGCCACTGTAGTCCCGCATGATCGTGGCGTTCTTGTTGCTCTCCCGGGTGTCCGCGATGATCAGCGCGGCATCCTCGACCCCTAGCTGCGTGAGAATCGCCTCCCACATCGAGTAGTCCTGGGCGACAAAGGCACTCAGCGCCACCGACAACGTGCGAGCGAAAAACGCCCGTTGGGTCGGCTGCATGTTCGCGTACATGACCTTCGCCACTTCAGCGAGAATCTTGCTGTGGGCATATTCGTCGCGGTTATGCAGTTCGGCCACGCGGCGGTTTTGCGGTTGAATGCTCTGGTCATCGGCCAGCAAATCCAGATAGGCGTTGACGCTGATCTCGGCCACCACCGCAAAGGTGATCGCCGCGAGGTCGCGCTGCCACTGCTCCGGCAGTTCTTCGCGCAGGGCGATCAGCCGCAGGTAGGTGACCGACGGCGGCAGATCCAGATCCTGATCGAGCGCCCGCTCCAGCTTGGTCCGTTCGATGGCCCGCAGGTGCATGAGCGTGTGGTAGTGCTCGTCGATCAACGTCTGTTGCATGGCCTCGCGAAAATGCCAGTCATCCTTGCCCAGGTATTGATTGGCGATGACGCTCAGCGCCGGGTTCACCACGTGTTCTTCGGCGGTCACCGTGCGCAGGTTGTAGCCGATCCAGCCCCAGGTCACCACGGTGCTTTTGAGTTCTTCGCTCAGGGTCTGGAATTTCGGATGATGGAAAAACGGCACCATGCACTCCGGGTAATCCGGGCGCGTCGGGTCGAATGCTTCGCTGGCCTCGGCCTTGTCCGGTGCACACACGGTGGCTCTTTTGGTCCACGCCTGATTCAGTCGCACGACCAGTTGATGATCGACCTTGGCGATCTCGATTGCTGTTTGCATGACGCGATACCTGTAGGACGCGTACCCGATGACGGGTACGCCAATAGAATTAAGGGCGACGGATGAATCAGGCCAGCCAATAGCGGGTCAGGTTTCGCGCCGGGTCAGTGTATCGGCTACGGGCGTGGATCATTCGCCAGTTGTCCCAAATCAGCATGCATCCGTCGGGAATCAGCACCGGGGTGTTGTGCTCGACGAAATACGCTTCGCCCAGGACTGCAAACCTGGCCAGTGGCGAGGCGCTGTTGGCGACTTGCGAGTGCAGCAGGGCTTCCTTGGAAGGATTCACATCGCCGTAGTGAAACTGGTTGTAGCTGAAGCGGAAAATGTCCCCGTCCTCTGTAGGCGTCAGGATGTATTCCTTGACCCGCCGTTGCGCGGCTTCACCGGGTTTGGCGGTAGCGACGAATTCCACAGGCGTGTCGTCGATCCATTCACGCAGCTCGGGGTCGGTGCGTTCGAGAAACGCCAGCAATTCATAACCATCCACCAGCCCTGTATGCCCGCCACCACACGTAGCCTGTTGATGACAATGCAACGCCAGGTAACGCGGCGGCGGTCCATATACCGGTGCTTCGGTGTGTGGGCCGATGCCGTTCATGCTCTGGGAATACGGCAAGTCTTCGTACCCCGGCTTGCGGGTGATGGCGAACGCGGTCTGCCCGTTGAATTGCGGAATGACCGGGCCGAACTCATGCAGCGTGCCGAGCACATCGTCGGCGAACTCGTCCGGCGTCAGCACTGTCCAGCCTCGCGCCGACAACTCTTCGTGGCGGTGGCCCAGTGAAACGTAAGGTTTAGACGCAACAATCCCTTGATCTGACATGGTGAGATTCCTGGCGGTTTATCAGGCGTTGACGGTTGAGGTGTAGGCGGC
The DNA here is from genome assembly GCF_050434865.1 of Pseudomonas silensiensis. Classification (NCBI taxonomy): domain Bacteria; kingdom Pseudomonadati; phylum Pseudomonadota; class Gammaproteobacteria; order Pseudomonadales; family Pseudomonadaceae; genus Pseudomonas; species Pseudomonas silensiensis. The sequence continues at coordinate 166,378 of NZ_JBNDJH010000003.1, forward strand.
AATGAATTCACGGCAGGCGTTGCCCGGTCGATAGTGATGTTCATCGATGCGCTGCACGGGTGTGATTTCGGCAGCGGTACCGGTAAGAAAACACTCGTCGAAGTCGCCAAGCTCCGTAGGAACAATGGTTCGCTCCACCACCTGGTAATCCAGCGCCTTGGCCAGTTCGATGACGGTCTGACGGGTAATGCCGTTGAGGAAACAATCCGGCACCGGGGTGTGCAACGTCCGACCTTTGACGAAGAACACGTTGGCGCTGGTGGCTTCGGCAACGTTGCCGCGCCAATCGAGCATCAAGGCGTCGTGGTAACCGCTGTTTTCAGCATCGTGCTTGCTCAGCGTGGCGATCTGATAATGCCCGGATGCCTTGGCTTCAAACGGGCTGCAGCTCGGTGGTGGACGACGCCACTCGGCGGTTTTCAAGCGAATGCCGGCCATGTGCCCGGCCGGGTCGAAATAGCTCGGCCATTGCCAGCAGGCGATCGCCACATGGACGCTGTTGAAGCGGGCCGAGGTGGAAATCATTTCACTGCCGCGCCATGCCACCGGCCGCAGATAGCCGTCGACCACGTTGTTGCGTTGCAGCAGCTCATGGCTGGCCGCTTCCAGCTCGGCCAGCTCATAGGGAATGACGAAATCCATCAACTGAGCCGAGCGATACAAACGCTCGCTGTGTTCGCGCAGTTTGAAGATCTTGCCGTTGTAGACACGCTCCCCTTCATACACCGTGCTCGCGTAATGCAGGCCGTGGGTCAGCACATGCAGACGGGCCTGGGACCACTCGACAAACTCGCCGTCGAGCCAGATGAAACCTTCTCGCTGATCAAACGGAATACCGCTCATATCCATATCTCCTGATGAATCGTCCTACGCCGTTTCGAGCAGAACCGGTATTAATTCGGGCGCCGGCGCAACCACAAGATCAGGCTCGGGCTGAAAGAAGAACAAGCGCTCGCCGAACGCCGGCCGCAACTCATCGAACCAGGTCGCTTGCGGATCGAAGCGCGCATAGAACGTGCGCAACACCCATTGCGGATCGCGCGCCTGGAGGAACTGCAGCACGAAGACTTTTTCCCCGGCCACGGTTTCGATGCCGTTGATCAACACCTTGCCGTAGAAGGTGCTCATGGACGGACCGCGAACCGTGCGCGCCAATCCGGACACCGTGCGATACGCCGCCTGAAAGATCTCGAATGCCCGGGCCAGCGGCATCGCGAAGTAATGGCTGGGGCCGGTATCGCGCTCGACAAACATGTAATAAGGCACGGCGCCGAGCCGCACGCCTTCGGTCCAGAGCGCGGCCCAATCAGCAGGGTTCTCGTTGATGTGCCGAATCACCGGCGCCTGCATGCGCAACGTCGCGCCGCTGGAACGAATGCGTTCGATGGCCTGGCGGGCGATGTCCTGACGGATCTCCACCGGGTGGTTGTAGTGCCCCATGATCGAGAGATTTTTCCCCGCCGCGACGATCCGCTTAAACAGCTCCAGCAGCTCGGGCGCGTCCTTGTCGCTGACAAACCGTTGCGGCCAATACGCCACGGATTTGGTGCCGATGCGGATGTTTTTCAGGTGGGGCAAATCCAGTAACGGCTCGATGTACCCGGCCAGCGAACGGGTGTTCATGATCATCGGATCGCCTCCGGTGATCAGCACATCGGTGACTTCGGTGTGCACCCGCAGGTAACTCACCAGCTCCTGGGATTCGCGCGCATTGAATTTGAGTTCTTCTTCGCCGATGAACTGCGCCCAGCGGAAACAGAACGTGCAGTAGGCGTGGCAGGTCTGACCGGCGCCGGGGAAAAACAGCACGGTTTCGCGGTACTTGTGCTGAATACCCGGTAGGACTTTTCCGTCTAGGGTCGCGCCGTTGTGGGTCAGTTGCCCGGCCGGATGCGGGTTCATGCGCAACCAGATCGCCTCGATCCGCCGCTTGATGGCGACGGCGTCATCCCGTTCGATCAGTTGCTTGAGCGACGCGTACTCGTCCGGCAGCAGCATGTCCTTGTGGGGAAAGGTCATGCGGAAAATCGGATCGTCCGGGATGTTGTTCCAGTCGATCAACGTGCCCAGTACATATTCATTGGTGCGAAACGGCATGACCCGGGCCACGACGGTCATGGCTTCCTGCAACGCTGGCGTCAGTTTCTGCCAGTACGGTGTGTCTCGAATGGTGCGTGAGTTATAGGGCTTGTAGCGTTCCTGCTCCGACATTCCCTGCATGGCAGCGCTCCTGGTGATTAGCTGGCAGTTCTTACTGGATGGCCGGCGCGGCGCGCTCTATGTCCATCCATGCCCGAACACTGTCGCGATCCCACTGGCGGCGGACATACGCGGCGAGTCGGGAAGGAACCTGATCACCATTGGCGACCAGTCGGTTGAGCATGATTGCCAGGTCGGTGTCGGCAATGCTCCAGTCACCGAACAGATGCTCGGCGCCTCCCTCCAGCAATCGATCGGCGACAAAGAACAAGCGGTCGACGGCGGCCAGGGCATCGTCGGACAGCGGGGTATCTTTTTTGCCGAAATAAATAAGGTCTGCCGGGCGTTCTTTGCGAATGACCAACAAATCACTGCGCAACCAGGCCTGGAGTTGACGGGCGCGGGCGCGCTGTTTGATGTCCTGCGGTAATAGTTTGTTATGCCCCGGCGCTATTTCTTCCAGGTATTCGGTAATGGCCGAAGATTCCGACAATGCGAAATCCTGGTGAACCAGCGTGGGAATCCTGCAGGTCAGCGAAAGATTACGGTAAGTCGCCTGGTAGTTTTCTCGCGACTTCAAATCCAGCGTGACCAGTTCAAACGGAAGTTGCTTTTCCTTCAATGCAACAAACGCCGACATCGCAAAGGCACTGACAAAATCCGCACCAACATACAGTTTAAGCTTTGCACTTTCCATAGAACGCTCCCTTGCATTAACCACATTAATCCGTTGCCTTGGAAGTGATCGTAGTTAGTTGCTCAAGCGCTGAACAGATACAGAAATTATCTGTTTCTATCGATACAGAAAGTTCAAAAACGCAGGTCGCCCGGAGGATTTTTCAGGGTCGCAGAAAAGAAAAAGGGAGTCAGCGAACGCTGACTCCCTGGTGTACAACGAAGGGAAAATGACGGTTGGACAGTGATCAGGCCTGGCGATCGCCCAGACTGGAAAGCGACGCCATCTGCGGCATGTTACTCATGTTGAGCATCGCCAGCGGCTCGTCGTCGCTGGTGTTGACGAAGCCGTGCCGGGTCCATGCCGGCACCAGCAGCACATCGCCCATGCTGACGTTCACTTCGTCGGCATCGCCCAAGGTCAACGCGCCGCGCCCGGACTGAATGATAAAAAGGTGCCACCACGAATGAGCATGCCCGTTCAACACCGCGCCCGGTTTCAACCATTGCATGGACACCGCCATCCCTGGCGTCAACTTGCAACCTTCGATGCTGTTGTCGTGAGCCAGCGCGACAATATCGACTTCGCTGGCCTCGAGGCTCTGACGCATGTCGGTCAGTTCACCCCTCTTCCACACCTGTGCACTGACCGGAGGCTGGTGCAAACTCTGACGAAAATCCTTATATGAAAAAAACGCACCTTGAACGTTATTCATCGCGAGTTCCAACTTATGTTGTCGACTTTAATGACCGAACCTTAGGCCAACCATTCAGTGCTGTAAAGCCGAACAACTAACACTTATAACGCTGACGGTTTCAGCGCTGCAATCATGTCGACTTCTATCGCGGCATTTTTCGGTAATTGATAAACACCCACGGTCGTTCGAGTATGTTTACCGGCGTCCCCCAACACATGACTGAATACATCCGACGCGCCGTTGGCCACTTCGCTGAGATCAACAAAGTCTGCCGTGGATTTCACATAGACCGTTACCCGTATCAGCGACTTTATTTTATCCAGCGAACCAATGGCATCAACGATCAGCGCCAGCCCGCGCATCGCGCTGATGCTGGCTGCCGTTTGAGCATCCGCCATGCTCAATTCCAGGCCGACTCTGCCGGGGTACTGGATTTTGCCGTTCATGCGCGGCACCAGGCCACTGATGTACAGCTCATCGTGATGCCGAACCAGCGGGGCATAATGCCCGCCGGCGGTGTTCTCGCCGTAGATGTCATAGCCGAGCTCTTTTGCCAGGTCGATGAAACGCTCATCACAGCTCTTTTGCTCAATCATTTACCAAACCCTCTGAATCAATAATGCAAAAAAACGCAGGCCCCACCGGCTCAACCACAAGAAGCCCTCGTCGCCGGTGCCAGGCACGTGACTTCAACGCGTGACTCGATCGCCTCTGCCAGCCGCAACAGGTTGTCGCTGAGTTGTCCGTAGTCCTTGCTGAACAACACGATGTGGCCGATGAATGAGGTGTTGTCTTTCACCAATGCCGTGACCGAATCACCGACGCGCTTGGCATACACCGCTTCCACCAGTTCGATGTTCAGTTTCCGGGCCAGCGATTCGATGTCTGGCGTGGCGCGTAAAAGACCGCCGGCCGGTGCCCTGAGCAGACGGATGCCGCAATAACCTCGGGCGACGGGATCGTGGTGTTCGGTCTTGCCTTCCACCGCCCATCTGACCCAGCGTTCCCAAGGATCGAAATCCACGAACGCCAGACGGGCCAGGTCCCAGATGTGCATGCCGCCGGGGCGCATGTTGGTTTCCACTGCCGAGGTCAGGCCATCGGTGCGCAGGAAAACTTCGTTGTGGTAGGCGCCGTTATCCAGCGAGACCAGCCCGGACATGTGATGTCCCGCAGCCGCCAATCGAGCCTGCACGTCGGCCGTCAACGGCGCAGGCACCACTTGCTGGATTTCCGCGCGATAGGCGCCTTCAGTGGTGGTTTTTTCGGTAACCCAAGTGCTGCCTGCCACGTAATCCCAGCTGTATTCCCGGGCGTTCTGGATCAGTTCTTCGAGCACGATGCCGCCTTCGCGATACGGCTTGAGTGCGTGCCAGGCCTCGTCGCATTCGGACGGATGATGGATGACCCGACACCCTCTGCTCGCCCCTTCACACGCCGGTTTGATAAATGCCTTGCCGCCCAGTTCGATGACCCGCTGGCGCAGTTCCGGCAGGCTCTCGATGCGTGCGGAAAACACCGGCCGGTAATGCTCCGGTGCAGTGCTGGCAGCCGCTTCCAGCTTGCGAAAGATCTGCTTGTCCAGCCCCGCCCGTGCCTCGCCCGGGGTGATGCCGGGCAGGCCGAAATGGGAAGCCAGCGCGGCGCCGAGCAACACGCCACGGTCGGAAAAAGGCAGAACTCCGATCAGTTTCCAGCGATCGGCGTTCAAACACCCCACCACCAGTTCGAGGGAGGCCGCTACCGCTTCAGGCGCCAGTGAAGTGCTGCAGACGTGATCGGCCACCTGCTCGTCATCGGGCTGAATCTTGTCGACCAGCAGGATGAGCCGGGCGTTATAGAGCGTTTTGCAGAGCTCGCGCAGTTTCTGGATGTCGTGAACCCGATTGCCGTTGTACCCGACCACGACTACGCATGATGTCGTATTCATGAAGCCTCCGACCTGTGAAGTGAATAGCGCAACCGCGCTGAGTCAGTCGTGCAACGACGCATTGGATTTACGGTTGAGGTAGTACCAGGCCAGGATCCCGCCCGCGCCAATGGCGGCCAGCACCAGTGCGTTGTACGGCGGCGGCACGACCCGCATGATCAGTACCGTCAGCCCGGCGCCAACGCCGAGGGAGACTTCCTTGACGAACATGTTGTTTTGTTTGACGGAGAAGTAATCGAGGTAGCTGAACGCACATTCGGCGAGGGACAGCAGCGCCACCCAGATCAACGCGCCGGCGAGGGTTTCGACGTGAAAAGCGGCCGGAGACGAAAGCACCGCAAAACCGCCGACGATGATCCCGATCACCGCGACCACCTTGAAGCGCCCGGTGCGTTCGATCAGTTTCATCATCGGCACCTGAGCGAACACCACCACCGCGCTGTTGAGGATCAGCATCAGGCCATACCAGGCCGGTAATTCACCGGTTTCGAGCAGGATGGCTTGCGGCAGGATCGAGAACACGCCGAACAGTTTGATCCCCATGATGATGCCGGCGATCACCCACGGCAGTTTGTTGCGCCAGCCGCTGCCGTCCTGGGTCACCGGGTGGGCAACGACCGGTTGAGTGGTGAACGTTGCGCCCATGGCGATGGGCAAACAGAGCAGTACGAAAGCGGCGGCGCCGAGGAAAAACATGCTTGGGGTCAACAGGGGCGAGAGCAGGATCAACCCCGCCAGCAGGCTGCCCATGTTCATGGCGACGCGGTTGTAGGCCGCGCCCTCTTTGGTCTGAGCGGCTTCGCTCTTGATCAGGTAACCGGCAATGGCGATGCCGTAGGCAAACAACGCGGCGGCGAACATCACCATGCCCTGGTTGCTGGTGACCGCGAGCAGGACCAATCCGAGGGCGGCGCAGAGCAACGTGACACTCAGCGAACGCCGGCCCAACACCAACAAGGTCAACGGCAACAGCAACAGCAAGGCCCGATAACCGAGGGCGAGGATGCTGTTGGTGGCGGTGTCGAGCCAGACGTTGGCCTTGCCCAGCACGGCAAACAGCGACACGGCCGTGATGATTCGGATTGTGAACAGGCGAATGTTAATCACCGGTTTGGCGATGGCGACCGTTGTTTCTACACTCATGCAACACCTCTGGAACCAAGCGATTGCCAAGGCCACAGGCGCTGACAATCAAGAAAGTCTGTAAGGTGATGGTAGAGAGAGACGTTTGTTTTCATCAGAGCAAGTTCGTATAGAATCCAACGAACTTTACTGCCGGAGAGACCAGTAAAATGCAGGTTCAGCGTGCAGTGATCGCCGCCATCGAGTTCCAGCAGGGTGTACCGCTGGTTCAGCAGATCGTCGATCAGTTATCGGAGGCCATCAGCCACGGAGGCCTGCCTCACGGCTCCCGGCTGCCGCCGATTCGCGAACTCTCCGAGTTGATGAACGTGGGCAAATCCACGGTGGTGGATGCGCTGGACCGCTTACGGGCCAAGGGTTTGGTGGTTTCACGCCAGGGCTCGGGGCATTACGTGCACCGTTCCAGCACCTCGATCAAGACCGATGCCGGCCCGGACCTGCAACCTCAAGACACCCTCAGCGTGGTCCGCCGCGCGGTACTGCTGGACAATGGCGCGCTGCGCCCTGGGGCCGGTTTCCTGCCGTCCTCGTGGCTGCCGGCTGAAGAGTTGCTGAAAGCCGTGCGCGGCACGTTGCGCGCAACCTCCCTGCGCATGGGCGAATACGGCGTCGCCAGCGGTTATCTGCCGCTGCGCGAGGCGTTGCAAGTCAAGCTGGCGGCCTTGGGCATCGAAGTGCCGGTGGCCCAGATCATCACCACGGCCAACACCGTGCAGGCCATCGACATGCTGATGCGCCTGCTGGTCAAACCCGGCGACACCGTGCTGCTCGACGATCCGTGTTACTTCACCATGCACACCAATCTGGCGTTGCATGGTGTCAGGGTCATCACCATCCCTCGCGGGAGTGACGGCATGGACCTTGAGGCCTTCGAGCGACTGCTGATTGCCCATCGTCCCGTGCTCTACATGACCAACAATACCTTGCACAACCCGACCGGGCATTCATTCACCCCGGCGCAGGTTTATCGCTTGCTGGAGTTGAGTCACCGCTATGGTTTTCACATCGTCGAAGACGACTTGTATTGCGACTTGCAGCAACGAAGCACGCCGCGTCTGGCAGCGGGCGGGCTGGACAATGTCAGCTACGTGTCCGGTTTCTCCAAGACCCTGACGGCTAACAGCCGTGTCAGCTACGCGGTACTGTCACCGCAACTGGCTGCGCGGCTGGTTGCGCTCAAAATGGCCGCCGGTGGCATGACCTCGGAACTGGCGGAGCAGATTATCTGCACGATGCTCAGTGATGGCAGCTATGCCAAACATACCCGGCGCACGGTGGATCGGCTTTACGAGTCGAGCAGTCGGGTGACGAGTTGGCTGGAGGAGGCAGGTTGCTCGGTGTCTTCGCTGCCGGGGGAAGGGTTGTTTATCTGGACGCGTCTGCCCGAAGGGCTGGATGCCGAAACACTGGCCAGGAAAGGCCTGGAAATCGACCTTGTACTGGCGCCCGGCACCCTGCTCAGCAAAGCGCCGAGCGCCAGCCACTTCCTGCGTTTCAACGTGGCGCACAGCGATAACAGCCAGGTGCGGGAACGGTTCTTTCGGTTGCTAGACACACAAAGTAAATAACTACCCGACACCGTCCCTGTGGGAGCGGGCTTGCTCGCGAATGGGGCAACTCGGTCCACCAGAGCACACCCAATAAAAAGCCCCGCTCTTCTCTCGAAGGCGGGGCTTTTTGTGCAGCATCCGGATCTTAAGGCGCGTACGTCAGCAACAGCTCACTCGGCACTTTAAAGTCCAGCGACATCATCACACTCAACGCGGTAATGGTGAAGATCGAGAACACGAACAGCTTGCGTGCCCAGACCGTGTCATCCACTGCCTTGTAACCGGTCCAGGCCATGTACAACCAGTACATGCCCATGGCCGCGGCGACGGCGAGGTAGCTCATGCCGGCGTAGCCGCTGAAGGTCAGCATCAAGGTCGCCACGAGGAACGCCAGGATGTAGAGCAGGATGTGCTTCTTCGCCACTTCAATACCGCGCTTCACCGGCAACACCGGAATCGATGCAGCCAGGTAATCGTTGAAGCGAAAGATCGCGATGGCGTAGGAATGCGGCATCTGCCACAGGCTGAACATCACCAGCAACGTCAGTGCGGCCATGTCGAAGCTGTTCGTCACAGCGACGTAGCCAATCACCGGCGGCATGGCGCCCGACAGACTGCCCACCAGCGTGCCGTGAACCGACTTGCGCTTGAGGTACAGGCTGTAGAAGCCGACGTAGATGACAAAACCGATCACCGCGAACAAAGCGGCCAACGGGTTGGCCACTTTGTACAACAGTGCAACGCCGAAAACACCAAGGACGGTCGCAAACGCCAGGGCCAGTTTCAGGGAGATCAAGCCCTGGACCAGCGCCCGGTTTTTGGTGCGTTCCATCTTCAGGTCGATGTCGCGGTCGATGCAGTTGTTGAACACGCAACCGGAAGCCACCACCAGCGACGTGCCGATCATGGCGGCCAGGAAAATGGCCAGATCGACATGCCCTTTCGAGGCCAGGAAAAATCCGCCTGCCACAGAAAGCACGTTACCGAAAATGATCCCCGGTTTGGTGATTTGGATAAAGTGCTTAAAGGACATCCGGACTTTCCTCAGTGCGCCATCATGTTGGAGTGGATGCTGAACATGATCCACAGCGACAGGCCTACCAACAGGACGATGACCAGTGCAGCGAAGACAAACGCGATCACGTTGTTACGCTGGGCAGCGGAGCGGTCCAGGTGGAGGAAGTACACCAGGTGCACCAGCACCTGGATGACTGCGAAGGCCAGTACGATCCACAGGGTCAGGGCTTTCGGCAGCGATGGGTACATCACCAGGCCGAAAGGAATGACCGTCAGGATCACCGACAGAATGAAACCGATAGCGTAAGACTTGACGCTGCCGTGGCTGGCGTCGTGGCTATCGTGGGAATGAGCGTTAGCCATTTACATAGTCCCCATCAGATAAACAACGGTGAATACGCAGATCCACACCACGTCCAGGAAGTGCCAGAACAGGCTCAGGCAGCTCAGACGGGTCTTGTTGGTCGCCGTCAGGCCGTTTTTCTGCACCTGGTACATCATGATCGCCATCCAGATCAGACCGCTGGTCACGTGCAGACCGTGGGTGCCGACCAGGGTGAAGAACCCGGACAGGAAGCCGCTGCGGCTAGGACCGAAGCCCTCGGAGATCAGCATGTGGAACTCGTTGATCTCCATGCCGATGAAGCCGGCACCGAACAGGAAGGTCATGCCCAGCCAGCCCAGGACCTGGTTCTTCTTGCCCTTGAACAACGCCAGCATGGCGAAGCCGTAGGTGATCGAACTGAACAGCAGCAGAGCGGTTTCGCCCAGTACGTACGGCAGTTCGAAGATGTCGTGGCCCGACGGGCCACCTGCTACGTTGTTAACCAGTACCGCGTACGCTGCGAAGATCGATGCAAACAGAATGCAGTCGGTCATCAGGTAGAGCCAGAAACCGAATACGGTCATCTCGCCCGAGTCGTGGTGATGGTCGTCGTGCCCATGGTCCGTGCCATGGGCGTGTCCAGCAGTGGTCACTAAGTTCGACATGGTTTAAGCCTGTTCCAACGAGGTTTCAACACGGGTGGCGGTGGCTGGAACTTTCCCGGCCGCTACCAGACGCTTGTGCTGCTCGGCTTCGATGCGCTCGATCACGTCGACCGGCACCATGTAGCCTTGATCATCACGTGCAGCGTGGATCACGAAGTAGCCCACGGTGCCAACCAGGCCAACGATGGCCAACCACCAGATGTGCCAGATCATCGCGAAACCGAACACGGTCAACAGAGCGCCCATGACCACACCGGTCGCGGTGTTGTTTGGCATGTGGATCGGTTCGTAACGGGCCGGAGCCTTGTACGCGGTACCGTTTTCCTTGGCTTCGGTGAACGGATCGATGGTGTCCGCTTTTGGCAGCACGGCAAAGTTGTAGAACGGTGGTGGCGACGAGGTCGACCATTCCAGCGTGTGGGCATTCCACGGGTCACCGTGGTCGCACATGTTTTCTGGCTTGTTGCGATCACGCACGCTGACGTACAGCTGGATCAGCTGGCAGGCGATACCGACCGCGATCATCACCGCACCGAACATGGCGACGTACAGGTACGGCACCCACTCAGGGTTGGTGGTGGCGTTCAGGCGACGGGTCATGCCCATGAAGCCCAGTGCATAGAGCGGCATGAACGCGACGAAGAAGCCCGAGATCCAGAACCAGAACGCTGCCTTGCCCCAACCTTCGTGCAGCTTGAAGCCGAACGCTTTAGGGAAGTAGAAGCCGAAGCCTGCGATGTAGCCGAATACCGCGCCGCCGATGATCACGTTGTGGAAGTGAGCGATCACGAACAGGCTGTTGTGCAGGACGAAGTCCGCACCCGGGATGGCCAGCAGTACGCCGGTCATGCCGCCGATGGCGAAGGTCACCATGAAGCCCAGGGTCCACAGAACCTGGCTGGTGAAACGCAGACGCCCTTGATAAATGGTGAACAGCCAGTTGAATAGCTTCACCCCCGTCGGGATCGAAATCAGCATCGTCGCCAGACCGAAGAAGGCGTTGACGCTGGCACCCGAACCCATGGTGAAGAAGTGGTGCAGCCAGACCATGAAGCCCAGGATCGAGATCGCGCCCGATGCGTAGACCATCGAGTGGTGGCCGAACAGACGCTTGCCAGTGAAGGTCGAGATGACTTCGGAGAAGATCCCGAACGCCGGCAGAATCAGGATGTAAACCTCGGGGTGACCCCAGGCCCAGAACAGGTTGACGTACATCATCGGATTGCCACCAAGTTCATTGGTGAAAATGTGGAAATCCATGTAACGGTCAAGCGTCAGCAGTGCCAGGGTAGCGGTCAGGATCGGGAACGAGGCCACGATCAGGACGTTGGCCCAGGTGCAGGTCCAGGTGAAGATCGGCATGTCCATCAGCTTCATGCCCGGGGTACGCATTTTCAGCACGGTAGCCAGGAAGTTGACCCCCGTCAGCGTCGTACCTAACCCGGATAGCTGTAGCGCCCAGATGTAGTAATCCATCCCCACGCCCGGGCTGTATTGCAGGCCCGACAGCGGCGGATAGGCAACCCAACCGGTCTTGGCGAATTCGCCGACGCCCAGGGACAGGTTGATCAGCACCACACCCGACACCAGCAGCCAGAAGCTCAGGGAGTTCAGGAACGGGAAGGCAACGTCACGCGCGCCGATCTGCAGCGGCACTGCAAGGTTCATCAGGCCGGTGAAGAATGGCATCGCCATGAAGATGATCATGATCACACCGTGAGCGGTGAAGATCTGGTCATAGTGTTCAGGCGGCAGGTAGCCAGGCGAACCCTCGGTGGCCATGGCCAACTGGGTACGCATCATGATGGCGTCGGCAAAACCGCGCAGCAGCATGACCATGGCAACGATGATGTACATCACGCCGATTTTCTTGTGGTCGACCGAGGTCAGCCACTCGGACCACAGGTAGGTCCACTTCTTGAAATAGGTGATTGCAGCGAACAGCGCCAGACCACCGAGCGCGATCATGGCGATGGTTATCATCACGATCGGTTCGTGGAACGGGACCGCTTCCCAACTTAATTTACCAAACATCGTTTACTCCTCTGCCCCGGCAGCTGAATGCGAACTCATGTCCATCCCTTCCATGGCGGCCATTTCGTGCTCTTTCTTCTCGTGGTGCATCGGCTTGCCCGGATTCATACCTTCGTACTTGTCGACGATGATCTGGAACAGGTTTGGCGTGACCGAGGAGTAGAGCTCGACTGGGTTGTTCTGGCTTGGCTTGGAAAGGGCTTCGTATTCAGCTTTTTCAAGCTGTTTAGGTGCCTTTTTGACTTCGCTGACCCAGGCGTCGAAATCTTCCTGAGAGGTGGCGATAGCTTTGAATTTCATGCCGGTGAAACCAGCGCCGCTGTAGTTGGCGGAGATACCGTCCATTTCAGCGTTCTGGTTGGCGATCAGGTGCAGTTTGGTCTGCATGCCGGCCATCGCGTAGATCTGGCCGCCCAGCGCCGGGATGAAGAACGAGTTCATCACGGAGTCCGAAGTTACCTTGAAGTTGATCGGCGTGTGCGCCGGGAACACGATCTTGTTGACGGTGGCGATGCCTTGCTCTGGATAGATGAACATCCATTTCCAGTCCAGCGCGACGACTTCAATGGTGATCGGCTTGACGTCGGACTCCAGCGGCTTGTAAGGATCCAGCGCGTGGGTCGACTTGTAGGTGACATAACCCAGGGCAATGATGATCAGCACTGGAACAGCCCACACCGCGATTTCAATCTTGGTGGAGTGCGACCATTTCGGCGTGTAGACGGCGTCGGTGTTGGACGCGCGGTATTTCCAGGCGAACAGGAAGGTCATGACGATGACCGGAACCACGACCAACAGCATCAGCAGCGTTGCGGTGATGATCAGGTTTCGCTCGTCCAGGCCGACCTGGCCCTTGGGATCGAGCAAGGTCATGTTGCAGCCTGACAGCAACAACGTGCCGATCAGCGGCAATAAGCCTAGTAGTCTGGGGTACCTGTTTTTACTCATCTCACGACCTCTAAAGCAGCTTGCGCAATGCAGTTGGGTTTTGATCGCCAACACTTCACCCTGCCAAGGGTTGGCATTTTTCTTGGATTGAATAAGTGGCTGCCCGTCGCGCGTCAGACGCTGTTCGACAAATCCTGGGCCAGCGTTGAGTTCTTATTCGAATTCGTGGTCAAAGGCCTTGTTACAGACCAATTCCATTTGGTGCGGATAGTTGGAAGGCACCGACACCTGGGAGTCGCATGAAGCCAATTGGCCTCTCGACGCCCTATTCCTGCTCAGGGATGAGCAGTGCCGGGAATTCAGTGCGGGCGATTGTAGATATGTAACGTTTTATAAACCATGTCTCATCCCGAAATAATTTTTATCCATTCCAGCAACAATCATTAACGGTATTTGCAAAAGTGCGCCATGGTATCGAAATTCATTCTCAACAAAAACACCAAAAATTGTAGGTCTACCTCAGGTAGTTCAGACAGTATCGAAGGCTCTGCGCCCTCCTTCGATCCTGCCAAGGCCCCCATGTGACAAGGGCTTCGCCGATTCGCCAGGGCCTGTTAAAACTGCCTGTTCCGGATTATTCGGGCTGAAGTTACCAGACGCTAAAACAGGCCAATTTTGTTGCGTAGTCATGTACCAATCCGGCACCCTGAAATGCCTTGCGACACTCCCGCTGTGACAACATGTCGCACACGTGCCACACCCAGACTTATCGCGCATCAAGGTCATTTTACCTGTGTCCTGAAATGCAAAACGCCCCGGCCCCCTCAACGAGGGCCGGGGCGTTTTTTTGTGTGGCAGCGATGGCGGCGGATGACTTCAGCGCAGTGCTTTGCGGTTACGCGAAGTGAGCAGCGGCACCAGCACCACGATCAGCACAAAGGCTAGCAGCGCCCACTGTGCAAGCGACAGACCGAGGATCGGCGGGTACGGCGTGGAGCAGAAGCCGTCGACCTGGAAGCCCAGCGGGAAGATCTTCGCCAGTGGCAAACCGTCGACAATCGGTTGCAGTACATCGATACCGCAACTGACCGCCGGATAGAACTGGGTATAGACGTGATGCCCGGCCACTCCGACGCCTGCCAGGGCGCAGATCACCACCAGGGTTTCAAATACGGTGATGCTGCGACGGGTGCGCATGGCCGCGCCGATGAACGCGAAGAGCGCGATCAGCAGCAACGCATAACGTTGCAGGATGCACAGCGGGCATGGCGCCTCGCCCAGAACAATTTGCATGTACAGCGCGCCACCGATCAGCGCCAGGCAAATGATGCCCAGCAACACCAGATAGCGCCGTTCACGGCCCAACCGCATCGTTTCCTCGCTCATTGCGTTTCCCTTCTAAATATCGATTGCCCGGAAGTCTACACGCTGGCCCTGACCTTTGAGAGTCCGGCGCGCACAGCGGGGTATCGGGGAATAGACGACAAGCCGGTTAAGAAGGGATTAAATCTCAAGCCATCTGGAGCAGGCGAACTAATGCTTAACGCTAATTCATTGTAGGAGCGAGCCTGCTCGCGAAAAACGCCTGAACAACGCGTTCATTCAGACAGCCCGCGTTATCGTTGACGTCCATCGCGAGCAGGCTCGCTCCTACAGGGGGAAGCGTGCTTGATCAGTCGCCGTAGATATCAGACTTGAAGTACTTCTCTGAAATCTTCTGGTACTCGCCACTGGCGCGAATGCCGTCGATGGCCGTGTTCAGCTCGGAGACCAACTCGGTGTTGCCCTTGCGCACCGCAATCCCGGCGCCCTCGCCCACGTATTTCGGATCCTTGAGCTCCGGCCCGACAAAGGCATAACCCTTGCCACGAGGCATCATCAGGAAGTCATTCAGCGGGATGGTGTCGGCAAAAATGGCATCGAGGCGACCGGCAGCCAGGTCCATGTAGATCTCTTCGTTGTTGCCGTAACGCTTGACGTTGATACCCTTCGGTTCAAAAACCTCAGTGGCATAACGGTCGGTGGTGGTTGCACGCTGCACACCGACCGTCTTGCCCTTGAGGCTGGCGTATTGGTCATCCACGACTGCGCCTTCCTTCATCACCAGACGCGATGAAGTGAAGTAGTACTTGTGGGTGAAATCCACCGACTTCTTGCGGTCTTCGTTGATGGTCATGGACGACAGCGCCATGTCGATTTTCTTCACTTTAAGCGAAGGAATCAGACCGTCGAACTCACCTTCGACCCAGACGCACTTGACCTTCATCTGCGCGCACAGGGCATTGCCGATGTCGTAGTCGAACCCGACAATCTCACCTTTATCGGTTTTGGACGCGAACGGTGGATAAGCTGCTTCGATGCCGACACGCAGGGTTTTATCGGCGGCGAACAGGCTGCTGCACGCCAACAGGCTCAGGGCCAGACCGGTGATGAGGGGGAATCTCTTCATGTTCGTTCTCTCGCGGGTTGTTGTTGGTTTGGCAAGACAGAAGAAAGAGCAGAAACGGGGAAGCGCTTTTTTGTACTTATAAATCCATACTGGACTTTTATGTATTGATCGTCAATCAGGACGCCAGCAGTTCTGCCAGCCGATGGTCGGGAGGGGAATTCAGGGGGAATTGATCGCTCCCACGCAGGAGCATGGGAACGATCTTTATCGGCTACTTACTGCTTCCAGCGATCCGCCGCCGCATGATCACTGTCGCGCCCTTCAACCCAACGCGCCCCGTCAGGGGTGCTTTCTTTCTTCCAGAACGGTGCGCGGGTTTTCAGGTAGTCCATGACAAAGGCGCAGGCATCGAACGCCGCTTGGCGGTGGGCGCTGGCAGCGCCGACGAAGACGATCGGCTCCCCCGGTTCCAGGGCGCCGATGCGATGCAGCACTTCAAGTTTGAGCAGCGGCCAGCGTTGCTCGGCCTCTGTGGCGATCTTGGCGAGGGCTTTTTCGGTCATGCCCGGGTAGTGCTCAAGGAACATCCCGGCGACGTCGAGTCCGTCATTGAAGTCGCGAACATAGCCGACAAAACTCACCACCGCCCCCACGCCCACATTGGCGGCATGCATGGCGTTGACTTCAGCACCCGGATCAAACGCCGTGGATTGCACGCGAATCGCCATGGCTCAGCCTCCGGTCACGGTCGGGAAAAAGGCCACTTCATCGCCATCGCTCACCGGCTCATCGAGCTGGCACAGGTCTTCGTTGCGAGCACACATCAGGTTCTGCTCGCTCAACACTTCGGCACCCTCTCGCTGGGCCAGCAGCGCTCGCACATCGTCGACGGTGGCAAAGCTGCCTTCAACCTTCACCGAATCCACGCCGAGCGCTTCACGGTAACGGGCAAAAAACTTCACGGTGACGTTCATGGTTGATCCGCCTGAAAATGGCCGCTCTTGCCGCCGAGTTTCTCCAGCAGCCGCACGCTTTCAATAGTCATGCCGCGATCCACGGCTTTGCACATGTCGTAGATGGTCAGCGCCGCGACGCTGGCGGCGGTCAGGGCTTCCATCTCCACGCCGGTTTGTCCGGACAACTTGCAGCGCGCCACGATGCGCACGGTGTCGTCGCCTTCGGCACTGAGCTCGACCTTGACGCCGGTGAGCAGCAGCGGGTGGCACAGAGGGATCAGATCGCTGGTTTTCTTCGCGGCCTGAATGCCGGCGATACGCGCCACGGCGAACACATCACCCTTGGGGTGACCGCCGCTGACGATCATCTGCAGGGTTTCGGGCAGCATGCGCACCAGCGCTTGGGCCGTTGCTTCACGGAACGTCACGGCTTTTTCAGTGACGTCGACCATATTGGCGCGACCTTGGGAATCGAGATGAGTCAGCACAGGGATACTCCTGATCAGGAGCACCGATTGTAAACCTGTGGGTCAAAATTCCGCACGTTTGATTATCGGATCACCACTAAACCCTGTGGGAGCGAGCTTGGTCCGGGCGGCGTTCCGACGATGACGGTGTATCAGTCAACATCAATACTGAATGTCAGACCTCTATCGTCGGAACGCCGCCCGGACCAAGCTCGCTCCCACAGGGGTTATGTGTCAGGCATAAAAAAACCGGGCGGCCTGTGAGGTCGCCCGGTTTTGGTGAAGGTTACAAATGCGATTCGGCGTATTCGGCCAGAATCGAACGTGGCACCCCTTGCAGGGTGATGTGCACACCGTTGGGGAAATCCTTGAAGCGTTCTGTCAGGTACGTCAGCCCGGAACTGGTCGCGGACAGGTAAGGGGTGTCGATCTGCGCCAGGTTGCCCAGGCACACTACTTTGGAACCGGCGCCGGCACGGGTGATGATGGTTTTCATCTGGTGCGGCGTGAGGTTCTGGCATTCATCGATCAGGATCAGACTCTGCTGGAAGCTGCGGCCTCGAATGTAGTTGAGGGATTTGAACTGCAACGGCACTTTGCTGAGGATGTAATCGACGCTGCCATGGGTGTTTTCGTCATCCATGTGCAAGGCTTCGAGGTTGTCGGTGATGGCGCCCAGCCAAGGCTCCATTTTTTCTGCTTCGGTGCCGGGCAGGAAACCGATCTCCTGATCCAGGCCCTGCACGCTACGGGTCGCGATGATCCGGCGATAGCGCTTGCTGACCATGGTCTGCTCGATCGCAGCCGCCAGTGCGAGGATGGTTTTACCCGAACCTGCTGCCCCGGTCAGGTTGACCAGGTGGATATCCGGGTCGAGCAAGGCGTACAGCGCCAGGCTTTGATAGATGTCACGCGGTTTCAGGCCCCAGGCTTCCTGGTGCAACAGGGGTTCCTGATGCAGGTCGAGAATCAGCAGCTTGTCTTCCTCGATCTCCTTGATCCAGCCGACAAAGCCCTGTTCATCGATGATGAACTCGTTGACGTGTACCGCCGGCAGGTTGTCGATCAACTGCACCTGGTGCCAGGTGCGGCCATGGTCCTGACGGGTGTCGACATTCCTCACACGGTCCCAGAAGGAGCCGGTCATGTTGTGATAACCGTTGGGCAGCAGCGACACGTCGTCGACCAGTTGGTCGGTGCTGTAATCCTCGGCCGCGATCCCGCAAGCCCGGGCCTTGAGGCGCATGTTGATGTCTTTGGTGACCAGCACCACGGGCAGCTTTGGTTCACGCGCGTGCAGGTCGATCAACTGGTTGATGATGATGTTGTCGTTCAGGTGCTCGGGCAGAATGAGGTTCGGTTCCGCACGCTTGCTCATCAGAATTGACAGCAAGCCCTTGGGACCGCTTTTACCACGCTGGATCGGAACGCCGAGCTCGACGTCTTCAGGACTGGCATCGCCCAGGGTCTTGTCGATCAGGCGAATCGCCTGACGGCATTCCGCAGCCACGCTGTGATGCCCGCTCTTGAGCTTGTCGAGCTCCTCAAGCACGGTCATCGGGATGGCGACGTGGTGTTCTTCGAAGTTAAGCAGGGCGTTTGGATCGTGAATCAATACGTTGGTATCGAGTACATAAAGGATTGGCTGGTTGGAGGAAGAACTACGTCCGTGATCATCCATACTCGGTCACCTTTGTGGGAGCCAGTCGACGCAATACCGTGACAGTGCTGCGCCTCGAAGTGGCCACCGAATTCACCTGCGAGGACTCAAGTGAACTGCACACAAATGGGGGTCTTGGAAGACGCCACCTGTCTGCAGGTTTCGGCGGTCTGTCTTCGTAATACTCCAAAACCTGTGACAGAAAAAAGTACTTTGACGTTTTTTTGAAGTTTATTTTTCAGAGTGACCAATAGCACTAGGCGGATTGCCATCACCCCGTTAAAGTCGGAAGTCCGCCTGCATCGAATTCTCGCCCAAAATCACCCTTCGCCCAATGTTTACGGCCTTTCACCGTTTTCAGCGAAACGCGTCCTGACAGTCTTCCCAGCCGATTCCGCTTTGCGCCGTTTGCGTGATGAGCCAGGGCATCGCCGTTTTCAGCGCATCCTGCTTCACGTTGAAGTTGATCACCCCGTGGCGCCACAACAACATCAGGCTCAACACCCGTTGCGCGCTCTGATTGGCTTTCAGCTTGCCGGCACCATCCTGGGCATCGATATCCCACAGCGCCACCTGCAAACCCTGGGATTCGAAGAATCCTTCAGCGTCAGACCGACGCTGGCCATCGGGCGGCCGAAACAATGGCACGTAGTTCTCGGGCAGTTTGCTTTTGACCAGTTCGACGCTGCGTCGCACCGAGTCCTGCCAGTCCTGCCAGTGACTGTGGGAGCGAAATTCCCAGCCTTGCGCGCCAATGCATTGTTTGGAGTACGTCGCTTGCAGGCTGGCTACCGAACGATCGGCCAGACGGGCCTGGATGTCCTTGCCGAGGACGAAGAACGTGCCGGTCATGTTCGACTTGCGCAGGTATTCCGTGGCCCAGGCGGTGTTATCCGGCGTGGCATTGGCGGCACTGTCGAAGGTCAGCAAAAACAGCCGGTCATGCATCTGATCGCCGTTGCGCTCATAGTCGCCAAAACGATCGACTTCGCTACTGGTTTGCGGAAACAGCGCAGCCTTGCGCAATTGCTCGTCCAGGTACTGGGCGTGGAACAGTCGGCTCGGCTCGGCCCACTTTATGTAGTAGCTCTCATCGCTGATCTGAAACTTGGCGGCTTGCTGACGCAGGGTGTCCATGTCCTCGACCAGGAAACAGAAGGAGGCATCCTGATCGCAGCTCTGCTGGGCGTAGTTGTAGTTGGTCAGCAGCCGCTGCCACATGCGCTGGCGCAGGTTGTTGATCGATTCCAGATTGACCGTGCGCAACCCCAGGCGCTGGGCCAGACTCACTTCATCCAGGGATTCGCTGGCCAACAAGACGCGAGAAAACATGAGGATCTCGGCCCGAGACGCCACATCAAACAGGGTCGGGCTGTTGAGTTGTTCAGGCCAGGTGCTGCGATCAAGCGTCGCCACATCGCCCGGCGCCGCCATGGCACCGAAGCTCAACAGCCAGGCCGAGAATAGAAAAACGATACGCAATGGGATGTCTCCATAACAAAACCCGCGCGGCACTATAGCTGATCCAGCCCCAACTCCCGCAGAAGCACCTAAATCCCTGTGGCGAGGGAGCTTGCTCCCGCTGGGCTGCGAAGCAGCCCCCAACCTGCAACCTCATTCCTTCAGCTAAAACCAGTGCACCATTTTTGCGACCGCTTCGCGCTCGAGCGGGAGCAAGCTCCCTCGCCACAAAAGCCGCCCCTAGCAAAAACCACGTTCCGCCGCCGATCACCTATGGACTTGATAGCTGGAGTCAACACGGACAACCCCCTAGAATCGCCCCCACGATTAAAGGAGACGACTTCATGCTGATGGTGATTTCCCCCGCCAAGACCCTCGATTACGAAACACCGCCGGCGACCCAACGCTTCACCCAGCCGCAATACCTCGACCATTCCCAGGAGCTGATCCTGCAATTGCGCGAGCTGGCCCCTGCGCAGATCAGCGAGTTGATGCACGTCTCCGACAAGATCGGCGGGCTCAACGCCGCGCGTTTCGGCAGCTGGACGCCTGCGTTCACTCCGGAAAACGCCAAACAGGCACTGCTGGCATTCAAGGGCGACGTCTACACCGGGTTGAATGCTCAAACCTTCAGCGAGGCCGATTTCGATTACGCCCAGCAGCACTTGCGCATGTTATCCGGCCTGTACGGCCTGCTGCGCCCACTGGACCTGATGCAGCCGTATCGACTGGAGATGGGCACCAAACTGGCGAATGCCCGGGGCAAGGACCTGTATGCCTTCTGGGGCACACGGATCAGCGAATGGCTGAACGAAGCCCTGGCCGATCAAGGCGATGATGTGCTGCTGAACCTGGCCTCCAACGAGTACTTCTCGGCAGTCAAACGCAACGCCTTGAACGCGCGCATCATCAATACGGAATTCAAGGATCTGAAGAACGGCCAGTACAAGATCATCAGCTTCTACGCGAAAAAGGCCCGCGGCATGATGAGTCGCTTCGTCATTGAAGAGCGCATCAACGACCCGCAAGCCCTCAAGCAGTTCGATGTACAAGGTTATCGCTACAGCGCCGAACAGTCTAAACCGGACAATCTGGTGTTCCTGCGCGATCACGCGCCCGAGTAAACATCCACTTGGCGCACACCTCATTAACGGGGCGTGCGCCATGTCCAATCGTCCAACAATTCCCCGCCCCATTCGTCACTTTGCTGACGCCAATAATCAATCACTCTATTTTCTAACTTTAGTTTCACTCGACATCGCTGATTTTTTTCAGTAGTGGCACTTAATTTTTTTATCGGTAGTGGCACATGACCATCTAACCCGACAATAACCTTATGTATCAAGGGCGAAACAGGTGTTGCTATCAATATGAAGGCAGTGCCATCTTTTTCAATATTTCAAGAAATTTCAGAATTCGCGATGGGCGGACTGGAACTATGTCCAGATGCGTCGTTCATACCATCGGTAACCATTCTCCCTGAGCTTGTACGAGATAACTTACGCAGAGAAGAGACTCACATAGCAAAGTTGTCACATTAACTTCTGCTTACTGATCCCTGATTTGGGCAACACATGAAGGATAGGAGATAAGCATCATAAGTATCCCCTACAAGGCCAAGGCAGCGCCCCTATAAACGTGCTCACCTGAGCACCCAACCGCTTGATTTACGGGCTTATGGCCTGGCATTGAGCGCGCAAGACCTTTGCACGAATGTCTTCTGACTGGAAGATCTGCTGCATAACAGGGCACGCCATAACAATAAAAGCCTAGTTGCGCACCTTTTGAGTGAACTTATTTAGACACTCGGAACTTATATGCCTGCACGCGGCATCGTGACGCCTTTAAGGCGCACTTCCGAGTGCACTACAACCGCTGAACACCATTAACTCCGGCCATGTGATGGCTTGATAAACACAGAGGTAATTGCGATGCGCATCAGCATATTTGGTTTAGGTTACGTCGGCGCAGTATGTGCCGGTTGCCTGTCTGCACGGGGCCATGACGTCGTTGGCGTCGATGTTGCCAAGGACAAAATCGATATGATCAACGCCGGTAAATCGCCGATCGTTGAGCCGGGTCTGGGCGAGCTTCTGCAGAAGGGTATCGAGACGGGCAAACTGCGCGGCACGACCAACTTCGCCGAGGCGATTCGTGACACCGACCTGTCGATGATCTGCGTCGGCACGCCGAGCAAGAAGAACGGCGATCTGGAACTGAACTACATCGAAGCTGTGTGCCGCGAGATCGGTTTTGTCCTGCGTGACAAGACCACCCGTCACACCATCGTGGTTCGCAGCACCGTACTGCCAGGCACTGTGGCAAACGTAGTGATCCCGATCCTCGAAGACTGCTCCGGCAAGAAAGCCGGCGTCGACTTCGGCGTTGCAGTGAACCCTGAGTTCCTGCGTGAAAGCACCGCGATCGCCGACTACGACCTGCCGCCTATGACTGTTATCGGCGAGTTCGACAAGGCTTCCGGCGACGTTCTGCAATCGCTGTACGAAGAACTCGACGCTCCGATCATCCGCAAGGACATCGCAGTGGCCGAGATGATCAAGTACACCTGCAACGTGTGGCACGCCACCAAGGTGACCTTCGCCAACGAGATCGGCAACATCGCCAAGGCCGTCGGCGTCGATGGTCGCGAAGTGATGGAAGTGGTCTGCCAGGACAAGACGCTGAACCTGTCCCAGTACTACATGCGCCCTGGTTTCGCGTTCGGCGGTTCCTGCCTGCCGAAGGACGTTCGCGCCCTGACCTACCGCGCCGGTTCCCTGGACGTGGAAGCACCGCTGCTGAACTCGCTGATGCGCAGTAACGAGTCCCAGGTGCAGAACGCCTTCGACATCGTCACCAGCCACGGCAAACGCAAAGTCGCCCTGCTGGGTCTGAGCTTCAAGGCCGGTACTGACGACCTGCGCGAAAGTCCACTGGTTGATCTGGCAGAAATGCTGATCGGCAAGGGCTACGACCTGAGCATCTACGACACCAACGTCGAATACGCCCGTGTCCACGGTGCGAACAAGGATTACATCGAGTCGAAGATCCCTCACGTCTCGTCCTTGCTCAACGCTGACTTCGACGACGTGATCAACAAGTCCGACGTGATCATCCTCGGCAACCGTGACGAGAAGTTCCGCGCCCTGGCGCAGAACGCTCCACACGGCAAGCAAGTGATCGATCTGGTTGGTTTCATGTCCCAAGCCACCAGCGTGAGTGGCCGGACTGAAGGCATCTGCTGGTAACAAGCGGCATCGGGAGGGTTTGCGGGGCTCACAAAGCCCGCAACCCTCCCGGCTTTTTCGCCTGCCTTAACCCCATCGGGCCACCCCACAGGCTCGCCCGAGATAGAGACGGATGCAGATTATGCACAGGCTAAAGCACGGCCTACTTCAGGTCGCCGGTTGGCTGTTTTACCTAAGTTTATTGATGGGCATCGCCATGGCGTTGCCTGCGTCCACGTTCGACTCCGAGTCGAAGGACTTCATCTTCCTGATCGGTATCGTCGGTATCTGGCGCTACTCGATGGGTGCTACGCACTTTCTGCGCGGCATGCTGTTTCTGTACGTGGTCTACCCGCACCTGCGGCGCAAAGTGCGCAAGCTGGGTAAAGCGGCAGACCCGTCCCATGTGTTTCTGATGGTCACCAGTTTTCGTATCGACGCGCTGACCACCGCCCAGGTCTACGCCTCGGTGATTCGCGAAGCGATCGACTGCGGACTGCCGACCACCATGGTCTGCTCCATCGTGGAAATGTCCGATGAGAAGCTGGTGAAAAGCCTTTGGGCCAAAATGAATCCACCGGCTCGCGTCAAGCTCGACTTCGTGCGCATTCCTGGCACCGGCAAGCGCGACGGCCTGGCCTACGGTTTCCGCGCCATCTCCCGCCACCTGCCGGATGATCGCGCAGTGGTTGCAGTGATCGATGGCGACACCGTGCTCGCTGAAGGCGTCGTGCTCAAGACCGTGCCGTGGTTCCAGCTGTTCGGCAATGTCGGCGGCCTGACCACCAACGAGTTCTGCGAAGTGCGCGGCGGCTACATCATGAGCGAGTGGCACAAACTGCGCTTCGCCCAGCGCCACATCAACATGTGCTCGATGGCCCTGTCCAAGCGCGTGCTGACCATGACCGGGCGGATGTCGGTATTCCGCGCCACCGTGGTGACCAACCCGGACTTCATCGCCGACGTGGAAAGCGACTCGCTGCAACACTGGCGCCTGGGTCGCTTCAAGTTCCTCACCGGTGATGACAAGTCGAGCTGGTTCAGCTTGATGCGCCTGGGCTATGACACGTTTTATGTACCGGACGCCGCGATTCACACCGTGGAACACCCGCCGGAAAAAAGCTTCATCAAGGCCAGTCGCAAACTGATGTTCCGCTGGTACGGCAACAACCTGCGGCAGAACTCCCGCGCCTTGGGCCTGGGGATGAAACGTCTCGGCCTGTTCACTTCGGTGGTGCTGTTCGATCAGCGCGTGTCGATGTGGACGTCGTTGCTGGGCCTGACCGTCGCGCTCATCGCCACCTTCAAGTACGGCGCCGCGTTCATCCTGGTTTACCTGCTGTGGATCGGCATTACCCGCCTGATCCTGACCGTGCTGTTGTCTTTGTCCGGTCACACGATCGGCCCGGCCTACCCTGCGATTCTCTATTACAACCAGATCGTCGGTGCGCTGGTGAAGATCTACGTGTTCTTCCGCCTCGACCAACAGTCCTGGACTCGCCAGCCCACTTCCCTGACCCGTGATCTCGCCAGCTTTCAAGGTTGGTTCAACACTTGGTCGTCTCGGACCATGACCTTCTCCGCCGGCAGCATTTTTGTTGCTGTGCTGCTGATGATGGTCTGACCGAACTCGCCTGAATTAACTAGGAAATCGCCCATATGAATACCGCCGTCAACGCCAACGTAGTGCATGAATCAGAAGCCCAGCGCCAGCACGCCCGGGTAAAAATCCCGGCCAAGCTGCGCTTCTTCGGTCCTGACCGGACCCCGGTAGAAGCTCGGGTCCTCGACCTCTCCGCTGGCGGCCTGGCTTTCAACGCCGGTCAGCTGCCATTGAAGATCGGCGACGTGTACAAGGCTCGCCTGCAGTTCGTCATCGATAACCTCGGCCTGGCCATGGACGTCGAATTACTGGTGCGCTCCCACGACCGCGAAACCGGTCGTACCGGTTGCCAGTTCCAGAACCTCGAATCCCAGGACATTTCCACCCTGCGCCACCTGATCACTTCTCACCTGGCCGGCGACATCGTCACCATGGGTGAAGTGTTGGCCACCCTGCAACGCGACAACTTCACCAAGGCGCGCAAGGCCAAAGATGGCGGCCACGGCATGACCCCGTTCGGTCGTCTGCGTGCAGTGACCTTCAGCTTCGCGATTTTCCTCGTCGGTCTGACGGCATTCGGCTTCATCTTCAAGTCGGTGTACGGCATGTACTTCGTCAGCCACGCCCAGGCCGGTCTGGTCAGCGTAGCAGGCATGAACATCACCATGCCGCGCGACGGCACGGTGAAGAGCCTGATCAAAACCGACGGTATCGCCGCCAAAGGCGCCCCGCTGGCGACGTTCAGCACCAGCATGCTCGACGTACTCAAGGGCCATCTGGACGAAGACCAGCTGCAACCGGCCAAGGTTGAAGAACTGTTCGGCAAGCAAATGACCGGCACCCTGACGTCGCCGTGCGATTGCACCGTAGCGCAGCAAATGGTCGCCGACGGTCAGTACGCCAGCAAAGGCGACGTGATCTTCCAACTGGTGCCGCGTAACAGCGAAGCCAACGTTGAAGCGCGCTTCTCCTATCGCCAGTTCGGCGACGTACTGCCAGGCAGCACGGTCAGCTTCCAGATCGCCGGCGAAGACAAAACCCGCTCCGGCACGATCATCAGCAGCACCAGCCTGAAAAGCGCCGACCTGTCGTCCGACATTCGCGTGCAGATCAAGCCTGACGAGCCGCTGGACAGCAAGTTCGCCGGTCGCCCGGTTGAAGTCAACGCCACCCGTGGTCCGAACCTGAACTGGCTGATCGACAAAGCCATGGCCGCCGGTCGTTAAAAACAAGAGGACATGCCCGTGACTAGCCCACTCAGAATCCTGCCAGTCCCGCTGACTCTGGCCATGGCAATCGCCCTGGCCGGATGCGCCGGCCTGCCCGACCAGCGTCTGGCCAACGAAGCCCTCAAGCGCGGTGATACCACGCTGGCGGCGCAGAATTACCAGCAACTGGCAGACCTGGGCTACAGCGAAGCACAGGTTGGCCTCGCCGATATCCAGGTCGACAGCCGTGACCCGGCGCAGATCAAGAAAGCCGAGGCGACTTATCGCGCTGCAGCCAGTGTCTCGCCGCGAGCTCAGGCTCGCCTGGGTCGTCTGCTGGTGGCCAAACCCGGCTCCACCGAAGCCGAACAGCACGAAGCTGAAGGCCTGTTGAAGAAAGCCACTGCCGCAGGCGAAGGCAACACCCTGATCCCGCTGGCGATGCTGTACCTGCAATACCCGCACAGTTTCCCGAACGTCAACGCGCAACAGCAGATCAGCCAATGGCGTGCCGAAGGCAAGCCGGAAGCGGGCCTGGCCCAAGTGCTGCTCTATCGCACCCAGGGCACTTACGACCAGCATCTGGACGAAGTGGAAACGATCTGCAAAGCCGCGTTGAACACCACCGACATCTGTTACGTCGAACTGGCCACGGTCTATCAGAAAAAAGCCCAGCCAGAGAAACAGGCCGAGCTGATCAAGCAAATGCAAGCCGCTCAGGCTCGCGGCGCAGTTTCCGCCCAGCGGGTGGACAGCGTGGCCCGTGTATTGGGCGATGCATCCCTGGGCAAGACCGACGAGAAAACCGCCCAGTCGCTGCTCGAAAGCATCGCACCTGGCTACCCCGCTTCCTGGGTCAGCCTGGCGCAACTGCTCTACGACTTCCCGGAACTGGGTGACGTCGACACGATGATGAAGTACCTGGACAACGGCCGCGCCGCCGACCAGCCGCGCGCCGAGCTGTTGCTGGGCAAGCTCTACTACGAAGGCAAAATGGTACCGGTTGACGCGAAAGTCGCCGAAGAACACTTCAAGAAAGCCGTCGACAGAGAAGTGGCCGCCGATTACTACCTCGGCCAGATTTACCGTCGCGGTTATCTGGGCAAGGTCTATCCGCAAAAAGCGCTGGACCACCTGCTCAAGGCTGCGCGTAACGGCCAGAGCAGCGCCGACTTCGCCATTGCCCAACTGTTCTCCCAAGGCAAGGGCACCCGGCCCGACCCGCTTAACGCTTATGTCTTCAGCCAATTGGCCAAGGCCCAGAACACCCCGCAAGCCACCGAGCTTGCGCAAACACTCGAAACCCAACTGCCGCCTGCCCAGCTCGCCGAGGCCCAACGTCTGTTGAAACAAGAACAGGCCGTTCGTGGTGCCTTGAGTCAGAACACGCTGGAACTGCATGCCCTGGAAGAAGAAGACGGCGAGGAATCCCTATGAAGTTGAATCCATTTGTGAAGGCCGGTATCGGCCTGTCGTTCGCCCTCTTGTGGTCGTGCCCGACCCTGGCGGCCCTGACTGAAAGCAAGAACTACGGCCTGGACGTGAAAGTTACCGCCCAGTCCGAAGACGACACTGACCTCGGTACGGCGAGCGGCGGCGACGTCAATGGCGTCGGCCTTGACCTGCGTCCATGGATCTACGGCGAGAGCGGCGCGTGGAGCGGCTACGCCATGGGTCAGGCCGTGACGTCCACCGACATCATCGAGACGGACACCCTGCAACAGTCCGACAGCGACGGCACCCAGGCCACCGACAGCGGTGATCGCAAGAGCAAGAAAAACTACCTGGCGATGCGCGAGTTCTGGGTCGGTTACAGCGGCCTTACGCCCTACCCCGGCGAGATACTCAAACTCGGTCGCCAGCGTCTGCGCAATGACGATGGCCAATGGCGCGACACCAACATCGAAGCCCTGAACTGGACCTTCGACACCACCCTGTTGCGCGCCAACGCCGGTGTTGCCGAACGCTTCAGCGAATACCGCACCGACCTCACTGAGCTCGCGCCCAAGGACAAGGATCGCCTGCACGCTTACGCCGATGCGGCGTATCAGTGGACCCCGGGCAACTGGGTCGGCATTCGTGGTCACCACACTCACGATGACGGCAAGCTCGATACCGCGCAGCCAGGTGTTCCCGCCGATTCTCTGGACAAGAAAGAGAACGGCGATATCAGCTGGATCGGCCTTACCGCCGACAGCGATGCCTACAACTGGCGCAACACCAACACCGTCAATTACTGGGGCAGCGTCACGGGCATGAGCGGCGACCGCGACAAGGTCAACCCGCTCAACGCCGATGGCACCGCTCCGGCACAAGCCAAAACCAGTGGCAATATTGATGGCTGGGCCACTGACCTGGGCGTGCGTCTGCGCCTCGATCCGCAATGGCAAGTCGGTGCAGCCTATGCCCGTGCCAGTGCCGATTACGAACAGAACGGCCTGCAAAGCAACCGTTCGAACTACACCGGTACTCGCTCGCGGGTTCACCGTTTCGGCGAAGCCTTCCGTGGCGAAACGAGCAACATGCAGAGCGCTACCTTGTTCGGTTCGTGGATGCTCAACGACGAATACGACGCCAGTGTGATCTACCACAAATTCTGGCGCGTCGACGGCAACAAGCCGGTCGGCAGCAACGGCATCAACGCCGTCCAGAACGACACCGACGACGTGACCGGCGCGATTCTTTCCAGCACGTCCCTGCCGCTGGACGATGGCAACAAAGACCTCGGCCAGGAAATGGACGTGGTCGTCACCAAGTACTTCAAGCAAGGCCTGCTGCCTGCCTCCTTGAGCCAATCGATCGATGAGCCTTCGGCCCTGGTGCGGTTGCGTGGCGGTGTGTTCAAACCCGGCGATGCGTATGGCAAAGGCGTCGACTCGTACATGCACCGCGCGTTTATCGACGTGATCTGGCGCTTCTGATGCGAACCGCTAAGGGAGTTCCTGACATGAACAGTCCGAAGAGAGGCTCGATAACCTTGCTGGCCGGCGCGATGTTGCTGGCCAGCACGGCGGTCTTCGCCACTGTGGAGCCGGCCTCGCCCGTTCACAAAGGCCAGCCGGCGACCCTTGCCAAGGGATTGCAACAGGCCAAGACCTACACCGTCAGCAGCGCACCGACCGCGCCGCTGGAGTTGGCCACGCCGAAACTGCCGGACACCTCCGGCTACACCGCCGAAGCCATCGCCGCGAAAATCGTGCGCACCAAGGCCGGCAAAATCAGCGTGCGCCGGATGATGCAGGAAAACGCCCTGAAGGACTTCATCGGCGGCGATAACAAGATGGCCGAATGGGTCGTGCGTCAGCACGGTATCCCACAGGCGATTTTCATCGACGACGGCTACATGAACCTCAAGGATCTGGCCAACAAAGTACCCAAGCAGTACTTCAGCGAAACCTCGCCAGGTGTATTCCTGGCGAAGTTGCCGATCGTGGTGGGTCAGAAAGGCATCCTGGAAATCGACAAGCAGACCCAGGAACTGCGCCTCTCCCAAGAGTCCGGTTCGTTCCTGGTCAATGACGGCCAGCTGTTTGTGCGTGATACCAAAATCACTGGCTGGAGCGAGAAGGCAAACGGTCCGGCGGCCTTCAAGTCGCCGAAGGAATTCCGTCCGTTCCTGCTGTCCTGGGGCGGTACCGAGACTTACATCGCCAACAGCAAGATCGCCAGTTTCGGCTACGCCAACAGTAAGTCCTATGGCGTGAGTATTTCCCAATACACGCCGAACATGGCCAAGGTGCTCAAGCGCCCTGAACCGACCGGCTGGATCGTCGGCTCCGAGTTCTCGGACATGTGGTACGGCTTCTACTGCTACGAAGCCCGCGACTTTGTGGTCAAGGGCAACACCTACAAAGACAACATCGTCTACGGCATTGACCCGCATGACCGTTCCCACGGTCTGATCATCGCCGACAACACAGTGTTTGGTACCAAGAAGAAGCACGGAATCATTATTTCCCGTGAAGTGAACGACAGCTTCATCTTCAACAACCGCAGCTACGACAACAAGTTGTCGGGCCTGGTGATCGACCGTAACAGCGTCAACAACCTGATTGCCTACAACGAGATCTACAAGAACCACACCGACGGCATCACCCTCTACGAGAGTGGCGACAACCTGCTGTGGGGCAACAAAGTGATCAGCAACAAGCGCCACGGCATCCGGATTCGTAACAGCGTAAACATCCGCCTTTACGAAAACCTGTCCATGGCCAACGGCCTGACCGGCGTCTACGGCCACATCAAGGACCTGAGCGACACCGACCGTGACATCAAGCTCGACCCGTTCGATGCCCAGGTGTCCCTGATCGTGGTCGGCGGCGAACTGGCCGGCAACGGCAGCGGACCGCTGTCCATCGACTCGCCGCTGAGCGTCGAGTTGTATCGCGTGTCCATGCTCGCACCGACCAAAACCGTTGGCATCAGCTTCTCGGGGATTCTCGGCGAGCGCCAGGATGAAATTCTCGACCTGCTGGTGCGCCAGCAGAAAGCCGTGCTGATCGACCCTGTCGAACGCCAGACCGAAATGCGGGACTGAGGATAATTTTATGCACTCACACTTGATCAAATTACTCAGCTTGTCGGCCCTGACCGCCGGCATTCTCGCGGCCAGCGGCGGTGTTCGCGCGGACGAAGTCCAGGCACCAAAATTTTCCGCCGAACCGTGCTGCAGCTTGTGCCCGGCAGCCCACGACCCGAAAAACTACACCACGCGTTACCAGCAGAACTTCACCACGCTGGTGCAGGCTCAGGGCGATTGGCTGTTCCGTACGCAAGAAGACTTGCGCACCGAGTTCGACACCACCCCCGTCGGCTACAAACGCATGAAAGAACTGCACGATGCGTTCAAGAGCAAAGGCATTGAACTGGTCATCGTTTACCAGCCGACCCGTGGTCTGGTGAACCGCAACAAGCTCAATCCGGAAGAAAAGGCCAAGTACGATTTCGACAAGGCCTTGAGGAACTACAAGACCATGCTGGGGCGTTTCGCCGCCATGGGCTACACCGTGCCGGACCTGTCGCCGCTGACCAACGAGTCGCTGCCTGACACCCTGCCGGCCCACGACTTCTACTTCCAGGGCGACCAACACTGGACGCCGTATGGCGCCCAGCGCACGGCGAAAATCGTCGGTGAGCAAATCAAGAAAATGCCGGCCTTTGCCGACGTGCCGAAACGCGAATTCGAGAGCCATAAGTCGGGTCGCATGGGTAAGACCGGAACGTTACACAACATGGCTGGTCAACTCTGTGGCACCAGCTACGCGATCCAGTACATGGATCAATTCACCACCGAGCCGAAAGGCGAAGCAGCTGATGGCGATCTGTTCAGTGACTCCGGCAATCCGGAAGTCACCCTGGTCGGCACCAGCCACAGTGGCAAGAATTACAACTTCGCCGGTTTCCTCGAAGAGGCCATCGGCGCCGACATCCTCAACGTGGCGTTCCCTGGCGGTGGCCTGGAAGGTTCGATGCTGCAGTACCTGGGCAGCGAAGAGTTCCAGACCAAGCCGCCGAAGATTCTGATCTGGGAATTCTCGCCGCTTTATCGCCTTGACCAGGAAACCATCTACCGCCAGATGATGGCGCTGCTGGACAACGGTTGCGAAGGAAAGGATGCACAGATGACCGGCAGTGCCACGTTGAAACCGGGCAAGAACGAATTGATGGTCAACAGCAAGAACCTGAATCTGCAAAACAGCAGCCACCAGGTTGATATCCGCTTCGCCGATCCGTCGGTGAAAGTTCTGCAAGCCACCCTCTGGTACATGAACGGTCGCCACGAGGACATCAAGATCGAAAAACCGGAAACCTCCGATACCGACGGGCGTTTCGCCTTTGAGTTGCGCACGGACGAAGATTGGGCCTCGCAGAATCTGCTGGCCGTCGAAGTCCAGGGCCCTGAAGCAGGTGCCGCGCCACAGAAAGTCGAAGCGAAAATCTGCAAACGCAACGTGTTCTCTGGCGCTGGGCAGCGTACCGCTCAGGCCGGGCAATGAGGCAACTATGCAAACCCGAACTTTGAAAAGATTGATCGCACCGTCCCTGTTGAGCCTGGCCATGTTTGCCGGTGCGACACAGGCCGCCGCGCCACTGCGTCCGCCACAGGGATACTTTGCGCCGATTGAAAAAGTCAAAACCGGCGACAAGAGCGAAGGCTGTGATGCGATGCCGACGCCGTACACCGGCTCGCTGCAATTTCGCAGCAAATACGAAGGTTCCGACAAGGCCCGTTCGACCCTGAACGAGGTATCGGAAAAAGCCTTCCGCGACACCACGGCTGACATCACCAAGATTGAGCGCGGCACCAGCAAGCGCGTGATGCAGTACATGCGTGACGGTCGTCCGGAACAGCTCGAATGCACCCTGAACTGGTTGACCGCATGGGCCAAGGCCGATGCGTTGATGTCCAAGGATTTCAACCACACCGGCAAGTCCATGCGCAAATGGGCGTTGGGCAGCATGGCGTCGTCCTATATCCGCCTGAAGTTCTCCGACTCGCATCCGTTGGCGAACCACCCGCAAGAGTCGCAGTTGATTGAAGCCTGGTTCAGCAAAATGGCTGATCAGGTGGTCAGCGATTGGG
Source organism: Pseudomonas silensiensis (assembly GCF_050434865.1). Classification (NCBI taxonomy): domain Bacteria; kingdom Pseudomonadati; phylum Pseudomonadota; class Gammaproteobacteria; order Pseudomonadales; family Pseudomonadaceae; genus Pseudomonas; species Pseudomonas silensiensis. Next base: position 199,056 of record NZ_JBNDJH010000003.1, read on the forward strand.
ACAACCTGCCGCTGGATAAAACCAACAACCACTCGTACTGGGCTGCCTGGTCGGTGATGGCGACGTCGGTCGCCACCAACCGCCGCGACCTGTTCGACTGGTCGGTGAAGGAATTCAAGGTCGGCGCCAATCAAATCGACGCCGAGGGTTACCTGCCTAACGAGCTCAAGCGCGAGCAACGCGCCCTCGCCTACCACAACTACGCCCTGCCGCCACTCGCGATGATCGCCAGTTTCGCTCAGGTCAACGGTGTGGACTTGCGTCAGGAAAACAATGGCGCATTGAAACGCCTGGGTGATCGAGTGCTCGCGGGTGTCAAAGACCCGGAAGAATTCGAGAACAAGAACGGCAAGGAACAGGACATGACCGACCTGAAAATCGACTCGAAATTCGCCTGGCTCGAACCGTTCTGCACGCTCTACACCTGCTCGCCGGATGTGCTTGAGAAAAAGCACGAGATGCAGCCGTTCAAGACTTTCCGCCTCGGTGGTGACCTGACCAAGGTCTACGACCCGGCAAATGAGAAAGGCAAAAAAGGCTCCTAGAGCCAAACGCAAAACCCTGTAGGAGCGAGCCTGCTCGCGAAGCGGTGTATCAGTCGACATCAACGTTGAATGTCAGACCGCAATCGCGAGCAGGCTCACTCCCACAGGTTCTGTGTCAGGTGTGAGTTTTTGTGTGTTACGCCCTCCGGTTTTTGGTGGGGGGTTTGGGGGGGCTGCGGCCCTTGACTGTTGGTTAAACATGGAGAGACCGGGATGGTATTTTCATCCAACGTGTTCCTGTTTTTGTTCCTGCCGATCTTTCTCGGCATGTACTACTTAAGCGGAATACGCTATCGCAACCTGCTGCTGCTGATCGCCAGCTACGTGTTCTATGCCTGGTGGCGTGTGGACTTCCTTGCGCTGTTCGCAGCCGTCACCTTGTGGAACTACTGGATCGGCCTCAAAGTCGGTGCCGCAGGCGTTCGGACCAAACCGGCACAACGCTGGTTGCTCCTGGGCGTGGCCGTCGACCTGTGCATTCTCGGCTACTTCAAGTACGCCAACTTCGGTGTCGACAGCATCAACGCGATGATGACCTCCGTCGGTCTGTCGCCGTTTATCCTGACCCACGTGCTGTTGCCGATCGGGATCTCGTTCTACATCTTCGAGTCCATCAGCTACATCATCGACGTCTACCGTGGTGACACGCCGGCGACCCGCAACCTGATCGACTTTGCCGCTTTCGTGGCGATCTTCCCGCACCTGATCGCCGGTCCGGTGTTGCGTTTCCGCGACCTCGCCGACCAGTTCAACAACCGCACCCACACCCTCGACAAGTTCTCCGAGGGCTGCACGCGGTTCATGCAGGGTTTCATCAAGAAGGTTTTCATCGCCGATACCCTGGCGGTCGTGGCCGACCATTGCTTCGCCTTGCAGAACCCGACCACGGGCGATGCCTGGCTCGGCGCGCTGGCCTACACCGCGCAACTGTATTTCGACTTCTCCGGTTACAGCGACATGGCCATCGGTCTGGGCTTGATGATGGGTTTCCGCTTCATGGAAAACTTCAAACAGCCGTATATCAGCCAGTCGATCACCGAGTTCTGGCGTCGCTGGCACATCAGCCTGTCCACCTGGTTGCGTGACTACCTGTACATCACGCTGGGCGGTAACCGTAAAGGTACGCTGATGACCTATCGCAACCTGTTCCTGACCATGCTGCTCGGTGGTCTGTGGCACGGCGCGAACATCACGTACATCGTCTGGGGGGCCTGGCACGGCATGTGGCTGGCGATCGAAAAAGCCCTCGGCCTGAATACCTCGCCGCGCAGCATCAACCCGATTCGCTGGGCGCTGACCTTCCTGCTCGTGGTCATGGGCTGGGTGATCTTCCGCTCGGAAAACCTGCACGTCGCCGGCCGTATGTACGGCGCGATGTTCAGCTTCGGCGAATGGTCACTGTCGGAACTCAATGCGGCCAGCCTCACCGGCCTGCAAGTGGCGACTCTGGTGGTGGCTTACGTGACCCTGGCGTTCTTCGGCATTCGTGACTTCTACAGCAACCTGCCGCCTGAAAAGACCAAGCCTGTTGTGAACGTCGCGGCCGATGGCCCGGCTGCCGCTACGCCTGGAATGATCAAAGCCGTACCGGGCGACAACCCTGGCAGCATCCACGAGCCTGGCTACACCGTCGGCGTTGAAGCGACTGTGCAACCGGCCTACTGGACGGCGGACTGGTCTCGTTACGTGATGCGCACGCTGGTACTGGTGCTGTTCATCGCCTCGATTTTCAAACTCTCGGCGCAAAGCTTTTCGCCGTTCCTTTACTTCCAGTTCTGAGGGATCTGACTATGACCCGCTCATTACGCATCCTCTACATCGCCCTGTTCATGGTGACGCTGTTGGTCCTGGGCCTGTGGTCCACGCGCAGTTTCTTCGGCTTTAGTACCTCTGCCGAAACGACAGTGCTCAACGGCCGCTGGACCAAGGCTGTGGAAACACATTACGACGACGAGTTTCCGATCAAGCGCCTGGGCACCAACCTTTGGGCTGCGCTGGATTTCAAACTGTTCAACGAAGGTCGTCCGGGCGTCGTGCTCGGCCGCGATCAGTGGTTGTACAGCGATGAAGAATTCAATCCGATCGTCAACGAAGAGTTGAACCTACAAGGCAACTACGCACTCGTAGAAGGCGTACGTCAGGAATTGAAAGCCAAGGGCGTGAAACTGGTCATGGCGATCGTGCCGGCCAAGACTCGCCTGTACCCGGAACACCTGGGTGAAGTGAAGCCTTCGAGCATCCACGCCAACCTCTATGAGGACTTCCACGCTCATGTGGCGGCCAACAAAGTACTCGCGCCCGACCTGTTCGGCCCGATGCTGAAAGCCAAGCTGGACGGTCAGCAAGTATTCCTGCGCACCGACACCCACTGGACCCCGGAAGGCGCACAAATCGCCGCCGAGACCCTGGCGAAATCCATTACCGATAAATACCCGCTGAGCGGCGAGCCGCAACACTTCGTCACTGAACCTGCGGAGAAGGTGACGCACAAGGGCGACCTGCGGTTGTTCCTGCCGCTGGACCCGCTGTTCGAAAACATGATGCCAAAGACAGAGCCGTTGCAGAAGCGCAACACCGTGGCAGCACAAGACCAGTCGGCCGGTGATGACGCCCTGTTCGCCAACACCGAAGTACCGGTGGCCCTGATCGGCACCAGCTACAGCGCCAACCCCAACTGGAACTTCGTTGGTGCGCTGAAACAAGCGCTGAACAGCGACGTGGTCAATTACGCCGAAGACGGCCACGGCCCGATTCTGCCAATGCTCAGCTATCTGAAAAGTGATGCTTTCAAGAACAGCCCGCCACAGGTGCTGATCTGGGAGTTTCCTGAACGTTATCTGCCTGTGAACAACGAAATCGGTGACGCCGACCCACAGTGGGTCGCAGAGCTCAAAGAAGCCGGCGCTCGCCAACAAAACGTAGCAGCAAACACTAAATCCGAGACGCCCGACCGGGCGCAAAACTGAAAGAGAGGTACACCATGACTTTCACTACTACTCCTCGCCGTCTCGCCAAGACTTTCGCTCTCGTTGCTGGCATGAGCGTGCTGTCGATGTCCGCCTTCGCTGGCGACGCAGCACTCTACGGCCCGACTGCACCGAAAGGTTCGAGCTTCGTGCGTGTCTACAACGCCGGTAACGCTGAAGTCAGCGCCACCGTCGGCACCACCAACCTGGCCGACGTCGCGCCACTGTCCAGCACTGACTTCAGCTTCATGCCGGGCGGCGACTACAGCGCCAAGGTCGGTAGCCAGTCCCTGCCAGTGAAACTGGCCGGTGATCACTATTACACCCTGGTCAACAACGCCAGCGGCGCACCGCAACTGATCGAAGAGCCGCCGTTCAAGAACAAGCAGAAATCCCTGGTTCGCGTGCAGAACCTCAGCGACAAGGCCCTGACCTTGAAAACTGCTGACGGCAAGACCGAAGTGGTCCCGACCGTGGCCGCCAAGGGCCGTGGCGAGCGTGAAATCAACCCGGTTAAAGTCAGCCTGGCGCTATACGATGGCGACAAGAAAGTCGGCGACGTAAAACCGGTTGCCCTGGAACGTGGTGAAGCCGCCGTGCTGTACGTGACCGGCAGCGGCAGCAGCCTGGCGCCAGTCTGGGTAAAACGCCCGGTTTCGACGCGTTAATCATTTTGTCGGGTAGCCCACGGGCTACCCGGACACGGAATAAGAACAAGAGTGAAACGACAGAACGCAGTAGCTCTGACCCATACGATTTTCGAGGAGTAACAACATGATTCCGGTGATCTTGTCAGGTGGTAGTGGCTCACGTCTTTGGCCGCTTTCGCGCAAGCAATTCCCTAAGCAATTCCTCGCCCTGACCGGCGAACAAACATTGTTCCAGCAAACCCTGGAACGCCTGGTGTTCGAAGGCATGGACACCCCGATCGTGGTCTGCAACAAGGAACACCGTTTCATCGTCAACGAGCAGCTGGCCGCCCGAAAACTGGACGTGCAGCGCATCCTGATGGAACCGTTCGGCCGCAACACCGCGCCAGCCGTGGCCTTGACCGCGCTGATGCTGGTCAACGAAGGTCGCGACGAGTTGATGCTGGTGCTGCCAGCCGACCACGTGCTGGAAGATCAGAAAGCCCTGCAACGCGCGCTGGCCCTGGCCACCGTCGCTGCAGAAAACGGCGAAATGGTGCTGTTCGGCGTACCGGCCACCAAACCGGAAACCGGCTACGGCTACATCAAGTCGGCTAACGATTCGCTGCTGCCCGAAGGTGTCAGCCGCGTCTCGCACTTCGTCGAAAAACCGGACGTGAAACGCGCCACCGAGTTCGTCGAGTCCGGCGGTTATTTCTGGAACAGCGGCATGTTCCTGTTCCGTGCCAGCCGTTTCCTCGAAGAGCTGAAAAAACACGATCCGGACATCTACGACACCTGCGTGCTGACCCTGGAACGTAGCGAGCAGGATGCCGACACGGTCGACATCGACTCCGCCACCTTCGCTTGCTGCCCGGACAATTCCATCGACTACTCGGTGATGGAAAAAACCCAACGTGCTTGCGTTGTACCCCTCACTGCGGGCTGGAGCGATGTCGGCTGCTGGGCGTCGCTGTGGGAAGTGAACGAAAAAGACGCCAACGGTAACGTCACCAAAGGCGACGTGGTCATTCAGGACAGCAAAAACTGCATGATCCACGGCAACGGCAAACTGGTGTCGGTGATCGGCCTGGAAAACATCGTGGTCGTCGAAACCAAGGACGCCATGATGATCGCCCACAAGGACTCGGTCCAAGGCGTGAAACAGATGGTCAACACCCTCAATGAGCTGGGCCGCAGCGAAACCCAGACCCACTGCGAAGTCTATCGTCCGTGGGGTTCCTACGACTCGGTGGACATGGGCGGCCGCTTCCAGGTCAAGCGCATCTCGGTCAAACCGGGCGCTTGCCTGTCGCTGCAGATGCACCACCACCGCGCCGAACACTGGATCGTGGTCAGCGGCACTGCTGAAGTGACCTGCGACGAAAACGTGTTCCTGCTCACTGAAAACCAGTCGACCTACATCCCGATCGCCTCGGTCCACCGCTTGCGCAACCCGGGCAAGATCTCGCTGGAAATCATCGAAGTGCAATCGGGCAGCTACCTGGGCGAAGACGATATCGAGCGGTTTGAAGATATCTACGGTCGTTCCAACCCGATCGAACGCGGCGTGTCGGTGAAAACCATCGCGCAGTGATTGATCTGTAACACAAGAAGCCCCCGTCCAACCCGCTGCGTTTCCCCATCCGCAGCGGGTTGGGTGGGGGCTTTTTTCTTGCATCAGCCTTTTGACATTTGCCGAACGGGGGCTGTCCTGGACACTCAATTCAGTGATTGTCGTCTTCCGGCATAAGGCTTGGGCGCGACAAGTTCAATGAAATCCTGGTGTCGGTTCAACGTCTGAACCACCTGCTGCGTCTGCGTCGAGAGCTCGGTGATACGCTCGAAGGTTTCCGGATCTGCACCACCGGAAACGGCGAATTCAGTTTTGATTGCCTGCATTCTGAACTCCAGCATATCGATCACTGCTGGCGTATCGTCGTAAGCCTCACTAAGTGATGCCGCGCTCAGTCCTTGCGTTGCCTGGTAAAACTCCCGACCTGTCTTGATCAGCCCTGGCGCCTCCGATCCCAGCTTATTGGCGACCTTTTCGATCCCCTTATCAACCACCGCTGTGGTGACTTTTTTCCTTAATTGCTTTCGCCCTTCACTCGTCCGCGGGTCAATCGCCGACAGCTCAAGTTTTACCGTTGCAAGACTGAGTTTCTCTTTGGGCTCAACGCGTTCAATGAATGCTTTAGGGTTCATTTCGTTACCCTTGAAGTTGATCGGACGATCCAGTTGGTAGGTGTCCACCACCTTGGAAATCAAAGCATCTGCTGCCTTGGAGCCGGCTTTCGCCCCGACCTTTGCCCCCAGCATTGCGCCCCCCGGACCTATCAACCCACCCAAGGCACCGCCTGCCGCAGTACCTGCCGACGTAGCGGCAGTACTTACAGCACTGCTAACAAGCTGGGTAGCGACTCGCCTGCCCAATGCTTTGAACCGATGCTGCGCATAGGCGTGGTTAAGCATTGAATTTTTGAGATCAGAAACGGTTCCTCCAACCGATGAGACCAAGGCTTGTTGCTTGTCCAGGCTTTGGCTCAACTCTGAAGCTTCGGTCTTTCCACCACCGTCGCTATCGACATAATTCATCGGCGAGTTACCAACCATCTGATACAGGTTCGGCCCATCGATGAACCCCTTTGGATCGGGGTTCAGCCAGCGCTGCAACCACGGCACGTAATAACGCAGGCCGTAGTAGTAAAGCCCGGTGGCGTCCCGTTCCTTGCCCGAGTAACGAATGACTTTATAACCGACCTCAATCACACCATCCCCGGCAAACCAGGCCGTTGCGCCAAACGGGTAATAGGTTTCCCGGCTGATGATTCGCGCGTCATCCGCAAGCTCCACGGTGCACGAACTCAAATGGTCGACGAGGCTGTAACGGTACTGATCGTTGCTTATGCCGTGCGGTGAGTCGGTCTCCCAGTGCAGCACTCGCACGCTGTTGAGACCCGCCTGGGCGGTGATCACCTGCAATTTCTCCCCGGCCCCGTCATCGGCGCGCAGTTCAAGTCCCGGCAAGTAACGCACTTCAGCCACTACGGTTCGGGCATTGGTCTGCAACGAGCGAATCTTGCGCACTCGCTGACCACCGCCATCGTAGACATAGGACTCCCGGTCATTGAGGCCGGAAGCGCGCTCCACCGGACTGACCGACTGCAACTGGTTACGCAGGTCCCACCTCAGGGACCGTCCCTGATCCAGCTCCCGCAAATTGCCCCGAGTGTCGAACGCAACGGCGATTGCTTCCTCGGTGGGCGGTACGCCGTCGCGCCAGGGCAGACAGCGATTGCTGTCACGCGCTGCCTTCAAATCACGTCCAGGTCCCTGCGCGCCAACATGCGTCAGCTTTAGCAAATTGCCGCTCCCGTCATAGCGGTAGGTCTGGTGATAATTGCTGAGCGCTGCCGGATCAACCCGCCCCACCGATGCCGGTCCCTGATTGGCGCTGCCCGCCTCCCAACCGAACGCCTCGATCAATTGGTAAAGGCTGTCATAGATAAAGCGACTGACCGGATCGATACGCTGGTTGGCGAAGTAACGCACTGGCAGTGCCTTGTCCTCAATGCTCAGGACATTGCCCATCCGGTCATAGTCGTAGATCAGATGCTGCAACGGCCCGGAATGCTCGCTGTACGCCCGTCGCTCCATCAGGCGCCCGTTTTCAGGGCAATACTTGAGGGTCGTTTGTACAGCGTTACCCGCCACTTCCCGTTCAACCTTTCCCTCGGCGTTGTACTGGATATCGCTGACCAGCGTTTGCCAGGTGGTCAGTCCCTGAAGTTGCAGACGCGTCTCACGCAAGCAACCGTCAAGCGTCAGGTTGAAGGCCTGGCGGTTTCCCCTGGCATCGATCTGTTCCAGCACATCATTCAGCGGACCGAAATTCCACATTGAAACGGCCCCCTCCCCCGGCTCAAGCAGCCGCTGGCGATCGGCTTCCAACGCCGGCCAGTCAGGTGCAACAGGGTCCAGGGTGAAGTGACGCACTTGCTTCACGCACCGGCCAGTGATTGAAAACGCCTCGGACAGCACCGTCCCGGCGGGGTCGTCATGACGGATCAACTGCCCGGATTGATTCTGCTCGTCATGGTCCGGACCGCCATAGGTCATGCGTTCAACAGCTCTTCGCGGTTCAGTCACGCCCTGCTCGAACACTGCCACGGGGCGAAGCAAGTCGTCGTACTCAACCTCACGGCGCGTACCTCGGCTGTCCCATCCCAGCAACACCTCGTTGCCCAGACCTGACAGGTTGAGCTGCCAACCCGCATCGACGCTGTCAGTGAACAGCGCGTTACCCGACAGCGAAAACACCGTCGTAAGGTTGGCACGCCTCAACGGATCTTCTTTTGGCAGCGCCCAAAGCCGAGGATCCCACTGTTCAACCGCTCCTCCTGCGGCATCAAAAAAGGTGCGGTTGATGCGTGCTTGAGTGGGGTCGTTTTCGTCAGCACGCCAGTAATCAATCGAACGGATCGGCAGACCACGCGGGTCGACAACGGACAATCCGGGTGTTTTGTGGTGCATTCCCATCGTCAAGGCCTGCATGCCGGTCGCGCCCCTGTTTGCCAGCAGTCATCTAACCGTTCGTGGGCAGGCCAGGCTACTGTCAGAAATTACAGTGCCGACCAACGGCAACAGACCTTGATCGACGAATGTCCATTCCTTCGGCCCTTCGGTAGGATGGTGGTCATGAGTTCAAGGAGCGTTCAAACATGTTCATCGGCGTCCTGCTGGTCATCACCTGGCTGATTTTGTTGCTGCGCTACCCGGCCAAGGCGTTGCCGGTCTCCGTGGCGGCTGCCATCGGATTGGGTGTGGTGGCAACATGGGTGATCTGGATGGACAACCGCGAGGTCAAGCAACTGGCGCGCCTGGAGTTGCGCATCACTTACGCGCCAGAACAGTGCCCGGCCGATCGCCCGTTGCAACTGAAAATGAACAACGGCAACGACGTGCCGCTGACCGAACTGCGCTGGCGCATCGCGGCCTATGCGCCGGGCGACACGGTCAATCTGGCCGACAATCAATACGCCGCCCCGCGCTATCGCGGCCCTGGCGAACTGCAGGCCGGCGCAAACTGGGAAGACTGTTTGCCGATGCCGCCGCTGCGCCCTGGCTATCGCCCGCAAACGCTGGAGTTTCGCGCCGAGCATTTGCAAGGTAGTTTCTCCGATTGATCTTCCCTTCCTCTTTTTGCACAAGGACCGCGCCATGCCTGTTGCGTTGATTACCGGTTGTTCCAGCGGCATTGGCCGCGCCCTCGCCGAGGTGTTCAAAAGTGCCGGATACGAAGTCTGGGCCAGCGCCCGCAAAGATGAAGACGTGGCGGCGCTGGCCGCTGCCGGTTTCACCGCCGTGCAACTGGACGTCAACGACGGCGCGGCACTGGAACACTTGAGCGAACGCATCAACCAGCAACATGGCGGCCTCGACGTGCTGATCAACAATGCCGGTTATGGCGCCATGGGGCCGTTGCTCGACGGCGGCGTGCCGGCCATGCAGCGACAATTCGAAACCAACGTGTTCGCCATCGTCGGCGTCACCCGCGCCCTGTTCCCGGTGCTGCGTCGCGCCAAGGGTCTGGTGGTGAACATCGGCAGCGTGTCCGGGGTTTTGGTCACGCCGTTTGCTGGCGCCTACTGCGCCTCGAAAGCGGCGGTACATGCCTTGACCGATGCGTTGCGCATGGAACTGGCGCCGTTTGGCGTACGGGTCATGGAAGTCCAGCCGGGCGCCATCGCCTCCAGTTTTGCCAAGAATGCCGGTCATGAGGCGGAGCAGTTGATTACCGAACAATCGCCGTGGTTTCCGCTGCGTGAAGGCATTCGTGCACGGGCCAAGGCCTCCCAGGACAACCCGACCCCGGCCAGTGAATTTGCCAGCGGTTTGCTCAAGGCCGTGCAGCAGAGCAAACCACCACGATTGATTCGTCTGGGAAATGGCAGTCGGGCGTTACCGTTGCTGGCGGGGTTGTTGCCTAAAGGGCTGCTGGAGGCGGGGTTGATGAAGCGGTTCGGGCTGAGGGGCCAACTTCCATGACCGATTACACCGAATACTTTGACGAAGTGATCCGGGCCCACGTCGCCATCGAGCAATGGTTGGCCGAGGATCAAGACGAGCCGGCGCTTGAGCAGTTGCTGGCGCGTTTTTCACCGCAGTTTTCCATGGTCTCGCCGTTGGGCCGGGTGTTGGATTTCGACGCGTTAAGCGAATTGTTTTTGATGGCGGGCGGGAAGAAACTCGGGTTCAGAATCGAGCTCAGCGAGTTGCGCGGCATCGCTTTGTACGACGGCGGTGCAGTGGTGAGTTATCGCGAGCAGCAGACCGATGCGACGGGGCTGCACTCTGATCGGCGGTCGACGGTGGTGTTTGAGAAGCAAACGTCTGGCCAAGTGGTTTGGCGGCATTTGCATGAGACGTTTTGCAAAGGCTGATGCGGTCGCTTTTTGTGGCGAGGGAGCTTGCTCCCTCGCCACAGGGTTACCCGTTAGCCGCGGGATTTACTACCACCGTGCACGTAATCCCCGCCGCCAAGAGCACACCCTCCGGCACTTCATCAATGTGAATCCGCACCGGCACCCGCTGCGCCAAGCGCACCCAGTTAAAGGTCGGGTTCACATCTGCAATCAGCTCGCGACTCTCCGGGTTATCACGGTCGTAGATGCCGCGAGAAATGCTTTCCACATGCCCCTTCAACACTTCCCCACTCATCAACTGCATGTCGGCTTTATCGCCGATCCGCACGTGGGGCAGTTTGGTTTCTTCGAAGAAGCCGTAGACCCAGAACGAGTTCATGTCGACCACCGCCATTTTCGCCTCACCGATGCGCGCGTAGTCACCGCGATGCACATTGAGGTTGGTCACGTACCCGTCCACCGCTGCGCGAACTTCGGTGCGTTTGAGGTTCAGTTCGGCGGCTTCGAGCTGTGCCTGAGCGTGCTGGTAATCCGCCAGGGCCGAGTCGGCGATGTTGCTGGCGTCGTCGCGGTTTTCCCTGGAGATCACCAGATTGTCCATGTCGGCGCGGCGACGGGCGTTGACCTTGCGCATCTCCCACGTCGACTTGCGCGAGGCCACCAGCGCCTGCGCCTGTTTGACCGCAATGCGGTAGTGCTCGGGGTCGATCCGCATCAGCAAATCACCCTTCTTCACCTGTTGATTGTCACGCACCGGCACGTCCACCACTTCCCCGGTGACGTCGGCGGCGACGTTGATGATGTCGGCGCGTACCCGGCCGTCGCGGGTCCACGGCGTGTCCATGTAATGCACCCACAGGGTCCGGCCGATCCACATCGCAAGGGCCAGCACCAACAGGGTGGCGAGCAGGCTGAAAAGCTTTTTCATCAGGGCCTTCTTCAGTGATAGAGAGTCAACGGTAGACAGTCAGCGCCAGGGCGCCGAACAAACAGGTAAACAGGCTCAGGCGCAGCAGCGCCGGGTGCCAGAAGAAGCGGTACAGATCGAACCCGGACAGGAACCGGTCAAGTGCCCAGGCCAGCGCCGCCGCGATGAAAAACATCAGGGTCATGGTCGGCATGTACACGCCGTGGAAGGCGATTTCACGAGGCATGTTCAACTCCTTGGGGCTTGGCAATTGCGTAGGCGGCCAGCGGTGATTGCGGGTCCAGCAACGAAGTGCGGATGAAGTGCAGGTAGCTCTTCACCCGGCGCAGGGCCGAGGTGTCGAAGTGCGGCGCGAAAGGTTCGTCGGTGGCTTGCACGCGGCTGATCGCGTGATCGACGGCGATCAGTCCACGCTCCAGATTGCTCTGGCTCGGTTGCAGAAACAGCCGCACCAGCGAGCGCCCCATCACCCGGATCGCCTGACGCCACGGCTGGGATTCGGCATAGGCCGGATGCACCGGCAGGATCGCCTGTTCCTTGCGCAACTCGATGATCGCGTGGCCGACTTCCAGCACCACGAACATCCAGCGCAGCAAGTCCCGTTGCACCTGCGGCTGCCCTGCCGCGAGACCGTAGGCCTGATGCAGCAGGTCGCGGGTGCTGCTTTCGAAACTCGACGCCAACCCCTTGAGTTTGCCGCTGATGGCGTACACCACCTGGCCACGCAAATCCTGCTCCAGCCGACGCCACAACCAGCGACTGTTGGGCGGCAGGATGATCGCCCCGGCCGCCGCGCAGACCAGCATGCCGAGCACCATGGCGATGTAGTCGTTAATAAAGGCGTAAGGGTTGTAAACGGTGAGGTTGTCCGGCACCGAACCGGTGCTGAAGAAGATCAGCAAACCAAGCCCTACGCCCGCATATTGCGGCCGGGAAGTGAGGAACGAACCGAGCACGATCACCGGTGCGAGCATCACGCAGAGCAACGGAAAACCGTCGATCCAGGGGAAGATGAAAAACATCTCGACGAAGCCGATCAGGGCCCCGAGAAATGTCCCGCAAGCCATCTGAAACGCCATGCGTTTTGGATTCGGTGTCGCCGCCGAGAGCCCCACGGTCGCGGCGGCAATCAGGGTCATCGTCGCACCGCTCGGCCACGCCGTTGCGACCCAATAGCTGCCCAAAACCACCAGAATGAACGCCGCGCGAATCCCCGAGGCGGCCGACGCCATCCAGTTGGTTTGCGGGGTGAACGGCTCATCCCATTGCTCGCGCGCATGGCTGTGATCGGCCAGCGACGCGTGGGTCTGTGCATAACTGTGCAAATCGTCGACGAAGCGATAAAGCAGTTCATACGCGGTATGAAAATCCAGCTGCTCGGCGTCGCTCGGATTGCTCTCTTGAAAAACCGCTCGCAAGCTGCGAACGCGTGTTGGCAGACCTTCTTTATAGGCGCTCAGCGCGATGACCAGACGGCCCGCATCGGCGTTGGTCAGCGCACGGCCGCTGAAGCCGTCGAGCAGTTCGGCGAGGTCCTGCAAACCCGGTTTGATCGCCGCCACCACATGATCGGTGCCGCTGCTGCGCAAGCGTTCGAGCAACTGGTGCAAGGCATTGAACCGCGTGGTGATGCCCATGAATTCGCTGTTCAAGCGACTCAGCCGACCGTTGCGCCGACGCATGTGCGGGTCTTCAAACACGGTGACGCTGCGCAGTCCTTCCAGCCCCACAGCCTCGGCGATGAAGCGCACGTTGCTCGCCTCAAAAGCGTCCCGTTTGCTGCGACCGCGCAAGCCGTCGGTGACGAACAAGGCGAACACGCCGAAGCGCTGGTACAAGGCGTTGCGCATCGCGGCGCTGGCGGTTTGCGGCAGGATCGCGGCGCTGACCACGGTGGCACAGAGAATCCCCAGGGAAATCTCCAGCACCCGCCAGACCGCCGCCATAAACGCGCCATCCGGGTGCGCCAAGGCCGGCAAACCGACCATCGCCGCGGTGTACCCGGCGAGCACAAAACCATAGGCGCGGAAGTTGCGATAACGCGCAGCACCGGCCGAACAGATACCGACCCAGATCGCCAGCGAACCGAGGAACAGCTCGGTGTTCTGCGCAAACAAGGCAATCAGCGCGACCATCACCGCCGACCCGGCCAACGTGCCCAGAAAGCGATAAAAACTCTTGGCGAACACGTGACCGCTTTGCGGCTGCATGACGATGAACACAGTGATCATCGCCGTGCGCGGCTGCGGCAACTCCAGGCGCATGGCCAGCCACAGGGTCAGGAACGCGGCGAACAGCACCTTGAAAATGTACACCCAGGTCACGCCATCGCTGCGCGCCCAGTCGAAGAAACCCCGGCGCCATTCAAGGGAATACAGCCAGCGCAAAGGTGCGGGCAAGGGAGTCATGGAATCCTGTTCATCGATATTCAGTCAGGTGAGGTTTTGTGTTCACTTAAGAAGCATCGGGGTTTTCGGTACGGCGGTCTGGCTGTCTTTCGGCACGTCGTTACCCGCGCCCAATCCACCGCCCAATGCCGTTACCAATTCCGCATGAGCACTCAGTCGCGCCGCCTGAACCTGTTGCTGGACCTGCTGCTGTTTGAACAACAAGGTCTGGGCATTGAGCACGTTGAGGTAGTCGGTGAGCCCGCGCTGGTAGGCGATCATCGCGATGTCGTACGTCTTCTGGGCCGTGGCCACCGACTCGGCGGCGAAGGTTTGCTGCTTGTCCATGGATTCGCGGCGGATCAACTGGTCGGAGATGTTTTTCAGCGCGTTGACCAGCGTCTGGTTGTACTTGGCCACGGCGATGTCATAACCGGCCGAGGCTTCGCCCAGCTCCGAGCGCAAACGGCCGCCGTCGAAGATCGGCAACGAGATGGCCGGGCCGACGCTGTAGTTGAGCTTCTTGCTGGTCAAAAACTCCAGCGCCCCGCCGCCGGTGGCCATGTAGCCGAGACTGCCGACCAGATCTACGTTGGGGTAGAACCCGGCATGCGCAACATCTATACCCCGCGCCTGCGCTGCCACTTGCCAGCGACTGGCGACCACGTCCGGCCGTTGACCGAGCAGTTGCACGGGCAAGGTCGATGGCAACTTCAGTGCCGCGCCCAATGACAACGTTGGCCGCTGCAACTGCGCGCCCTCCCCCGGACCTTTGCCCGCAAGTGCTGCGAGCTGGTTGCGGCTCAGGGCGATTTCTTCGTCCAGTGCATCGATCTGACGGTGGGTTTCCGGCAGCGGCGTTTCAGCCTGACTGACTTCAAAATGGGTGCCGATGCCACCGTTCAGGCGCTTTTGCGCGAGGTCGAGGATTTGCTGCTGCTGCTTCAGGGTCGCGGCGACGATGTCCCGTTGCGCGTAATGCAACGACAGCTCGATGTAAGCGCGCACGATGTTGTTCTGCAATTCGAGCTGGGCCAGACGCGCTTCGGCGGCTGTCATGTGAGCCATGTCCACGGCGCGCTCGGTAGCGTTGCTTTCGCGGCCCCAAAGGTCGAGGGCATAGCTGAAGCCCAGCGCAGCGTTGTTGTCCCACGTGGTGGTGTTGGCCAATTCGCCCGGCCCGTAGAACTGATCGGTGGGCCAGTTGTGGCGTTTGAGCGTGGATTCGCCATTGATCTGCAGCGACTCCGCGGACTCGGCAATCCCGGCCATGGATTTGGCCTGACGCACTCGCGCCGCCGCCATGGCCATGGTCGGGCTGCCTTGCAGGGCGAGGTCGATCCAGCGATTCAATTGCGGGTCGCCATAGGCCTGCCACCATTGGGCGGTAGGCCAGTGAGCGTCCTGTGCAGCGTTCTGGATGGCTTCGTCGGTGGCCAATGAATCGGCCTCCAGTGCCTTGCCCTGCGGGGCAATACCTCCGGTACCGATGCAGCCGCTGATTGCCAGGGTTAAAGCCAAAACACTGAGCGTCTGAAGCGCTCTGTTGATGCGACGCGGCACTGCTGCGATTTCCTGAGGTGGGGAGTTGTTCCTGAGGTGCACAATTCTAGGGGTCGGCTTTGTTGGCGATAAGCTGGGAATCCTGTGAATCTTTGTTACCGTTAACGCGATAATCCGTTGGTCGGGGTCTCAGCCCCCGTAACTTCGTGTCACAATTTGCCATCGCCTCCGAGAGCACCCCATGGACACTTTGCAAAACATGCGCGCCTTCAGTTACGTGGCCGAGGCCGGCAGCTTCACCGCCGCCGCCGTACAACTCGACACCACGACGGCCAACGTTTCGCGCGCGGTCTCCAACCTGGAAGCCCACCTGCAAACCCGCCTGCTCAACCGCACCACCCGACGCATCGCCCTGACCGAAGCAGGCAAACGCTATCTATTGCGCTGCGAGCAGATCCTGGCCTACGTCGAAGAAGCCGAAGCCGAAGCCAGCGACGCCCACGCCCGCCCGGCCGGGCAACTCAAGGTGCACACTATGACCGGCATCGGTCAGCACTTCGTGATCGACGCCATCGCCCGCTACCGCAAGACCCACCCCGACGTCACCTTCGACCTGACCATGGCCAACCGCGTACCGGACCTGCTGGACGAGGGCTACGACGTGTCCATCGTCCTCGCCAGCGAACTGCCAGACTCGGGCTTCGTCTCCCAGCGTTTGGGCATCACCTACAGCATCGTCTGTGCTTCGCCCGCTTACGTGAAAGCCAACGGCTGCGCGCAGAAGCCCAGCGATCTGCTGAACCACGCGTGCCTGCGTTTGGTAAGCCCAGTGATTCCGCTGGAGAAATGGACCTTCGACGGCCCGGAAGGCCAGGAAATGGTCACCATTAATAGCTCGCCGTTTCTGGTGAACTCTGCTGACGCCATGAAGACGGCAATCACCAGCGGCATGGGGGTTGGCGTGTTGCCGGTGTATGCAGCGATTGAAGGGTTGCGCAACGGGACGCTGGTGCGGGTGATGCCGAACTACCGGTCGCAGGAATTGAATCTGTATGCGATCTATCCGTCGCGGCAGTATCTGGATGCGAAGATCAAGACGTGGGTCGAGTACTTGCGCGGGTCGTTGCCGGAAATCTTGGCGGCGCATCAGGCGGAGTTGGTGGCGTATGAATTGAGCGGGAGCATGGGCGGGGTTCGGGTGGCGAACTGATTTCACGGTCGATAGCGGTCTAACATTCAACATTGATGGCGATTGACACTCCGTCATCGCGAGCAGGCTCGCTCCTACAGTTGAATTGGGTACATCTGCAAGATAGTGATCGGCTGTCAGGCCGCCTTCGCGAGCAGGCTCGCTCCCACAAAAAGCAAAGCAGCGCATACCCGCCTTGCTTCTCACCACTCAACAGGCCGAGCGTTAGCTCGCCTGCAGCCCTTGATCTTGATCCACCCGCCCCCTCGGTAGGCTGAGTGGAGGTGTGCATCCGGGGAGTGGCGCACAGCGCCGTTCGACGCAGTCGAACACGCTGCATGTAGGTCGTCGCGCAGCAGACCGGAGGGCAGTGTCCCCGGATGGATACCGGAACGAAGGAACGCCGAGCCTAAGCGAGGGGCCGGACGCTCGGGGCGAAGACTTTTGGTTACTTTTTGTCGTTTGAAAAAGTGACTCGCCGTAAGGGCGAAACCCTAAGCCGCCGTTACCGCAGCAACGGATATGTACACCATCAACCCAGAACATGGTCGGCCCAAAGGCCGCCAAGGACAAAAGCGCCCAACAACCTCGCCCAAATCCAAAGAAGAATGTTAGCGTGCTTGGCATTCTCCAAGCCCGACGAGCCCTCACCCCATGAAAAAGACCGTCCTCGCCTTCAGCCGCATCACCCCCGAAATGATCGAACGCCTGCAGCAAGACTTCGACGTCATCGTGCCAAACCCGAAAAACGGCGACATCAACGCCCAATTCAACGAAGCCCTGCCCCACGCCCACGGCCTGATCGGCGTCGGTCGCAAACTCGGTCGCGCACAACTGGAAAACGCCGCCAAACTGGAAGTCGTCTCCAGCGTCTCGGTCGGCTACGACAACTACGATGTCGCCTACTTCAACGAACGCGGGATCATGCTCACCAACACCCCCGACGTCCTCACTGAAAGCACCGCCGACCTGGCCTTCGCCCTGCTGATGAGCAGCGCCCGCCGCGTCGCCGAACTGGACGCCTGGACCAAAGCCGGCCAGTGGCAAGCCACCGTCGGCGCGCCATTGTTCGGCTGCGATATACACGGCAAAACCCTGGGCATCGTCGGCATGGGCAACATCGGCGCGGCCATCGCCCGACGTGGCCGACTGGGCTTCAACATGCCGATCCTCTACAGCGGCAACAGCCGCAAGACCGAGCTGGAGCAACAACTCGGCGCGCAGTTCCGCAGCCTTGATCAACTGCTGGCCGAAGCCGATTTTGTCTGCCTGGTAGTGCCACTCAGCGAAAAAACCAGACACCTGATCAGCCATCGTGAACTGGCATTGATGAAACCAAGCGCGATTCTGGTGAACATTGCCCGCGGCCCGGTGGTAGACGAACCTGCCCTGATCGAAGCGCTGCAAAACAACCGGATTCGCGGCGCCGGGCTGGACGTTTATGAGAAAGAACCGCTGGCCGAGTCCCCCTTGTTCCAACTGAAAAACGCGGTGACATTGCCGCACATTGGCTCGGCGACTCATGAAACCCGCGAAGCCATGGGCAACCGTGCCTTGGCTAACTTGCGCAGCGCCTTGCTGGGTGAGCGACCGCAAGATCTGGTGAACCCACAAGTCTGGAAAGGTTAACTAAAAACAGGCAGGCGTTTTAAACGCCTGCCGCCCCCATACACAACTTGAAATTCAGTCTACCAACGAAAACAAAATAGGCACTATAGACTCTCCACTACTTACCCGAACCACGGACTATTAGTTATGGAGAGCGACAACCTTGAACAACATTACAACCGACAAGATCATCAGATACAGCAAAGTCATACTGATGACCTATATAAGCTTCTTTGGCCTGCTAGTGATGTACAGCAACTTCACCGACTACGCTTCAAACTATGAATATGTCGGTCACGTCCTTAGCATGGACACCACCCGAGAAAACCTGAACCTGAGCTACAGGGCAATTACCTCACCCATGTTGCACCACCGAATCTACTGGATAATTATTACTCTTGAAGTCACCTATACTGCTTTCTGCTTACTAGGCGCTTATCATCTTCATAGAAACATAAATGCTTCTTCCGAAGACTTTCATGAGGCGAAGAAATTTGCAATTGTTGGATTATTGATCGCCCTATTTGTTTATTACATCTGCCTGCAAGTGGTCGGTGTTGAATGGTTCAACATGGATGAATCACAAATCTGGAACGCGAAAGACTGGGCTCGGCATATCGTCGATTTCATATTGCCTTTGCTGGTATTTATAGCCATCAGAACTGAGCGCTGAGTGGCCTCAACGCTCAACCATCATGCCTCTCAGGCCAGCTTGCCGTTCCCCTGCACCATCGCCGCCCTGGGCTTACGAAACACCAGCACATTGCCCAGCATCACCAACACCAAACCCATCAAGGCGGGCGCGGTCCATTGATAGCCTTCGGCAAACGCCGACACGTTCAGCGCCACGACGGGGAACAATACGGTGCAATAGGCTGCACGTTCCGGCCCCATCCGCCCGACCAACGTCAGGTAGGCAGTGAAACCGATCACCGAACCCGGAATCACCAGGTACAGCAGCGAGCCGATGTAGCGCGTGTTCCATTCCATGTCGAACGGAATGCCTTTGACCAGGCACCACGCCGACAGCATGGCCGCGCCATAGGCCATGCCCCAGGCGTTGGTGGTCAGCGGCTTGAGCCCGGCTTTCTGTTGCAGGCTCGATAGCATGTTGCCCGCTGAGAAGCACAGTGTCCCGAGCAATGCCAGGCCCAACCCGAGCAAGGTTTGCGGGCTCGCGGTGTGGCCCGCCACCTCAGGCCAGAACAACAGGCCAAGCCCAAGCAGCCCCAGCGCACCGCCCATCAGCACATTGCGAGCGACTTTCTGGCCGAAAAACACGCGTGCATTGAGTGCGTTCCACAACGTGGCGGTAGAAAACACCACCGCGACCAGACCACTGGGTATCCACTGGCTGGCAGTCAGGAAGCACATGAAGTTGATGCAGAACAGGCACAACCCTTGTGCCAGGCAAATCAGATGCCCGCGACGGTTCATCACTTGCAGGCGGCGACTCAGCAGCAGCACCACGAACAGCACCAACGCCGCGAGGCCGAAGCGATAGACGATCGACACCGGAATCGCCACCACGCCCAATTGCCATTTCAAGGCAATCCAGGTGGTGCCCCAGATCAGCACGGTCAGCAGATACAACGAAAGGTTCATGGCAAAGACTCCTGAATAGGCCTTCAGTGTCCTGCGCCAAGGGCTTTCGCACTTGCATAAACTTGCGCTTTTGTCCGGCCACAGGCTGGCAGCCGAACGGCTACGGAGTAGGATGCAAGGCGTCGGAGAGAAGCCATCATGCCCGCACTGGAAACCCTGCAAGTCTTTCAAGCCCTCAACCGCTCGCCCAATGCTCGCCTCGAGCACAGCGCCGAGCTCGGTGACGGCATGGCTGCAGCCTTGTGGAGCAACCATCACGACGCCCAGGATTACGAAGCGCCGAGCCATCACACCTTGTCCTGCTACATCGCCGGCGGCACCGGAACCTTTCGTCGCGACCAGCCTGACACCAAGGGTGGCCCCGACAAGCTGTGCATCCTGCCGGCCGAGCATCAATCGGGCTGGGTGATCAACGGTGACATTCGCCTGGCCCATGTGTATTTCAGCCCCGAACAATTTGCCCTCGGCTGCGTTACGTTGCTGGACCGAGAACCTCGCGAGCTGCAGTTGCGCGAAGCCACCTTTCTGGACGACCCGGCGCAAGCCCGGCGCTTTCGGCAAATGCTCACACTCAACTGGGACGAGCCCGGCGAACGCGTGCTCACCAGCAGCCTGGCCCATGAAATGCTCAGCCATGTACTGCTCGGCCAGGTTGGAATGCGTGAGGGCTTGCGGCTCAAAGGCGGATTGGCAGCGCATCAGCGGCGGCAGTTGGTGGAGTTCATCGACAACCAATTGGCCGAGGCCATCAGCCTGGGGCAGTTGGCTGCGTTGTGTGCGCTATCCGAATACCACTTTGCGCGGATGTTTCGCGAGAGCTTTGGGTTGCCGCCGCATCAGTATGTGTTGGCTCGCAGACTGAGCCGGGCGCGGGAGTTGTTGCGTTCGACGTCGCAGCCGTTGGGGGAAATTGCGTTGGCGTGTGGGTTTGCCAGTGCGAGTCATTTCACCAATCGGTTTCGTCAGGCATTAGGTGGAACGCCCGGCGAGTATCGGCAGGCGTTTTTGCGGTAGGTTTCTATGTTGGCGTGGTGTCATTTAGATCCACCCCTCACCCTAACCCTCTCCCCAGGGGGTAGAGGGGACTGACCGAGTTGTTTGTAGAGCTACATCGACCTGAAATATCGAGTCGAACTCAGGATTTGAAAGGCTTGGAGATCTGCTCCCTCTCCCCCGTGGGGAGAGGGATGGGCGGGCGGCGTTCCGATGAGGGGTCGATCTTAAACTCGTCCTAGAACTCCAACGTGCTCGACAACGAAATCTGCCGCGAATCCCCCATCGATACAAAAAACCGACTCGCCGCCGAGGTGTAGTAGGTGCGGTCAAACAGGTTCTTCACGTTGAGCTGGAACTTGACCTTCTGCCCTTCGACTTTGGTGTCGTACGTGGCGAACGCATCGGCCACGGTGTAGCTCGGCAAGTCGAAATCGTTCACGGCGTTCCCCGCTCGCTCACCGACATACCGCGCCCCCGCGCCAACCCGCAACTGATCACCACCGACGATGGTGCCAAAATCATATACCGCCGACAGTGAGCCGCTGTTCTTCGCGACGTTTTGCAGTTTTTTGCCTTTGTAGATCGGGTCTTCGGTGACTTCGGCATCGGTGTAGGCATAGCTGCCGATCATGCTCCAGCGATCACTCAGCTGACCGCTCAAGTCCACTTCCAGACCACGGGAACGCACTTCGCCGGCGGCGCTGTAGATCGTCACGGGGCCTTCGGAGTTGGCCACCAGCACGTTGCGTTTCTTGATGTCGAACAGCCCGACATTACCGGTGACGCGGCCCGGCATGTCAAGCCTGGCGCCGATTTCCCAGGACTTGGCTTCTTCCGGCGCGATGCTGCCGTCCAGCACGGTGCTGCTACCGCTCAATGGCGCAATGGTCGAGTTGGGTTTGAAGGATTCGGTGTAGCTGCCGTAGAACGACAGTTCATCGGTGTAGCGATACACCAGGCCGGCGCGAGGCACCCATTTCTGGCCGTTGCTGTCGGTGTTGGCCTTGAACGGCACGCCTTTGCCGGCGTACTGGTCGTATTCCTGGAAGCGCGCCCCTGCGACGAAAATCCATTGATCGGTCAGGTGGATCGAGTCTTGGAGGAATACCGAATCGCTGCGCAGTTCATCGGTCTGCGCGCTGTCCGCCGGGCTGACAGTGGTGCCAGCGACTTCACGGCCGTAGACCGGGTTGAGGTAGCTGAAGGTGCTCAGGCTTTTCTGGCGGATCAGGTCTTCGCGGTAGATCTTGCGGTACTCGTCATCGACGCCGAACACCAGGTCGTGCTTCATTCCCGCGAGCTGGACATTGCCTTCAAGGCTGGCGGTGGTGAAGCGGTCGGTGCTGATCGCGTTCTGAGTGCCGTCCATGCTGCGAGTCAAGGTGCCTTTCTTGGTGTCGATGGCGGTGATGCGCACCTGGCTGGCGTCGTAGGTTTCGCGGTTCCAGCTATAACCGAAGTGGGCTTTCCAATTGTCGTTGAGCTCGTGATCGGCCTCGAAGTGATAGAGGTCCGAGCGGCCCTCCATGTTGTTGAAGGGCTCGTCGAGGCGACGCTCGCGGGAGATGTCCAGCGGATGATTGTCACGCGGGTCGATGACCGTGCCACGGTCGAACGGGGTCAGAAACTCACGGTGTTCGTAGGAGAACAGCAGCTGGGTGCTTTCGCCGAACCAGGCCAGTGACGGCGCTACCAATGTCTCGCGGTGCGTGCCGAAGTTGCGCCAGTAATCTTCGTCTTCATGGTCCAGCACCATGCGATAGGCCAACCCGGAATCACCCAACGCGCCGGTGCTGTCGAGGCCGCCACCGCTGCCGTTTTTGCCCTCGCCGTAGGTCGAGCCACGCAGGGTCAGGGCGTTGTATTGCTCAAGCTCGGGCTTTTTGCTGACCATGTTGACCACACCGCCGGGGTCTTGAATGCCGTAAAGAAGCGAGGCCGGGCCCTTGAGCACTTCGACCCGGTCCACGGTCGCATTCATGCCACGGCCCTGCACGATCGGCATGCCGTCGCGCATGATCGAGCCGTTACGGTTGTCGCCAAAACCGCGAGTCATCACCGAGTCCTGAGTGCTCGCCAGTGTGTTGCCTTGAGTGATGCCGCTGACGTTGGCCAGCGCGTCATCCAGATTGCGCGGCGCTTGATCGCGAATGACCTGAGCCGGAACCACGTTGACGGTCTGAGGGGTTTCCTGAAGCAAGGCCGATGAGCGCATCACCGAACTGGTGGGCGGCGGCTGATAACTCATGGATTGATCAGCCACCGAGGTGATGGTGGTCGCGCCCAGGTTCAAGGCGCCATCGGTAGGTAACGGCTCCAGCACCCATGTGTGGCCGTCGGTGCGACGGAAGGTGAAACCCGAATCGCTGAGCAAACGCTGCATCGCCTGTTCGGCGCTCAACTGACCATTGATCGCCGGGGCGGTTAGACCGTACGGCGCCTCATCGGTGTAGACCACGCTGATGCCGGTGATCCGGCTGAAGTCGCTCAAGGCCTGGGGCAGCGGTTTGGCAGCCATTGCGAAGCTGAACGGCGCACTCTGTCGGGCACTGCCGGCCTCAGCCGCCACCGCCATACTCAACGGCAGCAGCGCCAACGCCGAAAAGCTCAAGGCACATGTACCCAACCATTGTTTGACCGAACCCGATTTCGCCCTGGACTTCATTGCTCATGACCTGTGTAGAACCGCTACGGATGCGAATGACTCGCAGTTTCAGTCACTACACGGATGGCGTCGGGGTTTACCTCACCAGAAAGTTGAAAATATTTTTACTCGGACCATGCGGCGTCAGTCGTCTCAACGAAGAATAATCAGATGCCCCAGAACCTTGTGCTGCTCAAACCCCAACACCCCTTGCAACGAACTCAACACCGCTTGCGGATCCTTGCTCGGAAAGCTGCCACTGACCCGCCGCGCCGCGAGTTCGTCGTTGAGCAGCACAATCCGTCCCGGGTAATAACGTCCCAGGTCTTGCACCACGTCGGCGAGTGTCGCCTTGTAGTAATTGAGCCAACCCTGACGCCACGCCAACTGCGCTTCGCTGTCGACGCTATGAAGTTTTTCCGCCGAACCCTCGCCATACGCCACTTGCTGGCCAGCGGTGAGGATTTGTTGCGCGGCGTTTTTGTCAGCCGTCACACCCACCCGCCCGGACAACACCGTGACCTGAGCGCCGTGCGGTTGCAGACGCACTTCGAACTGAGTCCCCAGTACCCGCGCCTGGCCT
This sequence comes from Pseudomonas silensiensis, assembly GCF_050434865.1. Taxonomy (NCBI): domain Bacteria; kingdom Pseudomonadati; phylum Pseudomonadota; class Gammaproteobacteria; order Pseudomonadales; family Pseudomonadaceae; genus Pseudomonas; species Pseudomonas silensiensis. Next base: position 223,067 of record NZ_JBNDJH010000003.1, read on the forward strand.
TTTTCAGCGTCCACCACAAACGGATCGCCGGTGTGGGTCACGCTGAAAAATCCAGCGCCGCGCCGCAGCTGAACGTGCCGCTCGCCACGACTGAAATCCACGGCAATTGCACTGTCGGCGTCCAAGGTGACTTGTGACTGATCCGCCAGCGTGACGGTGCGAATTTCCCCCGGCGCCGACACATAGTCCGCGCCCAGATCATCGATCCAGCGCGACGGCTGCCAGCCAGCACCGAAGCCGATCATCAGCACCAGACACGCGGCCATCGCCAAGGCACCAGACCAACGCCGAACGCGGGTACGGCGCGAGCGATTCATGGCGTTGAGGTAACCCTGCAAGGCAAACGCGTCTTCATCGGCCAACGTTCGGGCCGGTGTTTCGGTCAACTCCCACACCACTTGCGCCTGGGCGTAAGCCTCGGCATGGGCCGGGTCGGCCTGTAGCCAATGGCTGAAGGTGACCTGATCGCCGCTGCTCGGCTGGTCATGCAACAGACTCAGCCAGGCGAAGGCCGCCTGCTCCTGGGCGGGCGTCGGGGTGACGCGTTCTGTGTTGTTCACGGTGCTTTCCCTGGCGTGCGCGGTTCGGGTTCCCGCAGGCTGGCCTTGCAAGCCTCGAGGGCGCGCATCATATGTTTTTCCACGGCGCTTTGGGACAAACCCATGGCCTTGGCGATCTCGGCGTATTTGCGCCCGTGAATACGGTTCAGCAAAAAAATCTGCCGCGTGCGCTCAGGCAGCGCACGCAACGCCGCTTCGACGTGACGCAAGTCGTTGCCCGCCTCCAACGCCGCTTGCGGTTCGCTGCCGTGGCTGTCGGGTTGATCCGGCATCCAGCCCTCGTTGACCCGCACCCGCGTGCCTTCACTGCGCAAATGGTCGATGGCGATGTTGCCTGCGCAACGCAACAGGTAAGTGCTGAGCTCTTCGACCTGCACCAGCGGCCGACGCCAGAAACGCAGGAACAAGTCCTGCACCAGGTCCGCAGCCGTCGCCCGACACCCGACACGACGGCTCACCAGCGCTTCCATTTGCGAACGCTGGGAAAGGAACACCTGCAGGAAATGCGCACGCGCACCATGATGTTCATCGTCATGGGATTCCGGTGGACGGGTGATCATCAGGTCAGCCCTTTGCAAACACGGCGACGGGGCTGGCGAGCAGGCTCAAACCGGCCAACGCCAAGGCCAGGCGCGGGCGATACGGCATCAACCACACCAGCAGCAAAGCGCTGAGCATCAACACCGCAAACCACTCCACCAATCCAAGTCCCCAGCCCGTCGACGACACCGCAGCCCACAGCGATAACACCAGCAACAGCCAGCCACTGAGTTTCATTACTTGACGGCGACGAGCCGAGGGCTTGCGCCCCAGCAGTTCGGCGTGATGCCGATCCATCGATAAACAGAGCGCGGTGAAACCGCCGTAGCACAGCAACCAGGCCAGGAACATTCAGTGCGCCTCTTGCTCAAGCATGATCGATTTCGCCCGCAGGCGGGTGACGATTGCAGGCTGCCCCGCGCGCTGCATTTTCCACGCAGCCCACGCGAAAAACAGACCGCTGCCCAGGCACGTCAGATCGAAACCGGCCATGGCCCAATCGCCCTGAACCAGGGTGACGCCCAAGTGGTAAGGCGTGGTCAACGCGTTCAGCAGCGGCACTGCACAGAACAGCAACGCCGCCAGCATCAACTGTTCGACCCACGCGGCGCGACCACGGCGAACCATGGCGTGCAACACACCCAAGCCCCAGACGATGAAGAAGCTGTTCACTTCCCAATCCGCCCGCTCGGCCATTGCGACCGGCAACAATCGATTGGCCCAGAAGAACGCCGCCACCGCGACCATCAACCCCGACATGCTGGCGATGTTCAGGACTTCCACCAGTCGCAATTCAAACGGCATCACGCCGCTCTTCACATGTTTGAGCTGACGCTTGCCGAGCCAGATCACCAGCCCGGTACCGATCATCGCGGTGCCTGCCAAACCACAAATGAAGTACAGCCAGCGCAACACCGGACCGGCGAAATGGCCCATGTGCAAGCCATAGAAACTGCCGGCAATCGCCATGGGCAGTGCTTGCTTCGGCGTCGTGCTGAGCAACTGCCCGGTCACGCCGTTGAAGGTCAACGCGCTGCCAAAGTCGTGGACCACTCGGTCGGCGCCGTCACGCACGAGAATGACCGAGGCATTCCCATCGCCTGGATTGTTCACCGTCAACCGCCCGGCCTGCCCTCCCGACCATTGCTCGCGGGCTCGCTCCAGCAGCGGTGCCAACGCTGCCAACTGGCCCGGCTTGCGTGCCATTTCAGGCGTATTGGACGCCGGAAACACCTCATCGTAATACGCCTCGACATCACCGTTGTACGAGGCAAGGATGCTCGCCGGCATCACCATCGCCATGAAAATCACCAGGCTGCTGTAAGTGATCATCAAATGAAACGGCAACACCAGAACGCCCACCGCATTGTGCCCGTCGAGCCAGGAGCGCTGGCCCTTGCGCGGGCGGAAGGTGAAGAAGTCCTTGAAGATTTTCTTGTGGGTGATGATCCCGCTGATCAGCGCGACGAACATCACCATCGCTGCAATGGTCGACAGCCAGCGACCCCACGGATAGGGCATCTGCAACTGAAAGTGGAACCGGTAAAAGAACTCGCCACCGCGAGTGTCCCGGCCCTGCACTTCTGCGCCGGTTTGCGGATCGAGGAGTTTTTCGGTGAATTGACCGCGCGTACCAGGCTTGGCCGGTGCTTGCTGCCACCTCACCGACAGCCCGGGTTCGCGAGCATCCGGCAAATCGATGAGCCATCGCGAGGCACCCGCGGCGTGCTGCTCAAGGTAGTGCTGGGCCAGTGTCAGACTGGCTTCGGAGGACAGCGAACGGGCGGGAATTTCCGGCTGCATCCAGTGGCTGATCTCATCCTTGAAATAGGCGAGTGTGCCAGTCAGGAAAATTGCGAATAGCAGCCAGCCGAAGATCAACCCGGCCCAGGTGTGCAGCCAGGCCATGGCCTGCCGAAAGCCCTCTTTCATGAGTGGCCCATCCAGTAGGCCAACCCCGACACCGCCGCCAAAACCACGCTCGCCCCGATCAATCCGAACCAGGCTTGCCACGCACTGCGACAGGCAAAGCACCAGAGTACGGCGACCAGATAGACCAGAAACGAGGCCATCATCCCGGTGACCACCGCTTCGCCACGAGCCATCGGCAGCCACATCGTCAGGCTGACACTGGCCAATGCCGCGACGAGGTAACCCCCCAACACGGCCGCCAGCACTCGGGAAGTGATGGCCATTCGGTAGGCAACGGGGAGCTCGGTGATTTTGCCTTTCATGTTTCGACCTTGAAACGGGTGGGTAAGCCTCGTGAATGTCACGGAGCCAACAAGGTCGCAATATTAATGATAAATATTCTCATGTGCAAAAGAGATCCGACGGGATCGTTGTTACGGCAGTCCAAATGTCAGTCAGCACAAACAAAAACGGGCCTGCATAAGCAGACCCGTTTGTCAGTGGAAAGGAAAAAATCAGTCAGGCTTCAGCCGTTTTGCGCAGCCTGTTCGTTCTCGAGAAATTCGTCTTCCAGCAGCGCATCGGCTGCAACTCTCTCGAACGGCACGACAGCGGCACGTGGTTTGCCCCGCAGTTTGCCGAACAGGTGTTCAAGCGCATGTTCAAGTTTTTCGGCCGCACCGTCGATCGCCAGTTCCAGGTTTGCGGCTTTGTGGGTGACAGAAATCGGTTGGTGGCCTTTTGGCCGCGCTTCAAGCTGACAGCGCATGTCATGGGGACCGGGCTTGTCGCCGTTCTCGTCCCGCAGATGAACCTCGACGCGTGTCAGGTCCTCTTCATAACGTTCGAGCGTGCTCTCAATGGTAGTACGTACCCACTCCTCCAGTCGGATGCTGCTTTGAATATGGTTATCGCTGTTGACTTGGATTTGCATAGTTCATCCCTTATTTCAGCTAGCTCGCGAGAGGCACATCGGCTGGCCCTTGGGCGTCATCACCGTGACCTCTTACTTACACAATCGGTCTGCTCGCAGAACAATTCAACCCCTAAAAAAAGATAAATTTTGATTCGCAAAAAAAGCCGGACAAGGAACAAAAGCGCTGTTAAGGTCGGGAGTTGGGTCGCCGGACTCTTTTGTCACAATTGCTCACATCTGCCGCTCCGCCAGCGGGTGCAGGCTTCTAAATATCCCCGCCTCCTCCACCAGCCAGTCATGCACCGCACGCACACCCGGATGGCTCAGCGCCCCCGGCGCATAGAGCAGCACGTAACGCTTGTGATTGGGCACCGCCAGGCCAAACGGCACGATCAACGTCCCCCGCTCCAGTTCGTCATTGAGCAACGTTCGTCGCGCAATCGCCACGCCCATGCCGGCAATCGCCGCTTCGATGGTCAGGTGATTGCGATTGAAGGTGTGCCCGCGCCGCACGTCCGCGCCTTCGAAGCCGATGGCGTTGAGGTAGAACTCCCACTCCGCGTACTCGTAACTGCCGCGCCAGGCGGTAATGTCGTGCAGCAACGGGAAATGCATCAGGTCCGACGGGCCATGCAGCGGCGGCCGGCCGCGCAGCAGGCTTGGGGCGCAGACCGGAAATATCTGTTCGTCGAGCAAGGTTGTGGATAACAAACCGGGATAGCTCCCGTCATTCAGGTCGATGGCCAAATCGAAGTCGCCTTCGTGCAAGGGCACGCTGCTGTCCTCGGCCACCAGCCGTAATTGAATGTCCGGGAATCGCTGCTGCAAACGCGGCAACCTTGGGGTCAACCACTTGCTCAGGAACGATGGGATCGAGCGCACCCGCAAAATCCCGCTGATCATTCCGGCGTCCAGTCGTCGCAATTCCGCATCGATGCTGCCGTAAGCCTCGTTGACCGTGATGGCCAGTCGCTGGCCTTCGGCGCTCAGTTCCACACCGCGAGCGCGACGATGAAACAGGCGAAAGCCCAGCCGCTCTTCCAGCTGCCGGATTTGCTGACTGACCGCACCCGGCGTGATGTGCAGTTCTTCGGCGCATCGGGTGAACGACAAGTGCCGCGCGGCACAGGAAAACACGTGCAGCCAGACGTAAGTCTGGGCGTGCAATTGGCGACTCATTGTTTAGTCCTGCTAAAGGCTGTCTTAGGAAGTTTCGTTGGTCACGTAGGACCGAGGTAGGCAGTATCGCCGACATTGCGCTTGTCCTACAAAAATGGCAGCGATTTCTCTTCCATTGCTTGTATAGGCTTTAGCATGGCTATCAGTGTTTTCGATCTCTTCAAAGTCGGCATCGGTCCGTCCAGTTCCCACACCGTCGGCCCGATGCGCGCCGCCGCGACCTTCGCCCAAGCCCTGATTGACCAACAATTGCTGGCCGACGTACGGCGCGTAGAAATCCGACTTTATGGCTCGCTGTCGGCGACCGGCGTCGGTCACGCCACCGACCGCGCCTGCGTCATGGGCCTGATGGGCGAGTGGCCGGACAGCATCGACCCCACGTCCATCGACAGTCGAATCCAGTCGCTGCGCGAAACCGGTGAATTGTCTCTGGCCGGCAAAACCACCATCGCCTTCAACTGGCAACGCGACCTCCTGCTGCTCGACGAGAGTCTGCCCTACCACCCCAATGCGATGTCTCTGACAGCCTTTGGCGAAACTGGTGAATTGTCGGAGCAAACGTACTACTCGATCGGCGGCGGTTTCATCATCGAAGCGGCCGAAGCCGAGTCCGGCATCGCGCCAACCAGCGATGTGGTGCTGCCGTACGATTTCTCCAGCGCCGCCGAATTGCTGAGGCTCTGCAACCTGCACGGCCTGCGCGTTTCCGAGTTGATGATGGCCAACGAATTGGCCTGGCGCAGCGAAGCCGAAATCCGTCAGGGCCTACTGCACATTTGGTCGGTGATGCGCGAATGCGTCGAGCAAGGGCTGCGCCATGAAGGCATCCTGCCTGGCGGCCTGAATGTTCCGCGCCGCGCGGCGAAATTGCACCGCAGCCTGCTGGAAATCGGCAAGCCGAATGTCATCACCTCCACGCTGTCGGCCATGGAGTGGGTGAACCTGTTTGCCCTCGCCGTGAACGAAGAAAACGCAGCGGGCGGGCGCATGGTCACGGCGCCGACCAACGGCGCGGCGGGGATCATTCCGGCGGTGCTGCACTACTACATGAAATTCAACCCGGACGCGTCGGACGATGACGTGGTGGCGTTCTTCTTGGGCGCAGCCGCCGTGGGCATTCTCTGCAAGAAAAACGCGTCTATCTCCGGTGCCGAAGTTGGCTGCCAGGGCGAAGTCGGCTCCGCCTGCGCCATGGCCGCTGCCGGCCTTGCCGACGTGCTCGGCGCCACACCCGAGCAACTGGAAAACGCCGCCGAAATCGGTTTGGAACACAACCTCGGACTGACCTGCGATCCAGTCGGCGGCCTGGTGCAAGTGCCGTGCATCGAGCGCAATGCCATCGCCGCCGTGAAGGCGATCAACGCCACGCAAATGGCCCTGCGCGGCGACGGCAAACACTTCATTTCCCTGGACCGGGTGATCCGCACCATGCGCGATACCGGCGCCGACATGCATGACAAATACAAAGAGACTTCACGGGGCGGCCTGGCTGTTAGCTGGGTGGAGTGCTGAGGAGCACTCCCTGACCGTCCGCACGTGAGCCCGAGCAAGAACAATAACGAGGCCAAACGATGACCGATGTACGTACACCTGCTGCCGATAACCCAGCTGTAGAACTCAAACGCGACACAGCAACAGCCACCAAGGGCTGGAGTAAACACGACACCACCTGGATGCTCGGTCTTTACGGCACCGCCATCGGTGCCGGCACGCTGTTCCTGCCGATCAACGCCGGTGTAGGCGGTTTCTGGCCGCTGCTGATCCTGGCAATACTAGCCTTCCCGATGACCTTCTTCGCCCACCGAGGACTGACCCGCTTCGTGCTGTCCGGGCGCTCCGGGGACATCACCGAAGTGGTGGAAGAACACTTCGGCATCGGCGCCGGCAAGCTGATCACGCTCCTGTATTTCTTTGCGATCTTCCCGATTCTGCTGGTGTACAGCGTGGCGCTGACCAACACCTTGAGCAGCTTCATGGAGCATCAGTTACACATCGCCCCACCACCGCGGGCGATTCTGTCGCTGGTACTGATCCTCGGCCTGATGGCGATCGTCCGTTGCGGTCAGGGTGTCATCGTCAAATGCATGAGCGTGCTGGTTTATCCGTTTGTTGCCGCGTTGCTGCTGCTCGGTTTGAGCCTGATCCCGAACTGGAACGGCGCATTCTTCGCCACTGCCAGTGAAGGCATGCCGATGCCGCTGTTCTTCAAGACGTTGTGGCTGGCGATCCCGGTGATGGTGTTTTCGTTCAACCATTCGCCGATCATCTCCGCCTTCTCCGTCGATCAGAAACAGCGCTACGGCGAACAGGCCGAACGCAAAAGCAGCGGCATCCTCGCCATCGCCCACGCGATGATGGTGGTGACGGTGATGTTCTTCTGCTTCAGCTGCGTGCTGGCCCTGTCCCCGGCTGATTTGGCGGCGGCGAAGGCGCAGAACATCTCGATCCTCTCGTACCTGGCCAACCACTTCCAGACGCCGGTCATCGCTTACGCCGCGCCGTTGATTGCGCTGGTGGCGATCACCAAGTCCTTCCTCGGTCATTACATCGGCGCCAGCGAAGGCTTTCAGGGCCTGATCGTGAAAAGCCTGCGCGGCCGTGGCCGGGTGATGTCTGCCAGTTGGCTGAACCGCGTGACTGCGCTGTTCATGATCCTCAGCTGCTGGGCCGTGGCAACGTTCAACCCGAGCATCCTCGGCATGATCGAAACCCTCGGTGGGCCGATCATCGCGTGCCTGCTGTTCCTGATGCCGATGTACGCCATCCGCCGCGTGCCGGCCTTACGCCAGTACTCGGGTCAGGCCTCGAACGTGTTCGTGGTGCTGATCGGTTTGATTGCACTGTCTGCGATCATCTACTCATTCATGCCCTGAAACGGGCAGGCAAAAAGAAGGCGGGCCACGGTGCCCGCCTCTTTTTTACCGTGTCTATTGTTCGACAATTTTTCCGGCATGCCACTTGCTACGTCACTGCTGAGGCAAAAAGGACTTTTTAAAATCTCAGCGAACGGCCTGCCGATGGTCTGGTATTGCGAACCAACCCGATCATGGCCGGTCAACAACTGCACGTTCAATCAGGCGGTGACGCATCATGGACAACCCTTTTCAGCTCATTACCGATGCTTTTGCAGCGGATTATCAGATCAACCTGAGCATTCAGGGGCTGGATGGCAGCATCATGCTGACCCTGTCCAACAGCGGCCACGTGGTCGCCAAACGGATGATCAGCGCCGAACAACGCAATGACACCCAGCGCCTCAAACGCCTGGTGCAAAGCATTCAATTCGGCATAGCCATCGAACAGGGCCACAGCGCCGTGGCCATCCTCGAAGCCATGACCGACGGCGACAATTGCAACCTGCCACCGCCCCGCGTCAAGGGCCACAGCCGGCCGGCCATGCGGCTTTAAAGCTCGCCCTTCTCCACTTCGGGATGCTCACCGGAACCCGCACCGATCTTGCGTTGCGGGTGCGCGATCTTCACCGAAGGGAATTGCGACGAGGCGTAACGCACCACCAGAATCGCAAACGCCAGCAGTAGAATCCCGCCGCACAGGTAGATGATGCCGATATCCGGCGGGTTGTGGTGCGAGACGTTGGAGATCAGCAGCCGCGTCAGCGCAGTGATCGCCACGTAGATCAGGAAGCGCACCGGCATGTGGTTGGTCTTGAAATAAATCCCGACCATCGCCCCCAGTTCCAGGTAGATGAACAGCAGCAAGATGTCATCGATCTTGATGTGTCCCGCCTCGATCATCTGCAAAAACTCCATCACCGCCGCCCACGCGGTGACTGCACCGATGGCGAACAGTGCCAGGTAGTGGAAGGTCTCGACGAACAGGTTGCCCAGAGACTCGGCCAGTTGATGCACGTTCTGCCGCAAGTTCTCGGCCCAGTTGATTTTCACGATGATTCTTCCTTAGCTCGGTTCGAGCGGATGATGCGGGTTTGACGTGACGGTTGTTCTGCATGCAGAAAAAAGGCCAGGGGCGCCTGCCACATGATGGCGAGGTGCTCTAAAACGCGCTCCGTGGCGTTTGGTCGCACCTGCACCTCACAAACCCTGATTTCGGTCTACATTAAAAAGCCACTACCCAAAGCGCAGGGATTCGCTTATCCTTTTCGCTGTATATAAATACAGTAGTCGAATAAGACAACTTAATGTGAAGGCATGTGAGGTGGTGAATGGCCGTCGAAGTGGTATACCGCAGCAGCCGAGATCTGGAGCGCTTGTTCATGGATAAAGCCGAAGCTGACCGTCATGACAAAATGCTCGAACTGGCCGAATTGCTGGCTGAAGTGTTGCACAAAGCCGTTCCGTCCCTGACCGAACAGCAAGTGGAAGAAGCCGGGATCTACATGGCGAAGAACCGCGATGTGTTCGCCAAGGCGTTCAAGAGCCAGCCGGACGCGTTGTCCGAATTGCTCAATGCGCCGGCTGAAGTCGTTGAACAGGCTGCCCCCGTCGAGGCGCCTGCACCTGTTGAAGTCGCTGAACCGACCAAGCCAGCTAAAGCCCCCAAGGCTGCCAAGTAAGCAACGCCCGAATTGAATAGGCCCTGAGTCAAATGACTCAGGGCCTTTTTCATGCCGGCGAAAAACCTAAGCGTCGGGTTGCTCCAGCGCCTCGACCAGCGCCTTGAAGAAACGCGCCGCCTCGCCCCCCGTCACCACGCGATGATCGAAAGTCAGGGACAGCGGCAGGACCGGGTGCACCACCACCGCGCCATCGACCGCCACCGGTTCGTCGCGGATCGCGCCAGCGGCGAGGATTGCCACTTGCGGCGGCACCACCACCGGGTTGGCATAGCGACCGAACAAGGTGCCGAAATTCGACAACGTCAGGGTCGCCCCCATCATTTCCTTGGGCGGAATCGATCGCGCCTGCACGTCGGCCCTTAATCGCATGACGCCTTGCTTCAAGTCAGCCGGGGTGCGGTGACCGACATCGCGCAGCACTGGCACGAACAAGCCGTCCGGGGTGTCCACGGCGATGCCCAGATCGAGCCGTTCGTGTTGTTTGAGCGACAGGCTTTTGCCATCGAAGGCACTGTTGAGCACCGGCTCCACGGCGCACGCGGCCGCCATCGCTTTGGCAAGACGAATCAGCGGTTCGCGGGCCTGCCCCCAGCGATGCAGGTCGGCGTCTCCGAAAATCGTCACCGGCACCACTTCGGCATGAGACCGCGCCATGTTCAGCGCCATGCTGCGCCGCACACCGCGCAACCGTTCGCCGCCGAAGCACTCACGTTCGGTTTGAGCCGCGCTTTCCACATCCGTGCGGGTGATCAGCCCCTCGTGGCCGGAGCCCGTCACCCCGCTCAATTCCACGCCGAGTTGCCGGGCCAGTTGCCGCACGGCCGGTGTGGCGCGAGTCGCCAGGTGCTCTCGGGTCGAGGGGGCCGCCCCGATGAAAAACGAGTCCTCCTGACTGCTGCCGCCACCTTCGAGCCTTCCCACTACGGTACCCGCATCGGCTTCGCCTTCGTAATCGAGCAGGGGTTCACCGACGTGAATGATGTCGCCCTCACCGCCATGAAGTTTCGCCACCACGCCGTCATAGGGTGCGGGGATATCCACAAGAGCCTTGGCCGTTTCCACCGACACCAGCAGTTGATCGGCCTTGACGGTATCGCCGACGGCGACGTGCCAGCGGACGATTTCCGCTTCCTGCAAACCTTCGCCCAGATCCGGCAGTTTGAAATACTTCATCGCAGCCTCCTTGGGTTCAGGAAAAGTGAAGTACGTTGTCGCAGGCCTGAAGAATGTCCTCGACGTTCGGCATATAGAGCAATTCCAGTCGATACAGCGGCGGCGGAATGTCCGGTGCGGTGACTCGCTGAATCGGTGCCTGCAAGTCCAGCAACACCCGCTCGTAGAGGCTCGCGGCGATTTCCGCGCCGACGCCGCAGGAACGTGGCGCTTCGTGGACGATCACGCAGCGACCGGTCTTGCGCACTGAGGCTTCCAGCGTGTCGAGGTCCAGCGGCTTGATACTCGCGACATCGATCACTTCCGCCGAGACACCCCGCTCGGCCAATGCGGTGGCGGCTTGCAGGGTTTCCATCACACTGGCACCCCAACTGATCAGCGTGATGTCGCTGCCTTCGCGCAGGGTGAAACAGCTGTCCAGCGGCAGGCGTTTACCGTCATCCACCAGCGTTTGCGGGTTCATGCGATAGAGCCGGGTCGGTTCGAGAAACACCACCGGGTCCGGGTCATCGATGGCCGCCAGCAACAAGCCATAGGCCCGGGCCGGCGATGACGGAATCACCACCCGCAGACCTGGAATGTGTGCGAACAATGCTTCAGTGCTTTCGCTGTGATGTTCCGGCGCGCGAATCCCTGCGCCCATCGGCGTGCGCATCACCATCGGGCATGTGATCCGCCCGCGCGTGCGATTGCGCATGCGGCTGGCGTGGGACACCAGGTGCTCCATGGCCGCGTAGATGAAACCCATGAACTGGATTTCCACCACCGGTTTCAGGCCCTGCGCGGCCATGCCCACCACGATTCCGCCGAGCATGGTTTCGGCCAGCGGCGAGTCAATGACTCGCTTGAAGCCAAAGCTGTCGCGCAGCCCTTGGGTGGCGCGAAACACGCCGCCGTTCACTCCGACATCCTCACCGAGGACGATGACGTTCTCGTCTTCGCTCATCGCCCGATGCAGCGCGAGATTCACCGCTTCCAGCAACGTGACTTTGCCGTTACTCATGGCTCGAATCTCCCGCGCGGCGCGCCGCCCGTTCGAGCAACTCTTCACGCTGCCCGGCGAGGGACGCCGGCCATTGGGCGTAGACGTGATCCATGATCGATTCGGGCGCCTGAGTACCCGCTGCCTCGAAGTTATCCACAGCGCGCTGCACCAAGCCCTGGCATTCGCTGATCAGCGTCTGTTCGCGGCCTTCGTCCCACACGCCCTGGCCGACCATGAAACGTTGCAGGCGTTTGATCGGTTCTTCGAGCCAGGCCTGCTTGACCTCATCTGCCGACCGGTAGCGTGTGGCGTCGTCGGCCGTCGTGTGGTCGCCGAGGCGATAGCTCAGGCATTCCAGCAACACTGGGCCTTTACCGTGACGCGCCCTTTCGAGGGCCGCTTGTACTCGGTCGTAAACCGCGAGCATGTCATTGCCGTCGACCTGCTCACCGTGGAACCCTGCACCGATCGCTTTCTGTGCCAGCGTCGGGGCGCCGCACTGAATCCGTCGTGGCACCGAGATCGCCCATTGGTTGTTATTGATCACAAACACCACCGGCAACTGCCAGGCACCGGCGACGTTGAGGGCTTCGAGGAAATCGCCCTTGCTGGTGGCGCCGTCGCCGCAGGTGGTGACGGCAACCCGATGTTCGCCGCGGATTTTGAATGCACTGGCAACGCCGCAGGCATGCAAGGCCTGGGTGGCGATCGGCACGCAGATCGGAAAGTCCTGGGCCACCGCCGGTTCGGCAAAGTCGCTGCCGCGCTCGTCACCGCCCCAGTACAGGAGGATTTCTTCCATGCGTACTCCGCGCATCAACTGCACGGCGGTGTCACGGTAATACGGAATCAGCACGTCTTCGGCGTGCATCACGCTGCCGATGGCGACGCCAATGGCTTCCTGGCCCAATGTCGGCGCATAAGTGCCGATGCGCCCGGTGCGTTGCAGGGCGACGGCTTTCTGATCGAAAAGGCGGGTCAGGACCATCTGCCGATAAAGGCGCGTCAGCAAATTGAAATCGTCGGTCCAGGCAGGAAGATCGCCGAGCAATTGGCCGTCAGGGGATAAAAATCGGGTGTAAGGCAGCTCAACCTTGTGAGGCATCACAGGGGCTCCTGGCACGCCGCGTCAGCGTGCGTCAGTCAGGCCTGACGTTTGTGGCGCCAGGCCTTGGGAGCGAGTCTGCCGGATAGGCCCTCACTCCTTCATCGGTTCAGGCTCATCGATACAGCACTTTCTCCGCCAACTCGTCAGCCACTCGGGCCGGCGAACGTTTTTCCGCTTGGGCATGGGCGAAGACTTCGGTCAGCCGGGAGCTGATTTTCGACAGGTGTGCAGTGATGGTCGATAGCTCTTCGCCGCGATGTTTGAGCGATACGTAGATCAACCCGCCTGCATTGATCACGTAATCCGGCGCATACAGAATGCCCCGCCGCTCCAGTTGATCAGCGACTTCCAGATGGGTCAGCTGGTTGTTCGCCGAACCGGCCACCGCCGCGCAGCGCAGTTGCGTCACGCTGTGGCTGTTGAGCACGCCACCGAGGCCGCAGGGCGCGAGAATGTCACAAGGGGTGCTGAGCAGCGCGTCGTTGGCGATCGGGTGAGCGCCCAATTGCTCCATCGCCAGTTGGACCTTGCCGTGATCGATGTCACTGACCAGCAGTTCGGCACCGGCGGCATGCAGCTGTTCGGCCAGGGCAAAACCAACGTTGCCGAGCCCTTGAATCGCCACTCGCAGGCCTTCGAGGTTATCGCTGCCCAGCCGGGCCATGGCGGTCGCACGAATACCGGTGAACACGCCCATCGCCGCGTGCGGTGCAGGGTCGCCCGCCGAGGTGGTGCTGGTGACGTGCTGGGTCTGTTGGGCGATGCAATCCATGTCCGCCACTGAGGTGCCACTGTCGATGGCGGTGATGTAGCGGCCGTCGAGCTGATTGATGCAACGCCCGAACGCTTCGAACAGCGCGGCGCGGTTTTCCACATGGACCGGGCGAACAATCACCGCCACGCCGCCGCCCTGAGCCAGGCCGGCCAGCGCCGCCTTGTAACTCATACCTTGTGCAAGACGCACGGCATCCTCGACGGCGGACTCGTCGCTGGGATAGGCAAGGTAACGGCACCCGCCCAGGGCAGGCCCCAGACGGCTGTTATGAATGGCAATGACCGCCTTCAACCCGGTGACCGAGTCGACGCTCAGATGCAGGGATTCAAGGCGAGTGCTTTGCATGAGAGCGAACATCGTAGGGCTCCCGAATCACTTCTTGTAGTCGCCAGTATAGGCTTGCGCCCGAAAATTGCAGAAGCGCACCGGAATAAGCGGCGCCGCCAAGCAGACTTTCGGACATAACCTGTAACCGCCTATGTTCGGCACTGGACGAATGCCTGAGACGGGGCTAAAACGAGGCATTACCCGGAGATTTTGATGACCCCCCGCCAACGTTTCTTCGACTGTCTGCAACGTTCACCGCCCGCACTGTTCGAGGCGGCGCTGTGGATTGCCGCCGAACATGACAGTGAGGTCAATCCCGAAGCGGTGCTGCACGATTTCAAGGACCTGCAACAACGGGTCAGTTATGGCTTGCCGATGTTGCCGGTGAGCGAGTTAGCCCAGCCGTTGTTACGGCGCATGAATGACATGGGATTCGCTCAGGACGACTCCACGCCATTGCGTCCGCAAGTCGCGCTGGTCAATAAAGTGCTGGAGCGCAGGCGTGGGCAGCCGCTGAGTCTGGGATTGATTGCCCTGGAACTGGCCAAAGGTCTGGAAATCCCCATGGTTGGCGTCAACTTCCCCGGGCATTTTCTGCTGCGGGTACCGGGCGCCGATCACCTGCTCGACCCCTGCGGCGGGCGTCGGTTGTACCCCAACGATTGCCGGGAGTTGCTGCAGCGCCAGTACGGGCCGAACATGCAGCTCAGCGCCGAGCATATGCTCACCGCCGAACCGGTGCAGATGCTGCAGCGGCTGTCGCGCAACCTGCGTCAGTTACACCTTTCCAACGATGACTACATCGGCGCCCTGATCGACGCCGAACGTGTGCTGGAACTGGGCAACGCCATCGCCTCCGACTACCTGGCCCGGGCCAGCCTCTATCAACGGCTGGATTGCCCGAACGCCGAGCGCTTTGACCTGGAACATGCCCTGCTGCTCAGTGACGACCCGATCCAGCGGATTCGCCTGACTGAGCGATTAGGGCACCTGCCGCCTAACTCTATCGTCCATTGATAACGTTTTACGGGGTATCTGGCTGGTTCGCCGGATGCGCCTTGATGAACGCCGGATGCGTCGCCGCCAGCGCCGCCACTCGACGAATCCGTGGATACGCCTCAAGCGAAATGTTGAAACGCTCGGCGGCATAAAGTTGAGGGATCAGGTAAACATCCGCCAGCCCAGGCGTCGGGCCAAAGCAATAACCCTCATCGCCGATCAACTGTTCCACCGTCGCCAACCCTTGGCTGATCCAGTGCCCGATCCATTCCACCACTTGCGGTTCATCGTGCCCCAACTGCCGCAGCTTGTTGAGCACGCTGACGTTGTGCAGCGGATGCACGTCGCAACCAATCACCGCCGCCACACCGCGCTCATGGGCGCGAGCGGCGAGGTCTTTGGAGAGCAGCGGCACCTGTGGATAACGTTCCTCCAGGTATTCAATGATCGCCGGCGACTGGATCAACAGTTCACCTTCGTCAGTGCGCAAGGCCGGCACTCGGCCTTGCGGATTGATGGCGAGATACGGCGGCTGTCGATGTTCGCCACCTGGCGGCGCGATCAGATTGATCGGCAGCGCCTGGTAATCCAGCCCCTTGAGCGCCAACGCAATGCGCACCCGAAAGGACGATGTCGAACGGTAGTAGGTATAGAGTTCCATGACCCGATCCTCTTAACGCGCCGACAGCACTTTGCCGCGGCATTCGCCGAAACCGATGGAGGCAAAACCCTCGCGGCTGCAACGGGCGCGCAGGATGATTTCGTCGCCGTCCTCAAGGAATTTACGCACCTCGCCGGACGCGAGTTCGATCGGCTTTTTACCGCCCTCGGTGATTTCCAGCAGGCTGCCGAACTGACCGTTTTCCGGCCCCGACAAGGTGCCCGAACCGAACAGGTCACCGGCCTGCAACTGGCAGCCGTTGACGCTGTGGTGCGCGACCATTTGCGCCACGGTCCAGTACATGTGTCGGGTGTTGCTCAGGGTCAGGCGATGCGCCGGCAGTTTTTGCTCGCGCAGGCCTTCGGTGAGCAGCAGCACTTCCAGTTCGATGTCGAAGGCGCCAGCGGCCTGATCGCGTTTATCGAACAGGTACGGCAGCGGCTGCGGATCGCCTTCCGGACGTGCCGGTTGAGCACGACGGAACGGCTCCAGCGCTTCGGCCGTCACCACCCAAGGCGAGATGCTGGTGATGAAACTTTTCGACAGGAATGGACCGAGCGGCTGGTATTCCCAGGCCTGGATGTCGCGCGCCGACCAGTCGTTAAGCAGGCAGAAACCGGCGATGTGATCGGCGGCGTCACCGATGGCGATCGAGTCGCCCATCTCGTTGCCCTGGCCAATCCAGATGCCCAGCTCCAGTTCGTAATCCAGACGTGCGCACGGACCAAACGTCGGCTCGGTCTGACCGGCTGGCAAGGTCTGGCCTTTCGGACGGCGAACATCGGTGCCCGACGGGCGAATGGTCGAAGCGCGGCCGTGATAACCGATCGGCACGTACTTGTAGTTCGGCAGCAATGGGTTGTCCGGACGGAACAGTTTGCCGACGTTCTGCGCGTGCTCGATGCCGACGTAGAAGTCGGTGTAGTCGTTGATTTTTGCTGGCAGGTGCATTTCGCAATTCGCTGCCAGTGGCAGCAGTTTTGCGCCTTGGGCTTCGATCTTGCCGTGCAGGGTGCTGCCTTCTTTGAACAGTTCCAGCAGGCGTTCGCGCAGGGCAACGCGAGCGTCACGCCCCAGTTCGAAGAACGCATTCAACTGGCCGCCACGGGTGGCTTCAACTGCCGTTTTTGCGACGCCCTCGAACAGGCCGGCATCCAGTGCAGCTTCCAGGTCAAAGATGTGTTCGCCAATGGCCACGCCACTTCGCGGTGCCGAACCCTTCACGCTGAACACGCCCAGCGGCAGGTTCTGCAATGGGAAATCAGCATGGCCGTTGGCGGAGGCAACCCAGCTACGAGTGATGGAAGTCTGAGTCATGGGTTATCTCCGGGTCGGGTCGAAAGTGGCGGGCAGCGTGGCCCAGCAGGCATCGTAGTTGGTTTGCAGTTGCGGGCAATCCAGGGCGAAACGGCTCGGGCGCAGCACCTGGCTGGTCTCGAACATGAAGGCCATGGTGTTGTCGATTTTCGCGGGCGCGAGTTCGGCGTTAATCGCCTTGGTGCACGTTTCACCGTCCGGGCCGTGGGCGCTCATGCAACTGTGCAAAGACGCGCCGCCGGGCACGAAGCCTTCGGCCTTGGCGTCGTACTCGCCCTTGATCAGGCCCATGAATTCATTCATCAGGTTGCGGTGGAACCACGGTGGACGGAAGGTTTTCTCAGCGACCATCCAGCGTGGAGGGAAGATCACGAAATCGAGATTGGCCAGACCGTGGACGCTGGTTGGCGATGTCAGGACGGTGAAGATTGATGGATCCGGGTGGTCGAAACTGACCGTGCCGATGGTGTTGAAACGACGCAGGTCATATTTGTACGGCACGTTATTGCCGTGCCAGGCGACCACGTTCAGCGGCGAATGATCGAGCTCGCAGCCCCACAACTGGCCGAGGAATTTCTGCACCAGCGTGGTTGGTTGCTTGAGGTTTTCGTAATGCGCGACCGGGGTCAGGAAGTCCCTGGCATTGGCCAGACCGTTGCTGCCGATCGGCCCCAAGTCCGGCAGACGCAGCGGCGCGCCGTGGTTCTCGGCGATGTAGCCGCGAGCTTGCGGGTCGAGCAGTTCGACGCGGAATTTCAGACCGCGTGGCAGCACGGCGATTTCCAGTGGCTCCAGTTCCAGCACGCCCAATTCGGTCGCAATGCGCAAGCGTCCGAGCTCAGGCACCAGCAACAGTTCGCCATCGGCGTTGAAGAACACGCGCTCCATGGAGCGGTTGGCGCGGTAACTGTAGATGCTGATCCCGGCCGGTTTTTCCGCGCCCGAGTTGGCGGCCATGCTCACCAGCCCGTCGATGAAATCGGTTGGCTCGGTCGGAATGTCCAACGGGTTCCAGCGCAGACGGTTGGGGGTCACTTCACCCAACGCGCCGCCGGCCAGTTGCCGATCCAGTTTGACGAACGCCGGGTGATTGGCCGACGGCTGAATGCGGTACATCCAGGTGCGCCGCGCTTCACTGCGAGGCATGGTGAATGCCGTGCCGGAGAACAGTTCGGTGTAGAGACCGTAAGGCGCTTTTTGCGGGGAGTTCTGGCCGACGGGCAGTGCGCCGGGCAACGCTTCGCTGCTGAATTCGTTGCCGAAGCCGGACTGGTAAGCCAGCGCTGGCGCCGTTGAATCGAGGTTCATGGAGCCTCCTGAACAGGGAGTAGGCAATGGCCTTTCGCTCCGTTGAAGAGGTCTCGGCACGCCTGGGTTATTTTTATCGTAATTCGATTACGCTTAACGTAATTTGATTGGTATTGACCGTCAAGCTATAAAGACGCCCATTCGTCCCGGGATCAGACCGCCTCCATGGAAACGCCGCGCAGCAACGATAAACAGAAAGTCCGCTCGGCCGAGGTCGGCACCGACATCCTCAAGGCCCTGGCCGAGTTGTCGCCATCAACTTCACTGTCGCGCCTGGCCGAACACGTGCAGATGCCGGCAAGCAAGGTTCACCGTTATTTGCAGGCGCTGATTGCCAGCGGTTTTGCTGAACAGAATGCGGCCACCAACCATTACGGCCTGGGCCGCGAAGCCTTGCGCGTCGGTCTTGCCGCACTCAATAGTATGGACGTGCTGAAAGTCGGCGCCCTGCCCTTGGCCGAGTTGCGCGATGAACTGAACGAAACCTGCTTTCTGGCGGTGTGGGGCAACCAGGGCGCGACCGTGGTGCATATCGAACCGGCGGTCCGCGCGGTGACGGTGGTGACGCAATTGGGCTCGGTGTTGCCGTTGCTCAGTTCGTCCACGGGGCTGGTGTTCGGCGCCTATCTGCCGAAGCGTGAAACCGAGGACTTGCGTGAGCAGGAACTGCAGAGCGGTTCGCCCCATGCGCTGGCGGATGATCAGGCCTACAAGGCGTTGTGCGAACAGATCCGCGAACGCGGTCTGCATCATGTGCATGGTTTGCTGATGCCGGGGGTCGATGCGTTGTCGGCGCCGGTATTCAATGCTGTCGGGAACGTTGCGGCGGTGATGACCATTGTCGGCCCGGCGTCGTTGTTTCACGCCGACGAAAACGGCCCGGCGGCGCAGCGGTTGCTGGCGGCGACGCGGGCCGTTAGTTGGCGGATGGGGTATGAGACATCTCCCATCCATTGTTGAAATGCAGTTTTAGTTCGACGCCTGGGCTTTGCCAAGCCTATTGATCACTGCATTAACCTATCAATCGAGTCGTGCTCTGCACGTCGTGTTGTGGAACGGCGACTGCCGTTATATAGCTGATGCCTACCGGGACCCCGGTTACAGTCGAGACGAGGTCGGCAATATCCTTGATGCTGGACAGTAGGCCAACAGCATTAACAGGAGCTCCTACCGAAGCGACTTTACCGATGTACAGAATAATAGCCGCTCTCCAGGCAGAGGCAAAATAGGCGTTGGCTGCCTTGTCATCCCCCTCGCTGGAAGCAATTATTCCCAAGACGACTGAGTGAGTGATTCGCAGCACGCTCACCACAACGCCAACTGGCGGGATTAACATCGACACCACATCGAGCGCCAAATCAATCAGGATTTTTGCTTCCTGCCATATCGCTTCAGCCGGGCTTGTTGTTTGATAGTCCACATCGGCAATAAAACGGTTGATCATGGATTGGTACTCGCCCTTAAAACTCTTTACCTGATAGCTATTCTTTAGCACAGGCGCAGACAATAAGGGCGGAGACTTCCAAGAACTGTAACTGTCTATTTTGTTTTGAATGACACCTTGATCTTTCAGACGCGCTAATTTCAAAATACTCTTGTAATTATAGGCACCGTTCAATCGAGCGACTAACTCTTCGACAGGAAAGAAGTCTCCGCCATAGGACATACCAGGCACATAGATAATAAATTCTTCGCGACCGTTAACCCTACGACCGAAGACATAGGCGCCCTCCAGTTTGCGACCTTCAAGCGTAAATTCGTAAACCCCAATGCCCGGGTTACCACCTGCGGTATTGTAACCCCCATGAGGTATGTCTCGATCAAAACCGTCAATCAAACCCTTCAACCAGTTAAACTGTTCCTGCGACATCTGACCTTTCATTTTCTGCGTGAGTGCCGACCTGAACATTTCATTTTGTTTGAGCTTGCGATAAAGGCTCACCTTCAAATCAACATCCGGAGCACGCAGAAATTTGTCCCTAAGATACTCAATGTATTTCTCACCTGGCATCAGATCAATGACGGCATTAATTACTTTTGCATTCAGCGCCGCAATGGGTTGATTGGAAAAAGTCCAGAACGATGCTTTTCTGAGGTGTTCCTTGAGGTCGAGAATTCTTTCGCCAAAAGGATAGCTATTGAAGAAAATCTTTTCAAAGATCGAGATATCACTGCGCCACAACTGCCACTGGATGAACAAGTTGGTCAAACTGATTTTCGAATCTGCGTGAAACTTCACCCACACCTCATCAGGATCAATGTCCGGATGAGACCCGGAGCGACTCAGGTACTCATTCAGAGTCTTCATCACCAGGTTTCGAGCGAATTTATGGAATGGCTCAATATCAAGATTGTCTTTGGAAATCTGATAAATCGCCTTGAAGTCTGTATTTAAGCGATTCAACAGAAGCTGATCTGCCACATTCGAGTCCCTGTACCAACGCGGCGTAGCGACTTCCACCTCGCCAGCCTCCCAGCTGATTATATTCTGAACACTCCCTTTTAATGGACTATCTTCGATCCACTGTGTCAGTTGGATCGAGGACCACCACCACTCTTGCAACATCAAGCTCGGCTCTTCTACGTGATAAATTTTTTCCAACTCTTCTCTTTCACTTGAATACCCCTTCTCCCTCAAATAGGTCTGCCCTTCTTTGTCAAAAGCCCAACGACCCATTTGATGTTGTAAGCTTTTCAAATCAGGAAACTGAAACCACTCCTGCCCCGTCGGAAAACCCGGTGCATAAAGTACATGAGTGCTTTTATTGACATCGGCACTTTTTCTCCGATACACCATCAAATCTTTCATCGGTTTGGTTCTAGCCCGCAGCGCAATCCCGGTTGTCTCTACGGACGGGTCGCCGAAGTTGTAACGCTGCACTATGTCCTGAGCGACCGAGGTAACGTGTTTTTGCAAGATGGCGCCGAACATTGTCAGGGCGGTCTTTCGCCCCAAGCGCTCCCGCATCGATTCGACGACGTGATCCTGGGAATAAACCCGTTGTCTCGCCATGTTATACGCCACACGAAGATTTAACGACTGAATCGCTCGCACAATATTAGAAGGACTTAACCTTGGGTTGTTATAGAACTCCTCTACAACCACCACATACTGTCCCTCTTGATCATGAGTACCGTACATGAAAGCCTGAGTCAGCGTTTTTCGCTCACTGTGCTCTACTTTTTTTCCGTCCGCTAATTTAACAGTATGCCGAACGCTCACAAAGATGGTGTCTGGATCAATACGTTCATCTGTACCTGACGAAATGAAATCTTCTACAATTCCGTGAACATAGTTTTTAAACGTTGAAGCAACTTTAGTCGCTTCATGAAGCTTCACCTCGCTTT
Source organism: Pseudomonas silensiensis (assembly GCF_050434865.1). Lineage (NCBI taxonomy): Bacteria > Pseudomonadati > Pseudomonadota > Gammaproteobacteria > Pseudomonadales > Pseudomonadaceae > Pseudomonas > Pseudomonas silensiensis. The sequence continues at coordinate 244,711 of NZ_JBNDJH010000003.1, forward strand.
CAAGCAATACCTGTTCAAGGGACGCATAAATTTCTTGATTAGTTTCATAACTCTCCTTCAACCATTCTGGCCGGGCATTTCTCGACATCAACTTAATGAAAACGGCGGCACGACCTTTGGCATCCTTGGTCATCTCTTCCAGGTGCAGCATTGAGCCAATTGCCTGCACCGTTTTTTCGTTATCCGAACGCGAGCCGTTCATTTCCCGTAGCTGACCAACGATATTGGCGCGTTGCTTCTTCAGCGCGGCATTGATGCAAGCCGAAAATACATCTTCATCAATTCTCGAATAACGAATATCAGGACTATTGCTGACCTGATCTACGTCATCGGACGAAAGGCCTTTCAGGAGCTCTGCCCGATGGTCCGGCTCACTCAGACGCTTCTTGAGTGCCTCATGCAGAGCCCGCGAAGTAGCGAACTTCTCCACACCTCGACTCGGTGTATAAAGAATCACTGCACTGTCAGTCCCCGGGATAATCGCCCCCAACGACTGGCCATCCAGGCGCATGACGAAGGTCGAAGCCAATGCCGCGAAGCCTCCTTTGTGTAACTGAACAGAGACACCATAAAACGCGCTGGGAAGCAGAGGGCTGGACAACTCATTGACTTGCTTTTCGTCGTCCGGTGTCAAACCACCCTCCGCTGCCATGACGGCCAACTCACGCCAGAAAAGCCTGACATAGAGGGTTCGCAATATGCTTTTACGCGTAGACAATGGTCGCCCTGTGGCGTCGGCCCCCTGAGAGGCAGCCCAATACCGGTCAATAACTGCAGCGTACTTTTCCGGCAGATTCAGGAGTAGTTCTGTGATCAGTTTGCCAACCGCTACGATATCCAGAACAGGGTGGCGGTCCTCTTCAGCCGTCGAGTCACGCCAGTCGTATACACCATACTCAGCGGCGTTATAAACAGGTGCATGCCCACGTAACAGACACTCCATAACTACGTCATTCAGCACGCCTGTTGGCTCTTTGGCAGACACAGAAGCACTGTCGCGCCGATTGATAAAGACCCTACTGGCATACACTTCCGGATCCAGTCGCTGAAGTTCCTTCAACACACAGTCCTGAAGAAATCCTTTGAACGAAGGAGCATTCGCCAACTGACTAGACAACTGCTTAATAGCCTCATTCACTTCGGCCAATTTAAACTGCGAATTTAAAATCTTCTGATCATCCATAACCAATACTCTCTGAATTATTTAATTGCAGGAGTGAAGCTTTTAACCTCACCCACTTGCCATCAAGCTAAATCAGACACCACCCACAAATAAAGCCAAACTTCCTTTCAACTCATGTAGTACGTTTAAGTTACAGTATCCCCCCCCTCAGCACTCTACTGCCACAAACCCAACAATCGGGCTTTGGCAACAGCATGAGTTCTGCGTTCCACACCTAATTTTCCGTGAATTCGCCGCACGTGAGTTTTTACCGTATGCAATGAAATAAAAAGTTGTTCTGCAATCTGCTGATTCGAATGACCAGACGCAATTAATGTCAACACCTGTGTCTCTCGCAGACTAAGCGGGTTATCGTCACTTATTGCATCAGTTTGTTCTGCCAAGCAGTCGATCATCCCCAGTTCCACTAACAGATTCGGCTGCCGCAAACGAAGCTGGCTCAATAAAAGCGGCAAGTTGCAACGACGAACGAGTTCCAGACCTTGCTCAAGAACCTCTCTGGCCAAAGCAAAGTTGCCCTGAACAAAAGCGACTTCCGCGATCGCCAGGTGCAACTCGGCTTCGAGCCCCTGCGCGCCGCCGGCTTCTGCACGATCTGCAAACTGCTTGAGCAGGGTCAGCGGCTCGAGCGCTCGTTGCAGATGAACCTCCGCCAAAACCAGCAGGTACTCGATACGCGGTATCAGCTCCATCGTCGCTGGTGGCGCTTGACGTGCGTGCGGTCCGCGAAAGTGACGCAATACACGAGTCAACGCTTCATGAGCCAGTTCCGGCCGCCCTTGCTGCAACCAGAAATGACTGCTGACTTGCAACAGGACGCTCCTGTAAACGGTGTCCGGAATCTGTCGCTGTTGCATCAATCGCTCGGCATCGCGCAGCCGCACAAAGGCTTGCCCATAGTCACCGTGATTGGCTGCCAGTTGCGCCTGACCGAGAAAGCCGTACAGCACGCGCTTGTCGTGGTTGCGCAAACAAATATCCAACCCTGCCTGAAAGAATTCCGCTGCGCGCTCGTCTTGCCCCTGGCACAAAGCCAAACGCCCGCGACGCAGGGCGATTCGGCCGAGCAAGGGTGTGGAACGGGTTGATTGTTCACGGAGCAGATCAGCAATGTTGGCAAGTAGTGTTTCTGCACGACCGAGCGCCCCGCGTTGCTCCAGTAGTTGCGCGTGATCGAGTTCCAGTAGCCCTTCGAACACCAGCGAGCCTTGTGCTCGCGCCAGGCACAACGCATCGCGGTTTATCGCCTGCGCCACATCGAGTTCACCCCGCAGCAAGGCCTGTTGCGTCAAACCCGACAGGCACATCAAGCGTACGGGCCAGAGGTCAGGACCGAGCACGGTCAGCGCGTCGAGAAAATGCGCGCGCGCCCCCTCCATGCGCCCCTGCAAATGCAGTAGCCAACCTTGCTGGGCCTGCCAGCGCGCAATCAATTGCCGCTGAAAGAACGCCGACGGCTGAGGGGTGAATCGGGACAGATGCTCGATGCAATCAGCCGCTTGCTCGAATCGACCGGCGAACAGCAAGGCTGCAGTGATCAACCCCACCAGTTGCGACGACCCGAACATCAGCTCCTCGCCCTGTTGCTCATGCAAACGCAACAACAGCACAACCGTCTGTTCCTCGAACAGGTGCTCGAAACTGAAATGCTGCAACAGGCTGACGGCGACCTCGAACTCTTCAGCCAGCAGTGCTTGTTCGAAGGCGGCTTTCCAATCGAGTTCGGCCGCAAACCACTGGCAGGCACGACGATGCCAGGAACGTCCCGCCGGCCATTGCTCATCGCGCATCAACTGGGTGAGTGGTGGGAAAATCTGCAGCCAGTCTGCCGAGTCCTGCCAAGGCTCGATAAAACAACCCAGTTCTTGCAACGTCCTCAAACATTGCGCACCTTCACCCGCGCCAAACAGGTGATCGCACAGCCTTGCATTGAATCGCGGTAAATGGGCGAGTACCCGCCAGGCTTCGGTCAGCTCCGGCGTCAACGTGGTAAACAACTCGTGCTCCAAGTAATCGAGCAAGGTGTTCATTCGGCCAACGGGTGTGTTGTTGTGTGACCAGTCGCATTTTTGCAACAGCGCAATCCGCACACCGGCGCACCAACCACCACTGCGCTGGATGATCTTGCCGGCGACAGTATTGGCCTCGGCCGGTGCCAAATGCCGCAACAGCTTGGCGATCTCACTTTGATTAAACGCCAGCGTGGAGTGCTCGCACTCATACAACTCATCATCAAGCAGCAACCTTGGCCAGTTGCATTGCGGCCGGCGGCGAGCACCCAGCCACCAGGTCAACATCGGGCTGCTGACCGCCAGCATGCGATCCAGCAGAAGGTCCAGCTCCGGGTTTGGCAGGCGGCAATAGTCATCGAGAAACAGCCAGGTGGGCGTCTGCAATCGTGACAGATACCCCAGCAACTCGGATTCGCCCGACGAAGCCAACCCCAGCGTTTCTGTCAGACGATGACGAAAATCCGCCGCGCTCAACACCGAGCCAGACAATGGCAACCAGAACACGCGGCACTGCGGCGGTGCCTGCAACAGGCATTCGGCGAGCAGCGCTGTCTTGCCACTGCCGGCCGGTGCGCACAGTAATTTCACCCGGGCCATAGAGGCCAGTAACGGCTCGGTCAAGCGAGCCCGTGACTGGTGATGAGTGGACAGACGGGGCAGGAATCCAGAACGGTCCAGACACGGGATCATGGCGGTCATTGCGGCGTGCCTTTTTATAATTGTCCGGCAACCCTAGCCCTCTCTGACTCGCTTGTTGAGAAGTATTCAGCACGCTGATTGGCAGCCATAAAAAAGGCGACCACCCGGTCGCCTTTTGTACTGCCAATGTATCAAAACCCTTACCGAACGCCCTCGGCGCGCAAGGCCGATGGCGTGTAGTCGGCAGCCTTGGCTTCGAAGCCGAATTCGAAACTGTGCTTCTCTTCGTTCTTCATGCCCAGGGCAATGTATCGACCGGCAATGATGTCGTAGAGCGCTTCGAGGGTGTAGGCCGGGGTCTGGTGATCGTAGTAGTACTGAGCGTGACCCTCGGCCACCCGCCACAGCTGACCGCGACCGTCGTAGTGGTCAGCCAGCGCCACTTGCCAGCTGTCTTCGTCGAGGTACATGTGGCGTTTGGCGTAGATGTGCCGTTCGCTCGGCTTGACCGTACCGATCACTTCCCAGACCCGGTGCAACTCATAACGGGTCAGGTCCTGATTGATGTGCCCGGCTTTCACAATGTCATCGTACTTGAGGCTCGGCGAGTCGAGTTTGTAGCTGTTGTAAGGGATGTACATTTCCTTCTTGCCGACCAGTTTCCAGTCGTAGCGATCCGGTGCACCGGAGAACATGTCGAAGTTGTCGGACGTGCGCAGGCCGTCAGCCGCAGTACCCGGCCCGTCATAAGCCACTTGCGGTGCGCGACGCACACGACGCTGGCCGGCGTTGTAGATCCACGCCAGACGCGGCTCTTTCACCTGATCGAGGGTTTCGTGCACCAGCAGCACGTTACCCGCCAGACGCGCAGGTGCCGTCACCGATTGCTTGAAGAAGGTCAGCACGTTGGCGGCTTTTTCCGGGTCCAGTTCCTTCATCAACTGCGGCACGGCGATCTCTTCCTCGAAGCGGATCGGCGTGTAGCTGCCGTTCGTTTGCGGGGTCACCTGAGTGATGATGCGTCGCAGGTTGCCGCCGTGATAGCGGGTGATGTGGTTCCACAGCACCTCGACGCCGGTCTTCGGAATCGGGAAGGCGTAGTAGCGGTTGCCGGTGAAGTTGGCCAGGCCGTTACCGTCGTTGATGCTGTTCACGTTCAGTGCGCTGCGCTTGGCCGACTCGTAAATCTCCGGGGGCAAGGCCACGGTGCGGTGGGTCGGATAGACCGGAATCTTGTAGGTTTCCGGGTAGCGCTTGAACATCGCCACCTGGCCTTCCGACAACTTGTCTTTGTACTTGTCGACCGTCGCGGCGGTGATGGTAAACAGTGGTTTTTCGCTGGCGAACGGGTCAGCCAGGAAACCCTTGCTGTCCACCGCGCCGGCGTTTTTCGGGATGCCGCCGGTCCAGGCCGGGATCGAGCCATCAGCGTTGCCGGCCTTCTCGGCGCCCAGCGGCGTGAGGCTGGTGCCAAGCTTGTTGGCTTCTTCTGGCGAAACCGTCGCCATCACGTTGGCAGCCAACAGACTCAAGGCCAGGGCGCCGCATTGCAGAATCATCTTGCGCATTACAATCATCCTTCTCAGCCAGATCAGAAGTTCACGCCGAAGCTCAGCGCCAGGAAGTCACGGTCTTCCAGGGTGTTGAAGTCACCGCCGAAGAAATCGGTGTAACTGAGGCTCGCGGTATAGGTGTTGCGGTAGTCGGCATCGACGCCGACGCTGACCGCCTTGGCGCCTTCGTTGAACAGACCGTTGGGGCCGTAGCCGGCGACGTCATGGGACCAGGACAGGTTGGGCTTGAGGTTGATCCCGCCTATCACGTTGGCGTAATCAAGGATCGCCCGGGCGCGGTAGCCCCAGGAGGTCGAGGTGACGAAACCGTCGGTATCACCACCAAAACCGTACTGGCCATAGACCGAGTCACGGCCGTAACGCAGCTTGGTGCGCGACTCCAGACCACCGACGTGCACCACCGCCGCCTCGCCGACCAGGGTCAGCCGCTGGGCACCCAACACTTGGTCAAAGAAGTGCGTCAGAGTGCTCTGGACCTGCGTTACTTCCTTGCGGCGGTAGCCTTTGTTGTCGGTACCTGGCGTGGTCGCGATAGGCGATGCCGCACCGCCTGCGATCGGGTTGAGCAAGGCCAGGGTCAGGTCGTTGGTGTTGACTTGCACCGGAGCGTTGGGGCGATAGCTGATCTCGCCGGTCCACGCCGTGCCGGTAGGCAAGGTGGTGGAAAAGCTCGCGCCGTAGAGACGAATGTCTTCCGGGTATTCAAGGTAGTACTGACCGCGTCCGAGCATCACGCTTTGCGCCAGCCCCGCACCGCTGCCCGGCGCCAGACGGTTGGCCGCACGCACCATGCCCGGCAGGCTGGCCAGCGTCGACAAGCCCGCGGTGGTGGTGCCGACGGTCGGCGTACGGCTGTGGTAATTCATGAAATACAGGCCGTACTCGGTATCGTCACCGAGCCAGCGCAACGCCGTGCCCCACTGCCCCGAGTCCCGCGCATCACGGTCGCCGCCACGGGGCACGACCACGCCCTCGCGGGTCACCTGGATCGGTTGACCGAAGGCTGCCGCCACCGGCGCCAACGGTGCAATCGCCGGGCTGCCGACTGTGTAGTTGTTGTTGCAACCATCCGCCACCACGTCGTTGCCGAAGAAGGTGCCGCAGTTGTCGACAACGGTCTGATCCCACTCCAGTTGATAGAAACCTTCCACGGTCAGTTGATCGGTCAGGCCCTGGGAGGCGAACAGCATGTTCACCGGAATCAGGCCTTCCTTGATCTCAGCGCCGGGACGACGGAACGCAGAAACGTCGACCGGGTTGATGCTGTTGATCGAGTTGCCGATGAAGGTACTTTCACCCCAACTCACCACCTGCTTGCCAGCGCGAACAGTGCCCGGCAGATCGGCGATGGAGTAGTTGTGATAGACGAAGGCGTCGAGCAACTGCGCCCCGGAGGACTTGGCGCCTTCCTTGCGATTACTGTCACTGATCTGCTTGAACTCGCGGTCTTCGTCCTTCAGCTCGAAGTCGTACCAGTACTTGCCGCGGACGAACACACCGGTATCGCCGTATTTCAGTTCGAGGTCGTGAATGCCCTTGAAGATCTTGGAGAAGGTTTCACCCTTCTTGAAGTTCAGCCGGCCGTCGTCACCAGTCGAAGACTGACCGGTCCCGCCGTTGACGATACCCACCAACGACTTATCGGCATCGCGCATGCCCCAACTCGCGCCGACGGACAACGAGGAGTCAAACGACCCCTCGATTTCGCCAATGTTGAATGAAACAGCCTGCGCCTGGGCACAGCAACCCAAGGCAACCGCAGCGGCGAGCGCTTGCGGCGTGAAGATGGCGCGCATTGTTGTTTTTGTCATGCGTCTTCCCCGGTGAGTGACAGAAGGCCCCACCCTACTGCCGCACGTGGGGAGCGATAAGCGCACCAAGGAGGTATTCACGATGTACCTCCAAAGGATGAATGCCCGCATGGGACGGGGATTTGCGCGGGTTATGGATGGGCTGGATGGAGGGTTATCAACGCAGCGCATGGCGTGTGGGCGAGGCTTGTTGCCACTGTTGCTCATGCTGCAACAGTTCATGTCATGAATCGCTATTTTTCCTTTTGACTCAAGGCCTTATTCTTGCCGGGCTTTCACGGCAATAGGCCGGGAAGCACGAAGCGATGGCGGTGGCCAATCCACGCCATTAGCGACAGATTTCAGATGAATTGAAGCTATTTGACTCATCGCCCTGTGTTCACTGACGTTGATTTATTGCTCCTTGATCAATCGTCTTACTTTGGCCGCTGCGTTTGCAGCGGCCTTTTTTATGGGCGCGTTTTGTCCCATTGCTGAATTCCCCTTGTTAGAGCAAGTGCTGCTCGACAACTAGAGAATATTCTTACATAAAATAAAGACCAATCTCCCCACACACAAAACAGTAAACAACTGCGCACAGTCCAAATAGAAACCACCTACAACTTTCTCGGACCCAGCCTCACCCTCCCTGACGTAAGCTTGTTCAGCACCACCGATTAATTACGTTCATGGAAGATCCAAAATGTCAGGAAAACACGGCCCCCCGCACGAATTACCGGCAACTAGTATTGTTGGACAAAGCACTACCATTGAATTGCCAACAACTTATATTGGAAAACAACCAAAACCTGGAAAGCACCCAAATGGCGGTGGGTTCAGCGTTCCACCGACACGACCAGGAGGAATAGGCCCTGGAATTACATATAAGGAACATTTAAGAAGTCAAACTCTGAGGAACGTATTTGCTACGGAGAAGTCAGCACAAAACGATTACGCGGCGAAATCCCAGGACTTGCCAAGAGCAACGGATGTCGAATTCGAAAATTTTAAAACCCAATACCCCGCTGCAACAGCTACACAGACACAGGTACACCAACACGAACTGAACATCAGTAATATTTTAATTCAGCAGAAAACAGCTGAACTGCATGTACAAACAGGGCTCGCCAACGCGTTCTACGGGCACAGCCCTCTCAATGCAACAGCAAAAGACTATATCGCCAAGGTAGAAAGTCTGGAGAAAACTGTACAGCCTTATGGAACAGCTTATACAACATGGGCTAACTCCTACAAAGCTGCTTACTCTGCAAAACTACTGACAGAGCAAATTCAGCTTTTAAATAACAAACAAGTCCATGTGCAGAACCTTCTTGCCGCTGCGCATGCGCAAGAACAAAGGCAGCAAGCAGCGGAACATGAAGCCCAACGGGTTGCCGCCGAACGGGCTCGATTGGTGGCAGAACAAGAAGCGCAACGCGTTGCCGCCGAACGGGCTCGATTGGTGGCAGAACAAGAAGCGCAACGCGTTGCCGCCGAACGGGCTCGATTGGCGGCAGAACAAGAAGCGCAACGTGTTGCCGCTGAAGAGGCCCGCAAAGATCAAAAGAAGAGATCAGCAGAGGAAGCTGCTGCCAAAAGCCGTGCAGAACAGGATGTACGATTGAAATATCTTGGTTCTTGGTCGGAGTCGTTAGATACCGACCAAGCCCATCGCCTGTTCCCCGTATCGGGTTCAGCTGCTTCGGTAGTTCCGGTATTTACCGTAGCAACAGGAAGCATCTTTACAACTGCGAATAACGCTTTGGCAATCAAGGATGCACTGCGATTGGCAGTAGCAGCAGTTATTGCAGCATTAACCACGTCTACCGGTGTGGTAATTGGCGGATTTGCGGCGCTCCTGTTCCCCTCGCCACTTAGTAACAGCGAGCTCTACGCTTTGAGCGTCCCGCTCTCGGATCTCACTCCCGACGATCTCGATGACTTACACGCCATCGCCGAGGCCAGTGGGGAAATCGAATTGCCGGTATCCATCGGCTCGAGAACGGTGGATGACACTATAGAGTTCGTTGTCGCCGCCACAAACGGAACGACGGTACCTTCCAAGGTATTGGTGCGGCTTGCAACTCTCGATCCAGGCCTGAATATTTACAGGTCCTACAGCCCAGATGCCCCTTCTATCGGCATGACCTGGACGCCGATTGTTGAGCAAAAAAACGCATCAACAACGTCTCCAGCTCGCGAGTCGAGGATTTTCATTTACAACGGCACTACTCCGGCCCCTTTGGAAGGAAGACTTGATGAATATCCGGAACTGGATCTCTACAGCTTTGGTGGTTTCATCAATGTCTTTCCGGCTGAATCTGGTATTCCTCCGATCTACACGATGTTCCGGGATCGGCGGGATGATCCCGGAGTGGCCAGTGGGTATGGAGAGCCAGTATTGGGTATTTGGCTGGGATCAGCCTCGCAAGATAATGGAGCGGTGATTCCCAATCAGATTGCGGATAAACTTCGAGGACAGAATTTTTCGAGTTTCAGGGCTTTTAGAGAAGCTCTCTGGAAAGCTGCAATTGCCGATTCTGAGTTATCCAAACAGTTTACTGCCAACAATATTCAAGAAATGAAAAACGGAAGAGCCCCTTTTTCGAGAAAAGACGACAGGTCAGGTGGCAAAGTAAAATTTGAGTTACACCATTTGAACCGTGTTTCTAGAGGTGGCGAGATCTACGATATCGAAAACATCCGAATTGTCACTCCCAAACGACACTCAGAACTACACAAAGGAGGAAACTGACATGAGCAACATTTCCGATTACACCGAAGAAGAATTTCTTGAATTTTTAACTGAGATCTGCAGATCGGAATACCCGACTGAAAAAGAACAAATAGCTGCAGTACTTTTGTTTGAGGAGCTGACGGAGCATCCAGACGGTTCTGACTTAATTTACTACGCAGACTCAGACGAAGACTCCACCCCCGAAGCCATCATTAAAAAAGTAAAAGCCTGGCGAGCTAAAAACGGAAAGCCGGGGTTCAAAACCGAATAACAAAGAAACGCGATGACTATTAAAACCAAGTGCAAACCCGACTTCAGCCGCTGCATTTTCAGCGGCTATTTTTATAGGCGACTATCCGACTGAGTTCGTCACAGACAAAACGCATGCCTGAAACCCCACTGGTCCCAAGCCGCGTCCCCGCGACTCACGGCACAAGGCCGGCACCCAGGCTTCGCTCCCAACTGACATGGCCCATTCGCAGCCAGTATTCATGCGAACCAGTGAGAGACTATCTACCACCTACACACTTCTAGGAAAGCGACTACACAGTTTTGTAATCACGCGAATCGCCCCAACGATTAAGGTTAAAAACAAGGCAGCCATTCTTTTGTAATTGCGCGCTGACTCCAACCTAATTCAATTGCGAGCATTCTTTTCATGAAATCCATCGACCACAACAAATACCGCGCCACCAAAAGCTCCAACTCCCGAATACGCTTTCTGATTTTTCACTACACAGCCGGTAACTTCTCCAGCTCAGTCAATGCACTCACCGGCCCGAATGTCAGCACCCACTATCTGGTTCCCGACATCACCGACCCGAGCTACTTGAAAGCAGGTTATACCGGGCAGGAAGTGTTCAGTCTCGTCGACGAAACCAAGCGTGCGTGGCATGCGGGCGTCAGTACCTGGGGCAATCGACGCAATCTGAACGACACGTCTATCGGCGTAGAAATCGTGAACCTTGCAACGTTTAGCCAAGGGGTTTTCAACTTTCCGCCGTATCAGCCAGAACAAATTGCCGCCATTGAAGAGCTGGCGTTGAACATCCTTGAACGCTATCCGGATATCAGCCCGCCCCTTGTTCTGGGACACTCGGATATTGCGGTCGGCCGCAAGAGTGACCCAGGGCCGAAATTCCCTTGGCATGCCCTTTACTTGAAAGGCGTCGGTGCCTGGTTCGACGATGCCACCCGAGACGCTTATCTGCAGCAATACAACGAGACCGGCATTCCAGCCCGAAGCGACTTGCTCAAACTGTTCAAGACTTACGGGTATGACGTTTCCCGTGCGTCAACCGAACAAGGCTTCTCACAACTGGTCAGGGCCTTTCAGCTGCACTTTCGCCCGCAAACGTACGACGGGATCATGGATGCGCAAACGGCCGCGAATCTGGCGGCATTGGTTCACAAGTATTTTCCTTGATCGCCGCTGCAAACCAGATGTCGAGGCCGAATATCAAGAACCCGCAAGGTCAGGAACGATGACCTTGCTGGCTTCCTTTAAATCGAATACTTCTGCAAATTCGCCATCATTTCCTTCAGCGCTTCAAGGTTGTCTTGCGGATGCGCCGCGCCTTCGAAGTCGCAGATCTGCTGCCAATGCGCCGCCACATCTTCGGGGGAGAAACCAATCCGAGGATCAAACCCCGCGCCGAGGCTTCGTTCCCAGCGCACCTTGCCCATCCAGCCGCCACCGACTTCAAACAGCCCGGAGGTTTCCTGGCAGTTCTCGCTGGCGAGGTACACCACCAGCGGGCTGACCAGTTCCGGTTTGAGTTGCTCAAAGACTTGCGGCGGGATCAGGCCTTCGGTCATGCGGGTGCCGCCGGTGGGGGCGATGGCGTTGACCAGGATGTTGTTCTTGCGGCCTTCGATGGCCAGGGTGCGGGTCAGGCCGTAGAGGCCGAGTTTGGCCATGCCGTAGTTGGACTGACCGAAGTTGCCGTAAATGCCCGAGGTCGAAGCGGTGAAGATGATGCGGCCGTAGTTTTGCTCGCGCAGGTGCGGCCAGGCGGCACGAGTGACTTTGTAGGCGCCTTCGACGTGGACGCGGTAAACCAGGTCCCAGTCGCCGTCTTCCATTTTGTGGAAGGTTTTGTCCCGCAGGATCCCGGCGTTGTTAACCACTACATCGACACGCCCGAAGGTGTCCAAGGCGTTCTGAACGATTTTGTCGCCGTCGGTGACAGAGTCATGGTTGGCCTCGGCGATGCCACCGGCCTCGCGGATTTCGGCCACTACCCGGTCGGCTGCCGAAGCGTTTGCACCTTCGCCCTGAGCCGAGCCGCCGAGATCGTTGACCAGCACTTTGGCGCCCTGTTTGGCGAACAGCAGCGCGTGGGCCCGGCCCAGGCCGCCGCCTGCACCCGTGATGATCACGACTTTATCTTCGAAGCGCACAGACTCATTCATTGGGAGGACTCCAGCAGGCCAAGGGACAATGAGTCCGAGTGTCAGGCACGGCGATGCGGGTCACAATGAACTGAGGTGACGCTGAATGGTGCGCAATAAGGCAGAGGGATAATCAGGAACAGGCGACCTTGCGCGGCGGTGAAACCAACTGATCGCGAAACTCCAGATAGTGCTTGAGCACCTGCCCTGGCGCCTCGGTTTGCGGGTAGTGGCCAATACCGGGCAACAACACCGTGTCCGGGTTCGGGATCAGTTCCCGATAGCGCTCGACCATGTGCGCGCCGGAGATCGGATCGACCTCCCCATCGATCACCCGCAACTGCACTTCACCCCGCTGCATCGCGCTGACCCAACGTTCGCGCTGGGCACGCCGCTCAGGGATGTAAGCGATCAATTTGTGCATGATCCGTGGCCCTTGATTGCTCTCGATCAAGCTCCAGAAATCGTCCATCTCGCTTTCGGAGGGGCTACTTTGCGGACCGAATATCTGCCGGAAACTTTTCACCAGACCCTCACGGGAAAAGGCGCGCCCGATCATCCAGCCCAAGGGGCTGAGCAGGAGTTTTTGCATCAGGATCGGACGATGGGTTTCGGGAAAGAGGCCGCCATTGAGGAACACACAGCTGGCGATATGGATGCGCGCTTCGTAATGCCGGGCCAACAGTTCCTGAGCCACGCTGTCGCCATAATCGTGGGCCAACAGGTGCACCGGTTGCTCGACCTTCAGGTGTGCCAGCAAGGCCTGTTGCAGATCAGCCTGCTCCAGCAGGCTGTATTCGTGGTCCACCGGTTTTGCGGAGTCGCCAAAGCCGAGCATGTCGCAGGCGATCACCCGATAGCGCTGAGTCAGCGGCTGCCAGAGGAAATGCCAGTCCCAACTGGCGGTCGGGAAGCCATGAATGAGCAACAGTGGCTCACCCTGCCCGGCCGTCCAGTAACGAATGGTCTGGCCACGGAATACGAACGACTGGCCGCGTTTGCGCCAGACACACAGGGGGATCTCGGCAAGTGCCATTAGAGTTTATAACCCGCGTCTTGTTTATCGAGTTTACGCAGCAGCGCTGGCCAGGCCAGTGCGCCGCCCATCCCTTGAGCACTTTTGGTGACGCCGGCGATCATTGCCTTGGCGCCTGCCAGAATCTGCGGTTCGATGGCGATCAACTCGGCGCCACCGTTCTGCGCCAGCACCTGGATATCGCAGGCGCGCTGGAAGGTAAACATCATCAGGAACGTGTCGGCGATGGTCGCGCCGCAGGTCAGCAGACCGTGGTTGTGCAGCATCAGGAAATTGTTTTCGCCGAGGTCGGCTTGCAGTCGCGCCTTCTCTTCATGGTTAAGCGCAACACCTTCGTAGGCGTGATAAGCCAGGCTGGACAAGACAAACAATGATTGCTGGCTGATCGGCAAAATGCCTTGCTTCTGCGCCGACACCGCGACACCGGCAGCGGTGTGGGTGTGCAGCACGCAGACGACATCGTGACGAACCTCGTGCACCGCGCTGTGGATGGTGTAACCGGCCGGGTTGATCTCGTAAGGGCTGTCCATCAGCTTGTTCCCGGCCTGATCGACCTTGACCAGGCTGGACGCAGTAATCTCGTGGAACATCATCCCGAACGGGTTGATCAGAAAGTCTTCGGTACCGGGGACCTTGGCCGAGATGTGGGTAAAAATCAGGTCATCCCAGCCATGCAGGGCGACCAGACGATAGCAGGCGGCAAGATCGACGCGGGTCTGCCACTCGGCGGCGCTGACCTGGTCTTTGACACTGTGTGGCGATTGGACGGGGGCTACATTCACGGCAAGGAACCTCTAATTTTTATTCTTGGGGTTTCTATTGTTCACCGACGTTACAGCAGTCTAGTCACGCCCCGGCAATCGTGTAGTTGCATTGGCAGCCAGCTTGATGGCCTAGCGAGTCAGTACGCGAACGAACGTGGATCCATGTCAAAGTACTGCCGCCAACAAGGGTGCGGCGAACAGATTCAGCAGCCCCGTCAGAACCATGACTAACCCCGCCACCGAGCCCTCTTCACCTCCCACTTCATGTGCTCGACTGACCCCGGCACCGTGCGCGCCGACGCCAAACAATGCCCCTCGAGCCAAGGCACTGCGCAGGGGCAACCACTTGAGCAGAATGCCGCCGAGCATCGCCCCGAACACCCCGGTGAACATCACAAACACCGCCGTCAGTTCCGGTACGCCGCCCAGGTCATGAGCCAGCGGCATGGCAAAAGGCGTGGTGATCGAACGCGGCACCAGCGACATCGTCACCGAACTGTCCAGCGCCAGCGCCTTGGCCAACCCGAACGAACTGCCGATAGACGCCGCGCTGCCCGCCAGCATTCCCAGTAACAACGCCGACCAATGCCGCATCAGCATCTGCCGCTGCTGCCAGATCGGCACTGCAAAAGCGACGGTAACCGGCCCCAGCACCAGCATCAGCCAATGGGTGTTGCTCGAGTATTCGGCATACGCGGTGTGCAGCGGCACAGCGAGCGCCAACAGCAAGGCTGGAACCAGAATCAGTGGCGACAACACATAGCGCCCGGTGCGCCGGTAGATCCAGCGACTGAACAGATAGGCCAGCAGCGTGAAGGCCAGCCAGAACATCGGCATCAGCTCAAGCTTCACGAGACCTCCTCAACCGCACCACCAGCTCCACGGTAAAGGCGGTCACCAGCATCACCATCAGCGTGCTGACGCCGATCACCAGCAGAATTCGCCAACCGTCGCTGCGCAGCAGGCCGCCGTAATCGAGCAGGCTCATGAGCGCCGGAATGAAGAACAACAGCATCTCGGCCATCAACAGGCCGGCGCCCATTTGCAGCGCTGCCGGTTTGACCACACCCAAAGCGAACGCCAGCAGCAACAGCACCATGCCGATCACACCACCGGGAATCGGCCAGGCAAACCACACGGCCATCTGGCACCCGAGCAGGTAGATGGCCAGCAGCACGGCTAATTCGGTCGCCAGTCGAGCCAAGCTTTTCAAGGTTGATGCGTTCATGTCTTCGGTCCTCACAGGTGCTCATTTTACGGAGCGAGCTGCTATACCCGAAGCGAATTGTTAGACTCGAAGCCATTCCAAAATGGAATCATGCAGATGGAATTCAAACAGCTACGCAGCTTCGTCGAGGTCATGCATCAGGGCGGTTTTACTCAAGCCGCCAAGACCTTGCACATCAGTCAATCGGCGGTGAGCAAACAGGTCGCTCAGCTGGAACAGAGCCTCGGCACTGCGCTGCTCGAACGGCAGGGTTCCCAGCTGCGCCTGACCGCCGCCGGCAGCGTGGTCCTGCAACGGGCCGAAGGCATGCTGCGGCTGCGCAACGAACTGCTCAGTGAGCTGGATGACTTGAGCCAACTGGGCCGCGGGGAATTGCGTCTGGGTTTGCCGCTACTGGGCAGCGACGCGCTGTTCGCCGGACTGTTCGCCGAGTACCGGCGACGCTACCCCAACATCAGCATTCAATTGCTTGAGGGCGGCAGCCTGAACATCGAACAGGCCGTTTTGAGTGGAGAGCTGGAACTCGGTGGCAGCCTGTTGACGAAAGACCCGCGATTCGCCTTCCAGCCTTTTTGCGATGAACCGCTGGATGCCCTGCTGCCGGCCGATCATCCACTGGCGTCGAAGACTGTGATTGGGCTGGAGGAATTGGCCGACACGCCCTTCTTGCTGTATCAGCGCAGCTTCGTACTCAATGACCGTTTGCTGCAAGCCTGCCAGCAGCTGGGGTTTACGCCGAAGGAAGGCGGTCGCAGCGGTCAGGCTGACTTTCTTGCAGCGCTGGTGGCTGCTGGCCAAGGTGTGGTGCTGTTGCCGCGCGTGGTGGCACGCGGGCTGGTGCGGCCAGGTGTGGTGCGCCTGGCCTTGAACGCACCGAGCTATCTGCGTTGGGATATTGCCTTCATCTGGCGTCAGGGCGCGTACTTGTCAAAAGCCGCGCAAGCCTGGCTCGCCTTGTTGCGCGAACGACCGGTCAGCCCTGCAGAGCGCTGACCAGTTCCGCCAGCCAAGGCTCGGCGTCGGTTTCCGGCGTCACGCTTTCGCTGGCGTCCAGGCGCAGCATGGGCAGGACTTCGCGCAGGCCCAGCTCGCCGAACAATTCGCGCATCAACTCACCGCCGCCGCAAAACGTGTCGCCGTAGCTCGCATCGCCCAGACCAATTACGGCGCCCGGCAAGCCACGCCAGGCCGCAGGCAACTGGTCGCGAATGGCGAAATACAACGGTTGCAGGTTGTCCGGCAACTCGCCCATGCCGGTGGTCGAGGTCACCGCCAGGAAGGCTTCGGGGCCAAAGGCCTGAACATCGGCGAGGCTCGCACGCGGGTTGTGAAAGGTTTCGAAACCTGCGGTTTTCAACATATTAGCGGCGTGGCGGGCGACTTCTTCAGCCGTGCCGTACACCGAGCCGGAAAGGATGGCGACTTTCATCAATCTGATCCTGAAGCTGAGTAAAAAGACGGGGGATATTAACAGCCGTGGCAAAAAAGCTGCGATTGACTCTCAATTAACGCGGATGACCAGTAGAAAGTTTTCAATGTTCTTTTAGAATGCATCTCACTATCAAATTGGAAAGGACTCTCCGATGATTAACGCCCAACTGCTGCAAATGGTGATCAACGCTTCCAACGACGGCATCGTGATTGCCGAAAAGGAGGGCGAGCAGGACAACATCCTGATTTACGTCAACCCGGCATTCGAACGCCTGACGGGTTACACCAGCGAAGAAATCCTCTACCAGGATTGCCGCTTCCTTCAGTCCGGGGACCGCGACCAGGAAGCGCTCCCGTTGATTCGCGAGGCCTTGAGCAGCGGCGGTTCCTGCCGGGAAATCCTCAGGAATTATCGCAAGGACGGCACGCCGTTCTGGAACGAGCTGTCCCTTTCGACGGTGAAAAATCCGGATGACGGACAGACTTATTTCATCGGCGTGCAGAAAGACGTCACTGTTCAGGTCAAGGCGCAGCAGCGAGTCGCACAGTTGGAGGCGCAATTGGCCGAGGTCCAGGCCGAGCTTGCCGCACTAAAAGCGACGAACGGCGAAAACAAAACAAAGAATTGATTGTCATTAACTACAATCACCAGTGACTTTGTAACTTTTTCTGTCGAGCTGATCATGCAACGCGACGCACTCCTGACCCAGGATGAGCTGGATTTTATCCAGACAATGCAACACAACCCGCAACTCAATATGCGGGATGCGACGTCGAGCCTGCTCGTCAATGGTGGTTCGCAGATCCGTGACCTGCTCACGCGCCTTGCCGCTCATGAGCAAGTCACCATCCAGGCCAATTTCGAAAATCAGCAAATGACCTTCCCGCTGCACCTGGTGGAAGACGAGTTTCATGCGCTGCATTTACGCCTCGGCGTCCCCAGCATCTACGAAGACGGACCGATGATCCGGCCATGGCGCCTGGTACTCGAAGAACCGGTAGCGCTGGAGAATGCCAATGGCCAGCCCGGTACGATGTGGGTGCACGAAGTGTCGTTCAAAGGGGTTTTGCTGGAAGTTCGCAACAAGACCAAACCGCCCAAACATTTCGCCTTGTGGTTCAGCCCGTCAGGCTATGAGCGCATCGCGTTGCGCGGCACCTTCGAGAAAGAAACCGGGAGCGGCTTCTTTGCCTATCAGTTGAATCAGGATGACAAGGACGAAACCGAGCGTCTGCGCCAGTACATCCTTCAACAGCATCGGCTGACGCATCCGGCCATGCATCTCTGATTCAAGTGTCCAGGTTGCCTGTCAGGAACTGTTTCAAACGCTGACGCATGACCAATCCTTCGTTACCCAGACATCCAATCGACGATCCAGCCAGGCTTTCCTGCACCAGATCGGACGCATCCCCCGCCAGCATCAACTGACAATCCAGACTCAAGGCCAGGCGCTTCAATCGCCGTGGCAATTCGGACGCAGGCGCGTGATTGGAAACCAGCACCAGCGCCTGGGGCTTGATCCGTTCGCAGACCAGGGCCAACTCGTCGAATGGCTGACCGATAGCCAACACTTGAATAGCCGAATCGACACTGCTCAGAAACAGCGCGGTTATCAGCACTTCGAGTTCACGACACTGATCGTTGAGGGCGCAGACAATCACCCGTCGTGGCTGCAGGACACGCACCAGCAGCAGGCGTTGCAACACTCGGGAGCGCAGAAAGCCATCCAGGAAAAGCCGCTCGCTGGCCTGGCCGAATGCTTCATGGCGCTGCTGCAATTGCTTCCAGAGTGGAAGCAAAATGTCCTGAAACACGACAGTCAGGGGATAACTGGAAAAGATCTGTCCATAGACCTGCTCCAGTTGAACCTCGTCAAAGGCATTCACCACCACCTGAACTTGTTGCTGCCATTGCGTGTAGTCCGCTTGCACGTGTTCATTCGGGATGATGTGGGACAGCGCCTGAAGCGGTGCAATCCTGCTCAGTATCTTGCCTACCTTACTGACGGCAACGCCGCGTTCGATCCAGCCAAGGATGCTGTGGACCCGATCGATATCGGTCATGGAATACAGTCGATGTCCACTTTCGGTGCGCGTGGGCTGTATTAATCCATAGCGTCGTTCCCATGCACGTAGCGTCACCGGGTTTACCCCCGTCAGGCGCGCCACTTCGCGTATCGGAAACAGTTCTTCCTCCTCGAGTGGAAGACCGGGCTGCAATCCAGGGACAACGTCAGTCAGCACAGGCATTTTATAATTCTACGTCCATGTATAAATTGGATCCCATTCTACCTCCCCTGCCCCCATACCCTTCAAGACGTTGATGGCGACGAATATCACAGACGCACCCGGCAGAATCAGGAATAATCCTTGCTTGTTCCAAGACGCAGCCCACCACCCCGGCGCTGCGCCTGGCGAAACTCCTACCCGGAGCGACGCGATTGTCATATGGAGATACAGAATGTCTACCTCACCCGTCACGCTGATGGTTGCGCGCCGCGTCGCCGATGGGCGCTATCAAGACCTGATCGCCTGGTTGCACGAAGGCGAACAACTGGCCACCGATTTTCCCGGCTACCTCGGTTCTGGCGTGCTCGCTCCGCCGCCCGACGATGACGAATTCCAGATTATTTTCCGCTTTGCCGACGAGCAGACGCTGCACGCCTGGGAGCATTCCGTATCGCGCACCGCATGGCTGGCACGCGGCAGCGACTTGTTTGCCCATCCAACGGAACATCGTGTCAGCGGCATCGAAGGCTGGTTCGGCGCGGCCGGCCAGCGCCCACCACGCTGGAAACAGGCCGTGGCGATCTGGTTGGCATTCTTTCCGGTTTCCCTGCTGTTCAACGTTGTCCTCGGGCCGTTGCTGAGCGACATGGGCCTGCTGAGCCGGGTGTTCATCAGCACCTTGTGCCTGACCCCGCTGATGGTCTACTTCTTCATTCCGCTGTCGACCCGCCTGCTGGCCAGCTGGCTGAACACCACGCCGCAACGGCCGTTGCCCGCCGAGCCTTCAACGCAGAATCGCTAGGCCTGCTACCACAATAGGTGTACGCCTCTCGTCGCTGGTATAGTTTTGCTCTTACCGCGACGCGAGCCGTTCATGACCTCTTTCGTAGCCCCAATCCTCATCACCGGTGCCGGCCAACGTGTCGGCCTGCACTGTGCGCAGCGTTTGCTCGAGGATGGCCAGCCGGTGATCTTCAGCTACCGCAGCGAACGCCCCGGCGTGCAAGTTCTGCGCGACCTGGGGGCGACCGCGGTGTTTGCCGACTTCTCCACGGAAGCCGGAATCTTCGCGTTCATCAGCGAACTGAAAAACCACACCGACAGCCTGCGGGCGATTGTCCATAACGCTTCCGAATGGCTGGCCGAAACCCCGGACACCGACGCCACAGCCTTCACCCGCATGTTCAACGTCCACATGCTGGCGCCCTACCTGATCAATCTGCATTGTGTCGACTTGCTGCAACGCTCAAGCCCCGCCGACATCGTGCACATCAGCGACGACGTGACCCGCAGGGGCAGCAGCAAACACATTGGCTACTGCGCCAGCAAAGCCGGGCTCGACAGCCTCACCCTGTCCTTCGCCGCGAAATACGCGCCGACAATCAAGGTCAACGGTATCGCTCCAGCCCTGCTAATGTTCAACCCCGACGACGACGCGGCGTACCGCGCCAAGGCACTGGCCAAGTCCGCGCTGGGTATCGAACCCGGCTGCGAAGTGATCTACCAGAGCCTGCGTTATTTGCTCGACAACCCTTATGTCACCGGCACGACCCTGACCGTCAACGGCGGACGGCACATCAAATAAGCGGCCCCCGCGAGGATGTTCCATGACGTTATCCCTGTCCCAGAGCTATCGCGATATCCTCATCGGCCTCGGTGAAAACCCCGACCGAGAGGGTTTGCAAGACACCCCGGTTCGCGCGGCAAAAGCCATGCAGTACCTCTGCCATGGTTATGAGCAAAGTGTCGAAGAGATCGTCAACGGCGCGCTCTTCGCTTCCGACAACGATGAAATGATCATCGTCGACAACATCGAGCTGTACTCGCTCTGCGAACATCACATGCTGCCCTTCATCGGCAAGGCGCATGTGGCTTATATTCCAACGGGCAAGGTGCTGGGCCTGTCGAAGATTGCACGACTGGTGGACATGTTCGCCCGTCGCCTGCAAATCCAGGAAAACCTCACCCGGCAAATCGCCGACGCGGTGCAGCAAGTGACCGGTGCGGCGGGCGTCGCGGTGGTCATCGAAGCCAAGCACATGTGCATGATGATGCGCGGCGTCGAGAAACAGAATTCGACCATGAACACCTCGGTGATGCTCGGCGCCTTCCGCGAGTCGAGCAACACCCGCCAGGAGTTCCTGCAATTGATTGGACGGAGCAAGTAGCAATGCCACAACTTCAACCAGGAACGGCACGCATCCGGGTCAAGGACCTGCGCCTGCGGACCTTCATCGGGATCAACGAGGATGAAATCCTCAACAAGCAGGATGTGCTGATCAACCTGACCATCCTGTATGCCGCTCAGGAAGCGGTGCGTGACAACGACATCGATCACGCGCTGAACTACCGCACCATCACCAAGGCGATCATCGCCCATGTGGAGGGCAATCGCTTCGCCCTGCTCGAACGCCTGACCCAGGAAATTCTCGATCTGGTCATGGTCAACGAGTCGGTGTTGTACGCCGAGGTCGAAGTCGACAAGCCCCACGCCCTGCGATTCGCCGAGTCGGTGTCGATTACCCTGGCCGCGAGCCGCTGACCGCGTCTGGCGCATTGTTCGTCAGACTTTTATCATCCGCGCACGATTTGATTGCACAGAGCCCGCCATGACCGATCAACAACGCCTGGAACTCGAAGCCGCCGCCTTTCGCCGGCTGGTCGCCCACCTGGACAGCCGCAAGGATGTGCAGAACATCGACCTGATGAACCTCTCCGGTTTCTGCCGCAACTGCTTGTCCAAGTGGTACAAGGCCGCTGCCGACGAACGCCAGATCGAGGTCAGCCTCGATGACGCCCGCGAAGTGGTTTACGGCATGCCGTACGCCGAGTGGAAAGCCCAATACCAGCAAGAAGCCAACGCCGAACAACAAGCGGCGTTTGCCAAAGGAAAACCCAATGAGTGATTTGAACACCCTGCGCGCCAGCCTCAAGAGCGGCGAACACGTTTTTGCCGACACCCTGGCCTTCATCGCCGCCGGCTACGACTATCAGCCTCAGGCTTTCAACAACGGCGGCGTGGAAAACGCAGCCGGGCAGAATGAAGGCTCGTGCAAGACCCTGGGTCTGGCGTTGCTGGAAGGCTTGAGCGATGAAGAAGCGCTGCTGGCGTTCGGCGAGCATTACCGTTCGGTGGTGGCGACGCCTGAGGGCAGCGATCACGGCAATATCCGTGCGCTGATTGCTCATGGCCTCGCCGGTGTGAAGTTCTCGCAGCAACCCCTGACCCGCCGCTGATTCAACATCAAAAGATCGCAGCCTCGTTTCACTCGACAGCTCCTACATAGATCGTATTTCCCTGTAGCAGCTGTCGAGTGAAACGAGGCTGTGATCTTTTGCTCTTTCACCGCACATCCCGACTTTTAAGATTGACCCGGCGACTTTATTTCGTTTGCCGGGCACCGCTGCTCACGGCTTAGATAAAAAGAAGCATCCCTTCTTCAGAGTCGGTCATCCATGAGCAGCGAAACCATCAGCCAGTCGATCAACATCGTTCATCCCGTCACGCTCAGCCACGGCAAAAATGCCGAGGTCTGGGACACCGATGGCAAACGCTACATCGATTTCGTCGGCGGCATCGGCGTACTGAACCTCGGCCATTGCCATCCACGCATCGTCGAGGCCATTCGCGAACAAGCCACCCGACTGACGCACTACGCGTTCAACGCCGCCCCGCATGTGCCTTACCTCGAACTGATGGATCGCCTGACGGCGTTCATTCCTGTGGACTACGCTGTCAGTGGCATGCTCACCAACAGCGGCGCAGAAGCGGCGGAAAACGCCCTGAAGATCGTCCGTGGTGCGACCGGTCGCACGGCCGTCATCGCCTTCGACGGCGCCTTCCATGGCCGCACCCTCGCCACACTCAACCTCAACGGCAAAGTCGCGCCTTACAAACAGAAGGTCGGTGTGCTGCCCGGTCCGGTGTTTCACTTGCCATACCCGAGCAAGGACAACGGCGTGACCTGCGCCGAGGCCCTGAAAGCCATGGACCGCCTTTTCAGCGTCGAGATCGACGTTGAAGACGTCGCCTGTTTTATCGTCGAACCGGTGCAGGGCGAAGCGGGCTTCCTGGCGATGAACGTGGAGTTCGCCCAGGCGCTACGTCGTTTCTGTGACGAAAAAAACATCCTGCTGATCGCTGATGAAATCCAGTCCGGCTTCGGTCGCACCGGCCAGCGCTTTGCATTTTCGCGACTGGGCATTGAGCCGGACCTGATTCTGCTGGGCAAAAGCATCGCCGGCGGTGTGCCGCTGGGTGCGGTGGTCGGGCGCAAGTCGCTGCTCGACACCTTGCCCAAAGGCGGACTGGGCGGCACCTATTCGGGCAACCCGATTGCCTGCGCCGCAGCACTGGCAACCCTGGACGAGATGACCGATGCGAACCTGCACGCCTGGGGCTCGCAACAGGAAGAAGCCATCGTCAGCCGCTACGAGGCCTGGCGCGCCAACAAGCTTTCCCCGTTTCTGGGCCGCTTGACCGGCGTTGGCGCGATGCGCGGCATCGAGCTGACCAATGCCGATGGCACACCGGCCTCGGCGCAATTGACGCAGCTGCTGGCGCTGGCACGAGACGCGGGTCTGCTGCTGATGCCCAGCGGCAAGTCGCGCCACATCATACGACTGCTGGCCCCGTTGACCACCGAGGCGGCGGTGCTGGAGGAAGGGCTCGATATCCTCGAGACGTGTCTGGCGAAACTGTCCTGACAGCAACGTGAGTTCCGGGACTGACGTAGCGAATTATGTTCGCTTGTTGTCCCGGAATCGTCGTCGCAATACTGACCAAAGACCCTTTTACCTAGCGAGAACATCACCACCTACAAGCTGAGGCAGACATGTATCACGACAATATAATTTATAAGAAAAAGTCCAACGATCCTCAGTTCCTGCTCGGCGTAGCCGTGGTGTTGTTCCTCGGCTCCTACCTGATGAACCTGGGCAACAGCGCCCTCAGCCATTTTCTGCAACCGCTGCTGGGCAATGCTCCAGACAGCCTTACCGCTCGCAACATCGCCATCGGCCTGGGTATCGCCGCACTCGGAACGCTGAACTTCCATGTCCTGGGACGCTTGAAGTTCAAGGTGCAGACCACCGTGGTGTGGATCGAGCTGCTGATCCTGTTCCTGGCATTCTTCGACACCTTTGACCTCTCCTACAGCTTCATCCTCGACAAGATCGGTTTCCTGATCATTCAGGGTACCGCTACCACGTTGTACATCTCCGCCATCGCCATTGTGCTTGCCTTTGTGCTGGCACTGATCGGCGCGGTGGCCAAGCTGTCGAACAACGGCCTGGCCAATGCCCTCGCCTCGTTCTACACCTCGTTCTTTCGCGGCGTTCCGCTGCTGATCCAGATCTACCTGATTTATCTCGGCCTGCCGCAACTGGGCTACGTGGTCGATGCGGTGCCGGCGGGTATCCTCGCGTTGTCGCTGTGTTACGGCGCCTACATGACTGAAATTTTCCGTGCGGGCATCCAGAGCATCCCGGTCGGCCAGTGGGAAGCCTCCCGGGCATTGAACATCAGCCCGTTCAAAACCCTGAGCCGGGTCATCATGCCGCAGGCCTTGCGCGTGATCATTCCACCGACCGGCAACCAGTTCATCGCCATGCTCAAGGACAGTTCGCTGGTGTCGGTGATCGGCGTCTGGGAACTGATGTACCTGGCCAAGACCCAGGGTCGTGCGGACTTCCGCCACCTGGAAATGCTGATCACCGCCGCGATGATTTACTGGGCCCTGTCATTCATTCTGGAACGGGTGCAGGCGCGAATCGAAAAGCGGGTCAACCGATCCGTGGCAAGGGGTTGATGCGTGATGACTCGAACCAATACCGCTGAGCAACTCGACCTGGCGCCTGCTGCGCAGGTCGGTCCCTCGATGATTTCCATCTCCGGCCTGAACAAGTGGTACGGCAATTTTCACGCACTGCGCGACGTCGACCTGAACGTCGCCACCGGTGAAATCCTCGTAGTGTGCGGGCCGTCGGGCTCGGGCAAGTCGACGATGATTCGCTGCATCAACCATCTGGAAAATTTCCAGCAAGGCCACATTCAGGTCAACGGCATCACCCTCACCAGCGAAGCGGAAAGTGTCAGCGCCGTGCGCAGCGAAATCGGCATGGTGTTTCAGAGCTTCAACCTGTTCCCGCACTTGAGCGTGATGGACAACCTGACGTTGGCGCCGCAACTGGTGCAGGGCGTGTCATCTGCCGAGGCGAAAAAACGCGCGCAGGTTTACCTGGAACGTGTGCGGATTGCCGAGCACGCGCACAAATACCCGTCACAACTGTCAGGTGGCCAACAGCAGCGCGTGGCGATTGCCCGGGCGCTGTGCATGAACCCCAAAGTGATGCTGTTCGATGAACCGACCTCGGCACTGGACCCGGAAATGGTCCACGAAGTGCTGGACGTGATGGGCGAACTGGCCACCGACGGCATGACCATGATTTGCGTGACCCATGAGATGGGTTTTGCCAGCAAGGTCGCCGACCGCGTGCTGTTCATGGACCAGGGCCAGGTCATCGAACAAGCCACCCCTTCCGAGTTTTTCAACAACCCGCAGACCGAACGCGCGCAGAAATTCCTGTCGCAGATCATCGGTCACTGAGAAGCGCTTTACCCCCGCATAACAATAACGAGAAGTGGAGATGGACATGCTCAGTAAAAGACCCGCAATCACCCTCGCAGCTGCCTTGTCACTGTTGTTCGTCGGCGCTGCGAACGCCGGAGCCGTGCTGGACAAGATCGAGAGCAGCAAGACGTTGACCGTCGCCACCTCGGCGACCTGGCCCCCACAAGGGTTCATCAACGACAAGAATCAAATCGACGGGTTTGATATCGACGTGTCCAAGGAGATCGCCAAGCGTCTCGGCGTCGAAGCCAAATTCATCACCCCCGACTGGGATGTGATCACCGCCGGCAAGTGGAACGGGCGCTGGGACGTGTCTGTCGGGTCGATGACCGCGACGAAAAGTCGTGCGCGGATTCTCGATTTCCCCGGGACTTACTACTACGTGCCCTACGTGTTCGCGGTGCACAACAAATCCACGGTCACCGATCACAAAGCGCTGAATGGCAAAACCATCGGCGTCGAAGGCGGCACGACGTCCGAGGACTATTTCAGTCAGGCACTGGCGATCGAAACCACTGACGTGCCACCCGTGGTCTACGACGTGAAAACCGAAAAAATGAAAACCTACGCCGGCTCCGTCGGACCGCTGGACGATCTGCGCCTGGGCGACGGTACCCGACTGGATGCCATCCTCACGCAACGCAGCACGCTGGATGCCGCCGTCAAGAAGGGTTATCCGCTGCGCGCCGTCGACGCCAATGTGGTGTTCTACGAACCGCTGGCCGTTGCCACCGACAAGGGTGACGCGCAGCTGAACGCCAAATTGAGTGAAATCATCGGCCAGATGCACAAGGACGGCACGCTGACCAAGCTGTCGGACAAGTGGTACGGCGTGGACTACTCGACCATCAAATAACCACCGCCCTCCCTGTGGGAGCAAGCCCGCTCCCACACTTGATCTGGCATTTCCCAAGGATCGACCATGTCCTTCCCCAACACCTGGTATTCCCAAACCTCGCTGCCCCGCGCGGCCAGGACCGAACTGAACACTGACCAAACTTGCGACGTCTGCATCATCGGCGCAGGGATCGCGGGCCTTACTGCTGCCCTGGAACTGACCCGGCGCGGCAAACGCGTGATCATCCTCGAAGCCCAGCAAGTCGCCTGGGGCGCGTCCGGCCGCAACGGCGGCGTGGTCTCGCCGGGCTGGGCTGAAGGGTCGGGAGCGATCCGCAAGAAACTGGGGCTGGAACACGCCAAGGCGCTGTTTCAGATGTCAGTCGAAGGCGTGGAGATTGTCCGCCGCAATATCACCGAACTGGCCCTGAGCGGCTGTGTACCGTCTGCCGGCACGATCCGGGTCAAGCGCTACGACGACAGTACTGGAGTAAAAAGCCACATCGATTCCATGCGTCGTGACTTCGGTTACGAACTCAACTTCCTCGACACCGCTCAGGTGCGGGAACGGGCGCACACCCTGCGTTACTTCCAGGGCGTCGAAGACCCGAACGCCTTGCACTTTCATCCACTGAATTATTGCCTGGGCCTGGCTCTCGCCATCGAAGCGGCCGGAGGGCAGATTTTCGAACAATCAAAAATGCTAGGGTGGCGTCGCGAAGGCGCCGACAAAATCGTCCAGACCGCTCACGGCAGCGTGCGCTGCCAAGACCTGGTGTTTTGCGCCGGGGGTTACGGCGGCCCGGAGTTGCAAAAGCTCAGCCGCGCCTACCTGCCCATCGCAACCTATGTGGTGCTGACCGAGCACCTGGGCGACTCGATCAAAAACGTCCTCGACTCCGGCGCCGCGTTCTCCGACGACCGCCGCGCCTCGGACTACTACCGCGTGGTCGAAGGCGACCGCCTGCTCTGGGGCGGACGCATCACCACCCGCAACGAACAGAACGAAAAGGCCCTCGCCGCCATGCTCAAGGCCGACATGGTATCGGTCTACCCACAACTGGCCCCGGTCAAAATCGAATTGGCCTGGTCCGGCCTGATGGGTTACTCCACCAATAAGATGCCCAACCTGGGATTGCTGGAACCGGGCGTCTGGGCCTGCACCTCGTTTGGTGGCCATGGCTTGAATACCGGCTCGATTGGGGGCCGGGTCATCGCCGAAGCGGTGTGCGGGGAAAGTGCGCGTTATCAACTGTTCAAACCGTACCTGCTGGACTGGAACGGCGGACCGTTCGGGCGGATTGCCGCCAATGCCATCTATCAATCACTGAAGGTGATGGACTTCGTCCAGGAACGGCTAAAAGGCTGAACGGCTCCACACAAGGTCAAGCCGAAACGCAAACCCCTGTAGCCGCTGGCGAAGCCTGCTGCTACAGAGTTCTCCTTTGGGCACAAAAAAACCGGCCTAGGCCGGTTTCTTAGTTTCTACAGAATCAGAATCAAGCGTTCTGCAGGTCGTCGAGGTAGCGCTCGGCGTCCAGTGCCGCCATGCAGCCAGCGCCGGCCGAGGTGATGGCCTGACGGTAAACGTGGTCGGCCACGTCACCGGCAGCAAAGATACCTTCGAGGCTGGTGGCAGTGGCGTTGCCGTCACGGCCGCCCTGCACAACCAGGTAGCCGTCTTTCAACGTCAGCTGACCTTCGAACAGCGAAGTGTTCGGGGTGTGGCCGATGGCGATGAACACGCCGTCGACTGTCAGCTCGTCGAAACTGCCGTCGTTGTTCTTCAGACGGGCACCGGTCACGCCCATGTTGTCGCCCAGGACTTCGTCCAGCGTCGAGTTCAGCTTCAGCTCGATTTTGCCTTCGGCAACCCGGGCATTCAGCTTGTCGATCAGGATCTTCTCGGCGCGGAAGGTTTCGCGACGATGGATCAAGGTCACTTTGCTGGCAATGTTGGCCAGGTACAGCGCCTCTTCAACAGCGGTGTTGCCGCCACCGACCACAGCCACTGGCTTGTTGCGGTAGAAGAAACCATCGCAGGTCGCGCAGGCCGAAACGCCTTTGCCCATGAACGCTTCTTCCGACGGCAGGCCCAGGTAACGAGCGCTGGCGCCGGTCGCGATGATCAGGGCATCGCAGGTGTAGGTCGCGCTGTCGCCGGTCAGGGTGTACGGCTTGGCAGCGAAGTCCACGGCATTGATGTGATCGAAGACGATTTCGGTTTCAAAGCGCTCGGCGTGCTCTTTCATGCGGTCCATCAGCGCCGGGCCGGTCAGGCCGTGGACGTCGCCAGGCCAGTTATCGACTTCGGTGGTGGTGGTCAGTTGACCGCCGGCTTGCATGCCGGTGATCAGCAGTGGCTTGAGGTTGGCACGGGCGGCATAGACCGCGGCGCTGTAACCGGCAGGGCCGGAACCGAGAATAATCACTCGCGAATGACGGACTTCAGACATGACCTGCTCCTGTTGACCGGCCCGAAATATCTGGCACGGAACGCCGGGTTGCCGGCGGGAATAAAAAAGGACCGTTGAAAGCACTTGGGGAAGGCTTGAGCTCGACAGTCCTGTAAAAAGTATGGGGTGCAGCGTATCGAGGGGGCGAAGATTAAGGAAATACGGTTTAACAATCCAGCTCATAGGCGGTCTCTATCCCATCGCGAACGATGCATAGACGCCTTTGTTACAGTTAATGTCGATGCTGCTACCGCGCTTTCACCTGTCAGACAAAGCCGGTAAGGTCGGCGCGTTTCCCCTTTGCTCGGAGCACGTTATGCCCGCCCCTGTTCTGTCCGGCCCGCAATACCTGCGCGAAGGCCTCAAGCTGGTCCTGAGCCCAAGCCTGCGTTTGTTTGTGCTGTTGCCGCTGATGATCAACCTGGTGCTGTTCGTCGGATTGATCTACCTGGCCAGCCATCAATTCAGCCTGTGGGTCGATACGTTGATGCCGTCCCTGCCCGACTGGCTGAGTTTTCTCAGTTATGTGCTCTGGCCGTTGTTCGTGGTGCTGGTGGTGTTGATGGTGTTCTTCACCTTCACCATGCTGGCCAACGTCATCGCTGCACCCTTCAACGGCTTCCTCGCGGAAAAAGTCGAAGTCGTGGTGCGCGGCACCGATGACTTCCCGTCCTTCAGCTGGGGCGAGCTGATCGCCATGATCCCCCGCACCCTGGCCCGGGAAATGCGCAAGCTCGGCTACTTCCTGCCGCGTGCCATCGGGTTGTTCATCCTCTCGTTCATTCCGGTGGTTAACATCATCGCGGCGCCTCTGTGGCTGCTGTTCGGGGTGTGGATGATGGCGATCCAGTACATCGACTACCCGGCGGACAACCACAAACTCGGCTGGAACGAGATGCTCGCCTGGCTGCGCGAGAAGCGCTGGCAGAGCATGAGTTTCGGCGGCAGTGTTTATCTGGTGCTGCTGATTCCGGTGGTCAACATCCTGATGATGCCGGCCGCCGTGGCGGGTGCGACCCTGTTCTGGGTGCGTGAACGCGGCGCGGAAAACCTGGTAGCCCAGCGCTGATCCGGTCACAAATTCATCATCCCAGCGTCACACTGACGACATGGCCTCAGCCGACACTGAGGTCATGACGA
This sequence comes from Pseudomonas silensiensis, assembly GCF_050434865.1. Taxonomy (NCBI): domain Bacteria; kingdom Pseudomonadati; phylum Pseudomonadota; class Gammaproteobacteria; order Pseudomonadales; family Pseudomonadaceae; genus Pseudomonas; species Pseudomonas silensiensis. The sequence continues at coordinate 274,793 of NZ_JBNDJH010000003.1, forward strand.
CAGCTCTGCATATCACTCTGATCACCGAAACCTTCCCTCCCGAAATCAACGGAGTGGCCAATACCCTCGGCCGCTTATGCGACGGCTTGCGCGCGCGCGGGCATCAGGTGGAATTGGTGCGACCGCGTCAGGGTTGCGATCAGCAGTTGGGCAGCGACGATGCCTTGTTGCTGTGCCGGGGCTGGCCGCTGCCGGGTTATCCCGGCTTGCAATGGGGCCAGTCGTCGATGCACAAGCTACTGCGGCGCTGGAAACGTCATCGACCGGACGTGCTGTATATCGCCACGGAAGGACCGCTGGGATTGTCCGCGTTGCGCGCGGCGCGGCGCTTGGGGATTTCCGTGGTCAGCGGCTTCCATACCAATTTCCAACAGTACTCCAGTCAGTATGGGCTTGGACTGCTGACGCGATTGCTGACCCACTACCTGCGCTGGTTTCACAATCGTTCGACGCTGACCCTGGTGCCGAGCGTGAGTCAAAGAATGGAACTGGAGCGCCGACACTTCGAGCGCCTGGCGTTGCTGTCGCGTGGGGTCGACAGCCAGTTGTTTCACCCGACCAAGCGGATTAACGCCCTGCGTGAGAGCTGGGGGTTGGGTAACGACGACATCGCTCTCATCCACGTAGGACGTCTGGCACAGGAGAAAAATCTGGGCCTGCTCAAGCGCTGCTTCGACGCACTGAAAGCCACTTATCCACAGCGCAAAATCCGGTTGATTGTGATTGGCGACGGCCCGCAACGAGCGGCACTTGAGGCTGAACTGCCCGAGGCGATTTTCTGTGGTTCACAACGCGGTGAAGCCTTGGCCAGTCACTACGCGTCGGGCGATGTGTTTCTGTTTCCAAGCCTGACCGAAACCTTCGGCAATGTCGTGCTTGAGGCGCTGGCCTCGGGACTGGGTGTGGTGGCCTACGATCAGGCGGCAGCGGCTCAACATATTCGCCATGGCTACAACGGTGTGCTGGTGATGCCGGGGGATGAGGAAGCATTCTGCGATGCGGCGTGTTGGTTGTTGGAGGAGCGCGAAACCTTGCGTTGCGTGCGGCTTAATGCGCGTCAGCATGCGAGTCGCCAAGGATGGGCAGCGATTATCGAGCAGTTTGAAGGGCAGTTGCGCGGGGCTTGTCAGACCCCGCGTGCCTCAGGCATTGAACCTCGGCTTAAACCAGGGTCATCAACGCCTCACGGCTGAACGGCAGGATGTCTTCTTCACGGCCGTCACGCACCTTCTGCGCCCAGTCCGGGTCCACCAGCAGCGCACGACCTACCGCCACCAGATCGAACTCATCATTGTTCAAACGCTCCAGCAGTTTTTCCAGGCTGGCCGGCTGCGCGATCTTGTCGGTGTTGACCATGAACTGCAGGAATTCGCCATCCAGGCCGACACTGCCCACGGTGATGGTCGGTTTGCCAGTGAGCTTACGGGTCCAGCCGGCCAGGTTCAGCTCGGAACCGTCGAACTCTGGCTCCCAGAAACGGCGCGTCGAACAGTGGAAAATATCCACGCCAGCGTCGGACAACGGCTTGAGAAATTCACCCAGTGCCTCCGATGTTTGCACCAGACGCGCGGTGTAATCCTGCTGCTTCCATTGAGAGAAACGGAAAATAATCGGGAAGCCTTCGCCGACCGCTGCACGCACCGCCTGGATCAGTTCAATGGCGAAACGCGAACGGTTAGCCAGGCTGCCGCCGTATTCGTCAGTGCGCTGGTTGCTGCCTTCCCAGAAGAACTGGTCGACGAGGTAGCCGTGGGCACCGTGAATTTCCACGCCGTCCATGCCGATGCTCTGGGCATCTTTGGCGGCCTGGGCAAACGCGGCGATCACGTCCTGGATATCTTGCTGGGTCATGCCGTGCACCACGACCTGACCGTCCTTCAATTTCTCCGACGGACCGTAACCCGGCACGCTGGCGTCCGGCTCGGTGCCGATGCGGCGCACGCTGCCGACATGCCACAGCTGCGGAACGATCTTGCCGCCTTCAGCATGAACCGCATCGACCACTTTTTTCCAGCCGGCCAGCGCTGCTTCACCATAGAAATGCGGGACGTTCGGGTAGCCGTTGGAAGCCTGGTGGCCGACGGTGGTGCCTTCGGTGATGATCAAGCCAACGCCTGCGGCGGCGCGACGACGGTAGTACTCGATCACTTTGGAATTGGGCACGCCACCCGGCGAAAACGAGCGGGTCATCGGCGCCATGACGACGCGGGTCGGCAGTTCGAGGGTGCCGAGGTGGAACGGTTTGAACAGGGCTTTGACGGGCATGGGACGCTCCACGGAAACGGTATCGACAGGACAGAGTTTTATGACGGCGATAATATGCGGAGCGACAAGCGATGCACAGCACTATTGATTGCGGTGATTAAGGTTCAAAAGGCAGGCATAAAAAATCGCAGCTCGGTGGCTGCGATTTTTTGGGTTCAGCTCAGGGCTTTTTCGATCGCATGAACGACAGTCGGATCATCCGGCGCCGTGCGCGGCGAAAACCGCGCCAGCACGCGACCATCCTTGCCCAGCAGGAATTTTTCGAAGTTCCAGGTAATGTCGCCCGGGAATTCAGCCCCCTCGCCCGCCAGCAGACGGTACAGCTGATGACGATCGTGACCGTTGACTTCCAGCTTGCTGGACAACGGAAAGGTCACGCCATAGTTGAGGCTGCAGAAATCCTGGATCTCTTGCTCGGTACCCGGTTCCTGCCCGGCAAACTGGTTGCACGGCAGGCCGAGTACGCTGAAACCTTTGTCCTTGTATTGCTGGTAAAGGTTTTCCAGCGCTGCGTACTGTGGGGTCAAGCCGCATTTGGAGGCAACGTTGACCACCAGCACGACACGCCCCTTGAACGGCGCCAGCGGTAGCTCCTGACCATCCAGGGCTGTCAATTTAAGGTCGTGAAAAGCACTCATGACGAACTCCAAATTCCCGTGATCTTCTCGAAACAGCCACTTGGCGGTGTCACCAAGGACAGCCGCGGACTAAAAAGGCGCCCCTCGGGCGCCTCTCCAGTTCTCGAAAGCTTAGCGCAGAAAATCAGTGGTGATGGCCACCTTCGCCATGGACGTGACCATGAGCGATTTCTTCCTGGCTGGCATCACGGATGTCGATGATCTTGACCTGGAAATTCAGGCGCTGACCGGCCAACGGGTGGTTGCCGTCGACGGTGACATCGTCGCCGTCCAGATCGCGAATGGTGACGATCTGCATTTGGCCATCCGGAGCGGATGCGTGGAACTGCATGCCCACTTCCAGCTCGTCGACGCCTTCGAACATGCTGCGGCTCAGAGTACTGACCAGTTCGGCAGCGTATTCGCCGTAGGCATCTTCAGGTTCTACGGCGACAGTCAGTTCGTCACCGACTGCTTTGCCTTCCAGAGCCTTTTCCAGGCCCGGAATGATGTTACCTGCGCCTTGCAGGTAGACCAGCGGCGCGCCGCCGGCGGAGCTGTCGATGACCTCACCAGCGTCGTTGGTCAGGGTATAGTCGATGGAGACAGCCTTATTGGCGGCGATCAGCATGGGGCGAGACCTTTTGCATAAGAATGAAGAATGGCCAAGTTTAGCGAAGCAATCGCCCGAAAGCGAACACAACCCGGACAGACGGGTGACGGCGAAAGGCTCAACGGTCACAGGCTTCCATCAGGATGAGGACGGGCACTGGGTGGCCGAGCTTTCCTGCGGTCACACCCAGCACCTGCGGCACCAGCCACCGTGGCAATCGCGCGCCTGGGTCCTGGACCCCGCGCAACGTATTGAAAAAATAGGCCAGCCCTTTGATTGCGGTTGGTGCGCACAGGGCTCGGTTAGCGATAACCTTGGCGACTGAATTTCGGTAAACGGCCAGGCATAGGTCGTCACCATTGCCATGCACCTTTAGAGAATCCGCATGCAAACTTTTTTTATCGCACCCACCGATTTTGGTGTGGGTCTGACCTCCATCAGCCTCGGGCTGGTGCGTACTCTAGAGCGGGCCGGCCTCAAGGTCGGCTTTTTCAAACCGATTGCCCAGCCGCATCCGGGCGACACCGGCCCTGAACGGTCCACTGAACTGGTGGCGCGCACTCACGGTTTGAAACCGCCTCAGCCGCTCGGTCTGGCGCACGTCGAGCGCATGCTCGGCGACGGCCAGCTGGATGAGCTGCTCGAAGAAATCATCACCCTCTACCAGCAGGCCGCTGTCGGCAAAGACGTGCTGATCGTCGAAGGCATGGTCCCGACCCGCAGCGCCAGTTACGCCGCACGGGTCAATCTGCATTTGGCGAAAAGCCTCGACGCCGAAGTGATCCTGGTCTCGGCGCCGGAAAACGAGGTGTTGACCGAGCTGTCCGGCCGAGTGGAATTGCAGGCGCAATTGTTCGGCGGTCCGAAAGACCCGAAAGTCCTCGGCGTGATCCTCAACAAGGTCAAAACCGATGAAAGCATGGAGGCTTTCGCTTCGCGTTTGAAGGAACACTCACCATTGCTGCGCAGCGGCGATTTCCGTCTGTTGGGTTGCATCCCGTTCCAGCCGGAATTGAACGCCCCGCGCACTCGCGACGTCGCCGATCTGATGGGCGCGCAAATTCTCAATGCCGGTGATTACGAGACCCGGCGCATGACCAAAATCATCATCTGCGCCCGCACCATGCGCAACACCGTGGAGCTGCTCAAGCCTGGTGTGTTGGTGGTGACTCCCGGTGATCGCGACGACATCATCCTCGCCGTCAGCCTCGCCGCCATGAATGGCGTGCCGCTGGCCGGCCTGTTGCTGACCAGCGACACCCTGCCCGACCCGCGCATCATGGACCTCTGCCGTGGCGCGTTGCAGGCGGGCCTGCCGGTGTTGTCGGTGAGCACCGGCTCCTACGACACCGCCAACCAGTTGAACGGTTTGAACAAGGAAATCCCGATCGACGACCGCGAGCGCGCGGAGATCATCACCGATTTCGTTGCCAGCCACCTCGACGCCAAGTGGCTGCACCAACGCTGCGGCACGCCACGGGAAATGCGCCTGTCGCCCGCCGTGTTCCGTTATCAATTGATCCAGCGCGCCCAGGCTGCCAACAAACGCATCGTCCTGCCGGAAGGCAGCGAGCCGCTGACCGTGCAAGCCGCAGCCATCTGTCAGGCGCGTGGCATTGCCCGTTGCGTGTTGCTGGCGAAACCGGCGGACGTCGAAGCCGTCGCCCGCGCCCAAGGCATCGAGCTGCCACCGGGGCTGGAAATCCTCGACCCGGACCTGATCCGCGAGCGCTACGTCGAGCCGATGGTCGCCCTGCGCAAAAGCAAAAGCCTCAACGCGCCGATGGCCGAGCAGCAACTGGAAGACACCGTGGTGATCGGCACCATGATGCTGGCGCTGGATGAGGTCGACGGATTGGTGTCCGGGGTCATTCACTCCACCGCCAACACCATCCGCCCGGCCCTGCAGCTTATTAAAACGGCGCCGGGCTGCACGCTGGTGTCGTCAGTGTTCTTCATGCTCTTCCCCGAGGAAGTGCTGGTCTATGGCGACTGCGTGATGAACCCGCACCCGAGCGCCAGCGAACTGGCCGAGATCGCGCTGCAAAGCGCCGACTCGGCCGCCGCCTTCGGCATCACCCCGCGCGTGGCGATGATCAGCTACTCCAGCGGTGAATCGGCCAGCGGCGAAGAAGTCGAGAAGGTGCGCGAAGCGACGTTGCTCGCCCACGAGCAACAAAACGCGCTGTTGATCGACGGCCCATTGCAATACGACGCCGCCGCCAACGAAACCGTTGCCCGGCAACTGGCGCCGAACAGCCTGGTGGCCGGTCGCGCCACCGTGTTCGTGTTCCCCGACCTGAACACCGGCAACACCACCCACAAAGCCGTGCAGCGTAGCGCCGATTGCGTCAGCCTCGGGCCGATGCTGCAAGGCCTGCGCAAACCGGTGAACGACTTGCCGCGCGGCGCGCAAGTCGACGACATCGTGTACACCATCGCGTTGACCGCGATTCAAGCTGCCAACCGACCTTTGGATCTTTAAATGCTGGATTCCCTACCTGCACCGCTGCGAGGCGTGATTGCCTCGCTGCTGTTGGCGCTGAACACGATTGCCTGCTGTACACCGCTGTTCATTGTGGCGATTTTCAAACTGATACTGCCCTTCCCCTCCGCCCAGCGTTTTACCGATTGGCTGATGAGCCACATCCACGAAGCCTGGATCAGCAACAACAAAGCGTGGATGGACTTGCTCGGGCACACACGCTGGACACTCAGCGGCCTGGAAGGCCTGGACTATCAGCATTCCTATTTGATCACCAGCAACCACCAGAGCTGGGTCGACATCATGGTGTTGCAGTACGTGCTGAACCGGAAGATTCGCCCGCTGAAGTTCTTCCTCAAACAGGAACTGATCTGGGTGCCGGTGATTGGTCTGGCGTGGTGGGCGCTCGGCTTTCCGTTCATGAAGCGCTACTCCAAGGCCTACCTGGAGAAGCACCCGGAGAAGAAAGGCAAAGACCTGGAAACCACCCGCAAGACCTGCGACAAGTTCCGCCATAACCCGGTGGGGATTTTCAACTTCGTCGAAGGCACGCGTTTCACCGAAGGCAAGCATGCCCAGCAGAAATCGCCGTTCCGTCACTTGCTCAAACCGAAGGCGGGCGGCATTGCGTTTGTGCTGGATGCCATGGGTGAGCAGCTGGAAGCCATCGTCAACGTGACCATTCATTATCCGGCCGGCCGTCCCGGTTATTGGGATTTGCTCTGCGGGAACGTGAAGGACGTGGTGGTGCACTTTCAGGAGCTGAAGATTCCGCCGCAGTTCATCGGCAAGAACTACGACCAGGACGGCGAGTATCGATTGCAGTTTCAGGGCTGGATCAATCAGTTGTGGCAGGACAAGGACGCGTTGCTTGCACAGATGCACCGCGAATACCCAGGCAAGCGCTGATCCCCTGTAGGAGTGAGCCTGCTCGCGATAGCGGTCGTACATTCAGAGTTTATGTCGACTGATCCACAGCTATCGCGAGCAGGCTCACTCCTACAGTTGACCGAGTTGAGCAACAAAAAAAACCCGCCGATGATCACTCATCGGCGGGTTTCTTTTTAACGGCTAACGCTTAGATCGCGCCACGCTTGCGCAGCAGATCCAGTACTTGCTTGACGCTTTCTTCCAGCGACAGCGACTGGGTATCGACCACGAGGTCGGCGTCCAGCGGCACGTCGTACGGGAAGGAGTCGCCCGGGATGTTGTCCCCGGCCGCCGCGTACAAGCCTTGTGGATCACGCTCGGCACAGACCGTCGGAGAGGCCTGGACGTAGACCGTCAGCAGACGCTCCTTGCCGATCAGTTCCCTGGCCTGCTCACGACCTTCGGCACTCGGCGCAACGAAGGCTGCCAGTGTCAGCAGACCCGCTTCGTTGAACTGACGCGCAACGTGCGCCGCACGACGCCAGTTCTCGGTACGCCCGGCGCGATCCTGTGGCAGACCTTTGTTCAGGTCGTGACGCAGGTTTTGGCCATCGAGTACAAACACCGCACGACCCATGTCGAACAACTTGCGTTCAACCGCGTAAGCCAGGGTGCTTTTGCCGGCGCCCGACAAGCCGCTGAACAACACGGTGGCCGGTTGCTGGCCGAAGCGCTGGGCGCGTTCTTCGGTGGCGACGTGCGCCAGTTTGCCGTGATGCGTGCTGGTGCCATGGCTCAACGGCTGAGCGATGATCATGCCGGCCGCGACAGTGCCATTGGTCAAACGATCGATGACGATGAACGAACCGGTGGTGCGGTTGCTCGCGTAACCGTCCAGCGCGATGGCCGCGTCGAGGCTGATTTTGACCCGACCGATTTCGTTCAGGTTCAACGAACTGGCCGGACCTTCTTCCAGGGTGTTCACGTCAACGCGGTTGACGATGCTGGTGATCGAACCCGGCACGTACGTCGTGGCGCGCTTGATGTCGTATTTCTTGCCCGGCAGCATCGGTTCTTCCGCCATCCACACCAGCATGGCGTCGAAGGCGTCAGTCACTTGCGGCAGGTTGTCGGCGTGCACCAGCAAGTCGCCGCGGGAGATGTCGATCTCGTCTTCCATGGTCAGCGTCACCGCTTGACCCGGACCGGCGTGCTCCAGCTCACCTTCGAAAGTGACGATGGACTTCACGCGGCTGCTCTTGCCCGACGGCAGCACAACGACTTCGTCGCCCTTGTGCACGACGCCGCTGGCCAGGGTGCCGGCGAAACCACGGAAGTTCAGGTTCGGACGGTTGACGTACTGCACCGGGAAACGCAGGTCGGTGTAGTTGCGGTCGTTGGCGATTTCGACGGTTTCAAGAATTTCCATCAGCGACTGGCCGGTGTACCACGGCGAGCGCTCGGACTTGTTCACCACGTTGTCGCCTTTGAGCGCCGACATTGGCACGAAGGCCATGGTGGTCGGCTTGAAGGCGATACCTTCGGCGAACTTCAGGTAATCGGCCTTGATCGACTCGAAGACGGTTTCGTCGAAGCCGTTGAGGTCCATCTTGTTGATGGCGACAACGATGTGCTTGATGCCCAGCAACGAGGCAATGAAGCTGTGGCGACGGGTCTGGGTCTGCACGCCGTAACGGGCGTCGACCAGAATGATCGCCAGGTCACAGGTGGACGCACCGGTGGCCATGTTGCGGGTGTACTGCTCATGGCCAGGGGTGTCGGCGATGATGAATTTGCGCTTGGCGGTGGAGAAGTAGCGGTAAGCGACATCGATGGTGATGCCCTGCTCCCGCTCGGCCTGCAAGCCGTCGACCAGCAATGCCAGGTCGATGTCATCGCCAGTGGTGCCGACTTTTTTCGAGTCGCGGGTAATGGCTTCCAGGTGATCTTCGTAGATCATTTTGGAGTCGTGCAGCAGGCGCCCGATCAGGGTGCTCTTGCCGTCGTCGACGTTGCCACAGGTCAGAAAGCGCAGCATTTCCTTGCGTTCGTGCTGGCCCAGGTAGGCGAGGATGTCCTCGCTGATCAAATCAGATGCGTGCGACATGACAACCCCTTAGAAATAACCCTGACGTTTCTTTTCTTCCATCGAGCCTGCGCCATCGTGATCGATGACCCGGCCCTGGCGTTCGGAAGTTCGCGTCAGGAGCATTTCCTGAATGATGTCGGTCAGGCTGGTGGCCTCGGACTCGACCGCACCGGTCAACGGGTAGTCACCCAGTGTGCGGAAACGGACCTTCTTCTTGACGATGCGCGCCTTGTCTTCATCGCTCAGGTGATTGAGCAGGCGTTCGTCGTCGATCATGATCCAGGTGCCATTCATCTCGATAACGTCGCGCTCGGCGGCGAAATACAGCGGCACAATCGGGATGCCTTCGAGGTAGATGTACTGCCAGATGTCCAGTTCGGTCCAGTTCGACAATGGGAAAACACGGATCGATTCGCCCTTGTTGACCTTGCCGTTGTAGACGTTCCACAACTCGGGACGCTGGTTTTTCGGGTCCCAGCGGTGCTTGGTATCGCGGAAGGAATACACGCGCTCTTTGGCACGGGACTTCTCTTCGTCACGACGGGCACCACCAAAAGCGGCATCGAAACCGTACTTGTCGAGGGCCTGCTTGAGGCCTTCGGTTTTCATGATATCGGTGTGCTTGGCGCTGCCGTGGGTGAGCGGGTTGATACCCTGCGCAACACCCTCGGGATTCACGTGCACCAGCAGGTCAAGGCCGAGCTCTTCGACCATGCGGTCGCGGAACGCGTACATTTCCTTGAACTTCCACCGGGTGTCGACGTGCATCACCGGGAACGGCAGTTTGCCCGGGAAGAATGCCTTGCGCGCAAGGTGCAGCATCACGGCGGAGTCTTTACCGACGGAGTACAGCATCACCGGGTTATCGAACTCGGCGGCGACCTCGCGGATGATGTGGATGCTTTCGGCCTCCAGCTGTTTCAGATGCGTCAGTTTGTCGACCATGGCTACTCACGAAAACGATCTTATGGACGGCCAGCGGGCCGTGTTCGAGCGAGGAATCCTAGCACAGCGACCTCTTCTAATCAGGACGCAAGCTAGATCGAAAGGGTATATGAATATACCCCCGCGTTTGGGCAATCAGATGGGGTTCGGGCAATCAATGAAGATGTGCTCAAGGGCAAAACGCCGCGCCAGATAATCCCCAAGTGCCTGCACGCCATAGCGCTCGGTGGCGTGATGGCCGGCGGCGATGAAGCTGATGTCATTTTCCCGGGCGCTGTGGAAGGTCTGCTCGGAGGCCTCACCGCTGAGGTACAAGTCGACCCCAGCCAACACGGCCTGATCGATGTAACCCTGACCGCCACCGGTGCACCAGCCAACGCGGCGGATCATCTCGCTGCCTTCGATCAGCAACGGCTCGCGGCCCATGACTTCTTGGACGCGACGGGCAAAATCGCGGGCCGTCACCGGCTCGCTCAATGAACCGACCAGGCCGACAACTTTGAGATTGTCCGGGTCCAATGGGCCTTCCACAGTGATATCGAGCTGACGTGCCAGTTGCACGTTATTACCGACTTCCGGGTGCAGATCCAGCGGCAGATGGTAGGACAACAGGCTGATATCGTGCCTGAGCAAGGTTTTCAACCGACGCTGCTTCATGCCGGTGATGCACGGATTCTCGCCTTTCCAGAAATAGCCGTGATGCACCAGGACCAGGTCAGCGCTGGCTTCCACAGCGGCGTCGAGCAACGCCTGGCTGGCGGTGACGCCACTGACGATGCGCATGACCTGCGGCCGGCCTTCGACCTGCAACCCGTTGGGGCAGTAATCGGCAATCTTTGCACTGTTAAGGTAACGGTCGGCTTCTTCGACCAGGGTGCTCAAGGCGACGGCCATAAAAGACTCCTAAATATCCCGTTCAGAGGCAGCTTCGCCTCGTATAATGCGCGACATTATGGGCGGTCTCATACCGCCTGCAACCTCTCAGGACGTGCTTAATGCTCAAGGCGCTGCGTTTTTCCGGCTGGCCGCTGTTGGCCGGCGTGCTTATTGCTCTGTTAATCATCCAGCGTTACCCGCAGTGGGTCGGGCTTCCGAGCCTCGACGTCAACATGCAGCAAGCTCCGCAATCCACCTCCATGCAACAGGGTCCGGTGTCCTATGCCGACGCGGTGACCACGGCCGCGCCGTCAGTGGTCAACCTGTACACCACCAAAGTCATCAACAAGCCGAACCATCCGCTGTTCGAGGATCCACAGTTCCGCCGCTTCTTCGGCGACAACTCGCCCAAGCAGAAGCGCATGGAGTCGAGCCTCGGCTCCGGCGTGATCATGAGCCCGGAAGGTTACCTGCTGACCAACAACCACGTGACCACCGGCGCCGACCAGATCGTGGTGGCGCTCAAGGACGGTCGTGAAACCCTGGCCCGAGTGATCGGCAGCGATCCGGAAACCGACCTGGCGGTCCTGAAGATCGACTTGAAGAATCTTCCATCGATCACTGTCGGGCGTTCCGACAACATCCGCATCGGCGATGTAGCCCTCGCCATCGGCAACCCGTTCGGTGTCGGCCAGACCGTGACCATGGGCATCATCAGCGCCACCGGGCGTAATCAGCTGGGCTTGAACAACTACGAAGACTTCATTCAGACCGACGCGGCGATCAACCCCGGCAACTCCGGCGGTGCGCTGGTGGATGCAAACGGCAACCTGACCGGCATCAACACAGCGATCTTCTCCAAGTCCGGCGGTTCGCAGGGCATCGGTTTCGCAATCCCGGTGAAACTGGCCATGGAAGTGATGAAGTCGATTATCGAGCACGGCCAGGTGATTCGCGGCTGGCTCGGTATCGAAGTGCAGCCGTTGAGCCAGGAACTGGCGGAATCGTTTGGCCTGTCGGGGCGCCCGGGCATTGTGGTCGCGGGTATTTTCCGTGACGGTCCGGCGCAGAAGGCTGGCCTGCAACTGGGTGACGTGATCCTCAGCATCGACGGCGAGCCGGCCGGCGATGGTCGTCGTTCGATGAACCAGGTCGCCCGGATCAAACCGACCGACAAGGTCACGATCCAGGTGATGCGCAACGGCAAAGAGCTCAAGCTCACCGCAGAAATCGGTTTGCGTCCGCCGCCTGCGCCGGTCAAAGAGAAAGAAGAAGAGTAAGCAGCCAGCACAAAACCACTGTGGGAGCGAGCTTGCTCGCGATAGTGGTCTGACATTCAACATGGATGCTGAATGTTATGGCCTCATCGCGAGCAAGCTCGCTCCCACAGGGATCGGGGGTGTTGGTTAGAGAGTGCCGAGGCCGTCGATCAACGCCTGATTCTGCTCCGGCGTGCCAATCGAGATCCGCAGGAATTGGGCAATCCGCTCCTGCTTGAAGTGCCGAACGATCACGCCTTGCTCGCGCAACTTCGCCGCCAGCCCCGCCGCATCGTGTTTCGGATGACGGGCGAAAATGAAGTTTGCCGCCGACGGCAGCACTTCAAAGCCCTTCGCCTCCAATTGCGCAACGACCCATTCACGATTCTCGATCACCAACCGGCAGGTCTTATCGAAATACTCACGGTCTTCGAACGCTGCAGCTGCACCGACATTCGCCAGACGATCCAGCGGATAGGAGTTGAAGCTGTTCTTGATCCGCTCCAGCGCCTCGATCAGGTCCGGATGCCCCACCGCCAGCCCCACTCGCAGACCGGCCAGCGAACGGGACTTGGACAGGGTCTGGGTCACCAGCAGGTTCGGATAACGATCCACCAGGCTGATCGCCGTCTCACCGCCGAAATCGATGTAAGCCTCATCCACCACGACCACTGAATCCGGGCTGGCCTTGAGGATTTGCTCCACGGCGCCCAGCGCCAACAGGCAGCCAGTCGGTGCGTTCGGATTCGGGAAGATGATCCCGCCATTCGGCTTGGCGTAGTCCGCCGGGTTGATCTGGAACTGCTCGTCCAGCGGCACCGCGTCGAAGGCGATGCCGTACAACCCGCAGTAAACCGGATAGAAGCTGTAGCTGATGTCCGGGAACAGCACCGGCTGATCGTGTTGCAGCAAACCGTGAAAGATGTGCGCCAGGACTTCATCGGAACCGTTGCCGAGAAACACCTGATTGCTCTGCACGCCGTAGTACTTGGCGACTGCTTGCTTGAGCACATCACTGTTCGGGTCCGGGTACAGACGCAAATTGTCATTCAGTTCGGTCTGCATCGCCGCCAAGGCTTTTGGCGATGGTCCGTACGGATTTTCGTTGGTGTTGAGCTTCACCAGTTTCGCCAGTTTCGGCTGCTCGCCCGGCACATAAGGCACCAGATTCTTGACGAACGGGCTCCAGAATTTACTCATCTTCAGTTCCCCTGCCCTTGTGAAGAGTCTTCGTCAATGATGCGGTATTCGGCACTACGGGCGTGGGCGGTCAACGACTCGCCACGGGCCAGCACGGAAGCGGTCTTGCCCAGTTCCGACGCACCTTGCTCGGAGCAGAAGATGATCGACGAACGCTTCTGGAAGTCGTACACGCCCAGCGGCGAGGAGAAACGCGCGGTGCCGGAGGTTGGCAACACGTGGTTCGGACCGGCGCAGTAGTCGCCCAAGGCTTCGGAGGTGTGACGGCCCATGAAGATCGCGCCAGCGTGGCGAATCTTCGGCAGCCAGGCCTGCGGATCAGCAACGGACAACTCAAGGTGTTCCGGCGCGATGCGGTTGGCCACTTCGATGGCTTGGTCCATGTCGCGCACCTTGATCAGCGCGCCACGGCCATTGATCGACGTTTCGATGATCTCGGCGCGTTCCATGGTCGGCAGCAGTTTGGCGATGCTGGCGGCCACCTTGTCGAGGAACTCGGCGTCCGGGCTGACCAGAATCGCCTGGGCGTCTTCGTCGTGCTCAGCCTGGGAGAACAGGTCCATGGCGATCCAGTCCGGATCGGTGTGACCGTCGCAGACCACGAGGATTTCGGATGGGCCGGCGATCATGTCGATGCCGACCTGGCCGAACACGTGGCGCTTGGCGGTGGCAACGTAGATGTTGCCCGGGCCGACCACTTTGTCGACCTTCGGCACGCTTTCGGTGCCGTAGGCCAGCGCGGCAACCGCTTGGGCGCCGCCGATGGTGAACACGCGGTCGACGCCGGCGATGCAGGCTGCGGCCAGCACCAGCTCGTTGATTTCGCCACGAGGCGTCGGCACCACCATGACCACTTCGGTCACACCCGCCACCTTGGCCGGAATCGCGTTCATCAGCACCGAGGACGGATAAGACGCCTTGCCGCCCGGTACATACAGGCCGGCGCGATCCAGCGGCGTCACTTTCTGGCCCAGCACGGTGCCGTCGGCTTCGGTGTAGCTCCAGGAGTCCTGCTTCTGTTTCTCGTGGTAGCTGCGTACTCGGGACGCGGCTTTTTCCAGCGCTTCACGTTGAGGCACGGTGATTCGGGTCAGGGCCAGTTCCAGGCGCTCACGCGGCAGGATCAGATCCGCCATGGACGCGACCTGCAGGCCGTCGAACTTCTGGGTGAATTCCACCAGCGCCGCATCGCCACGCTCGCGCACGGCCTTGATGATGTCCAGCACCCGCTGATTGACCGAGTCGTCAGACACACTTTCCCAGCTCAGCAGATGATCCAGATGATGTGCGAAATCCGGGTCAGCAGCGTTGAGTCGGCGAATTGCAGTCGGTGCGGTCATAGCGAGAGCCTCATAGGATTGGCAAAAAACTCAGGCGCCCGAAGCTAACATTCGATCCGCTTGGGCACCTGAGAATTCTGGCTATGAGGCGGATAGACGGCGCGCCTTGCGGTCGCGCAGGTGAATCAGCCGCGGTGTCGAGACTCCACTGCCTTGCGCAGGGTGTCGATCAACGCCTGGATACGGGCGTGCTGCATTTTCATTGAAGCTTTGTTCACGATCAGCCGGGAGCTGATGTCGGCAATGAAATCCTGGGGTTCCAGACCATTGGCGCGCAGGGTGTTGCCGGTGTCGACCACGTCGATGATCTTGTCTGCCAGACCGATCAGCGGCGCCAGTTCCATCGAGCCATAGAGCTTGATGATGTCGACCTGACGGCCCTGTTCGGCGTAGTAACGCTTGGCAACGTTGACGAATTTGGTCGCCACACGCAGGCGGCCCTTGGGCTCGACATCGCCGACACGGCCGGCGGTCATCAGCTTGCAGAGGGCAATTCGCAGGTCCAATGGCTCGTACAGGCCCTGGCCGCCATATTCCATCAGCACATCTTTACCGGCGACGCCCAGGTCAGCGGCACCATGCTCGACGTAAGTCGGCACATCGGTGGCGCGCACGATCAGCAGACGTACATCGGCCTGAGTCGTGGGGATGATCAGCTTGCGGCTCTTGTCCGGATTCTCGGTCGGCACGATGCCCGCTTCAGCCAGAAGCGGCAGGGTGTCGTCAAGGATGCGGCCCTTGGACAGTGCGATGGTCAACATGGGAAACGTCAGTCCTTATCAGGCTACTGATGCCCGGTCGCAAATGGCGCCGGACACACATCGAGCCTGAAACAGGCTCGACTTGAAACGAATTCAACGGGCGCGTCCCTGCGCCCATGCAGCAGAAACTAGCCCGGTACGCGGCGGATCTTGGCGCCGAGCATCTGCAGTTTCTCTTCGATGCACTCGTAACCACGGTCGATGTGGTAGATGCGGTCGATCAAGGTGTCACCTTCAGCGATCAACGCCGAAATCACCAGGCTGGCCGAAGCACGCAGGTCGGTGGCCATGACTGGCGCGCCCTTGAGCTTTTCGATACCGGTAACGATGGCAGTGTTGCCTTCGACCTGGATGTGAGCGCCCATGCGGTGCAGTTCGTAAACGTGCATGAAGCGGTTTTCGAAGATCGTCTCGATCACGGCACCCGTGCCTTCGGCAATGGCGTTGAGGGAGATGAACTGCGCTTGCATGTCGGTCGGGAACGCCGGGTACGGAGCGGTGCGCACGTTAACGGCTTTTGGCCGTTTGCCGTGCATGTTCAGCTCGATCCAGTCTTCACCGCAGGTGATTTCGGCACCCGATTCCTTGAGTTTCTCAAGAACGGCTTCGAGGATGGTCGGATCGGTGTCCTTGACCTTCACACGACCGCCGGTCACAGCAGCTGCGACCAGGTAAGTGCCGGTCTCGATACGGTCAGGCATCACTTTGTAAGTGGTCGGGTGCAGACGCTCGACGCCATCGATGGTGATGGTGTCGGTGCCGGCGCCAGTGATCTTGGCACCCATGGCGTTCAGGAAGTTCGCCAGGTCGATGACTTCAGGCTCGCGAGCGGCGTTAGCCAGAACGCTGCGGCCCTTGGCCAGAGCGGCCGCCATCATGATGTTTTCGGTACCGGTCACACTGACGGTGTCGAAGAAGAAGTGCGCACCGCGCAGGCCACCTTCAGGCGCCTTGGCCTTGATGTAGCCGCCGTCGACGTCGATGACCGCGCCCATGGCTTCGAGGCCACGAATGTGCAAGTCAACCGGACGCGAACCAATGGCGCAACCGCCAGGCAGTGCAACTTCGGCTTCACCGAAACGGGCAACCATCGGGCCCAGCACCAGGATCGACGCACGCATGGTTTTCACCAGTTCGTACGGAGCGATCAGGGTCTTGATGGTGCGCGGGTCGATTTCGACGCTGAGTTTCTCGTCGATCACCGGCTCGATGCCCATGCGACCGAACAGCTCGATCATGGTGGTGATGTCGTGCAGGTGCGGCAGGTTGGCCACGGTCACCGGGCCGTCACACAGCAGGGTTGCAGCCAGGATCGGCAGGGCAGAGTTCTTTGCCCCGGAGATGCGGATTTCGCCATCAAGACGAACGCCACCGGTAATTATCAATTTATCCATAAGAATCTCGACGCCCTTGGGCTCAGGTGCGCTCGGCCCAGGCCGCGCTGCTGAAAAATTTCATAGTGACCGCATGGATGCTGCCATCGGTGATCCATGGGTTCAAATGGGCATAGACCTGCTGCTGACGCTTCACCGGGCTCAACGCCGCCAGTTCATCGCTAATCACGTTCAGCTGGAAATTGCAGCCTTCGCCTTCAACTTCCACTTTGGTGTTCGGCAGCTTTCCTTCAAGGAAGCTCTTCACTTCTACGGCCTGCATGCTCAACCTCAATCGGCGCCCTGTGCGCGCGGGTCGGACATCATACAAAAAAGCCCCGCGCCTGCGAACCCCGCGAAGCAGGACTCTGACGGGGGGCTTCTTTATAGATGCGGTTAGGGATGCGCCAACAGCTCGGTCAATTCGCTGACCTGAGCGATTTCGCGCATGTCTTCTGGCATCCCACGGATGCTCAACGCCTTGCCGGCCGCCTCTGCATCACGCATGAAGCACAGCAGCAGCGACAAGCCGACGCTGCTGGATTTCAACACTGCCGAGCAATCGACCACCAGTGCAGCGGCCTTGCTGGATTTGATCAGCGCCTGCCCCTGCTTGCGCAAGCCAGGGCCGGTGCGGTAATCCAGCATGCCGCTAAGCGTCAGCTCGCCGGATTCGCTCATGCGAATGGCCGATACACTCATTGAGCTTGCGTCTCGGTTGTTTGCTTCTGAGTGGCTTCCTTGGCTTTGGCGACTTCCCCGGCCCAACCATTGATGGTCTTGTCCAGGTCGTTGCCATTGCGCTGCATCGCATCAGCGAACTGATCACGGAACAGCTTGCCGATGTTGATGCCGTTGATGATCACGTTGCGCAGTTTCCACTCGCCATTGATCTTTTCGAGTGTGTAAGACACAGGATAGATCGCGCCGTTGCTGCCTTTGACCGTCATGGCGACGCTTGTACGGTCTCCCGACTCATCCTTGGCAGGGTCGACGACGATTCCCTGATTGTTGTATTCGAGCAAAGCATTGCCATAGAACTGGAAAAGACCCTTTTTGAAGTTTTCTTCAAAGGTCTTCATTTGCGCAGGCGTGGCTTTGCGCGAGTACTTGACCGTCATGATGCTCTTGGAAATGCCCTCGGCATCCACAACAGGCCCAACGATGGTGTCCAGCGCGGTATAAAAGTCTTTCGGATCCTGCTTGTACTTCTCTTTATTGGCCGCCAGATCGGCAAGTAACCGATTGGTGGTGTCCTGCACCAGTTCGTGCGCAGAAGGCGCCGCCACGGCGTTAGCCATCAACGGCAGGGCCGCGAGTAATACCAACAGGCCACGTCGCAAGGTAGAGATCATTTAAAAGCTCCTCATTTGGCGTCTTTACTAACGGTATTGAGCAGAAACTTACCGATCAGGTCTTCGAGTACCAGCGACGACTGCGTGTCGTGGATGGTTGCACCTTCCTTGAGCAAGGTTTCTTCCCCGCCCACGCTGAGACCGATGTACTTCTCGCCCAACAGCCCAGCGGTCAGGATAGATGCAGTAGAGTCAGTCGGCAGGTTATCTACGCGTTTTTCCAGCTGCATGGTCACCCGACCGGTGAAACTGTCGCGATCCAGATCGATTGCCGTGACCTTGCCGATGGTCACACCGGCCATGGTCACTTTAGCTCTGACAGTCAAACCGGCGATATTGTCGAAGTACGCATAAAGTTTATAAGTGTCGGTGGTTGCGCTCGGGGACAGGCCACTCACCCGCAACGCCAGCAACAGCAAAGCCAGGATGCCAGCCAGCAAGAAAAGGCCGACACCGATTTCCAGGGTGCGGTTTTGCATCAGAAATCTCCAAACATCAAGGCGGTCAGAATAAAGTCCAGGCCGAGTACAGCCAAAGAGGCATACACCACGGTCTTGGTAGTGGCACGACTGATCCCCTCGGAAGTGGGCTCGCAGTCATAGCCTTGGAATACGGCGATCCAGGTCACGACAAAGGCGAAAACGATGCTTTTGATGATGCCGTTGAGCACATCGTCTGCAAAGGTCACGCTGTTCTGCATGTTGGACCAGTAGGAACCTTCATAGACACCCAGCCAGTCGACGGCCACCCACGAACCACCCCAGATTCCCACCACGCTGAAGATCATCGCCAGCACTGGCAGGGAAATGAAGCCGGCCCACAGGCGGGGGGCAATGATGTACTTGAGCGGGTCGACACCAATCATTTCCAGACTGGACAACTGCTCGGTGGACTTCATGTTGCCGATTTCGGCAGTCAATGCCGAACCGGCGCGCCCGGCGAACAACAATGCCGTGACCACGGGCCCCAATTCGCGCAACAGCGTCAGCGCAACCATCTGGCCGACCGCCTGCTCCGAACCGTAGCTGGATAGAATATTGAAGCCTTGCAGCGCCAGCACCATGCCGATGAATACCCCGGAGACTACGATGATCACCAGGGACATTACGCCCACCGAATGCAGTTGCTTGATCAGCAAGCTAAAACCGCCGCCAATGCCGCCACGGCCAAGCAAGGCATGAAACAGGAATATCGCCGAACGGCCGAACACCCCCAGCACGTCAATGCCAGAGTGGCCGAACCGGCGAACTCGCTCTATTAGTGAAATCTTGCGCATCAACGCTGCCCCAGAAGATCTGCGCGGTAATCCGTCGCTGGAAAGTGATAGGCGACCGGACCGTCAGGCTCGCCTGTCATGAATTGACGGATGCGTGGCTCCTGCGAGTTCATCAGTTCCTCAGGCGTGCCCTGCCCCAACACCTGGCCTTCGCCGACGACATAGATGTAATCGGCGATGCTCGCGGTCTCGGCCAGGTCGTGGGAGACCACGATACTGGTGATGCCCAACGCATCGTTGAGCAGGCGGATCAGGCGCACCAGTACGCCCATGGCGATGGGGTCCTGGCCGACAAAGGGCTCGTCATACATGAGGATCTGCGGATCGAGGGCAATCGCCCGGGCCAGCGCGACGCGACGCTTCATGCCGCCGGACAACTCGTCAGGCATCAGGTCGATGGCGCCACGCAAACCCACGGCCTGCAATTTGAGCAGGACAATGTCCCGGATCATTTCTTCCGGCAGTTCGGTATGAACGCGTAGCGGAAAGGCGACGTTCTCGAACACATCGAGATCGGTGAACAGCGCACCACTCTGAAACAGCACGCCCATGTGCTTTCGCGCATCGAACAGATCACTGCGCGACAGTTTCGGCAGGTTCTGTCCATTGACCCAGACATCGCCTTTGGTGGGCCGCAACTGTGCGCCCATCAGCCGTAACAGCGTAGTCTTGCCACACCCGGAAGGCCCCATGATGCCGGTGACCTTGCCGCGCGGGATACGTATATCGACGTTATTGAAAATGCTGCGCGTTCCGCGCTTGAAGGTCAGTCCCTTCAGCTCGACCGCGTAGGCTTTATCGGCACTCATCTAATCTCCTTGCGATGCAGCCTCTCACTCGGACGCCTGGCTTTCTGGCGAAAGCACATACCTCCCGGGCAGGCCGAACTGGCGGCGAACTATATCACTGCAAAGGCCAAGCGCCCAAGGCCCAAGCCGGGCCATGTTGAGCAACACGACGGTGTAAAAGCTTCTATTTAGGGGTATTGGGTAACCGGGAATGACAAAGCGCGACGAACTTGCGTGAGGGTTTCGATCATTACCGTTATAATCGCCGCCTTTTCATCAGGCTATACGATTTCTGACATGAGCCAATCCAGCGACCTGATTCAATCAGCACAACGCACCATCCGCCTCGAACTGGAAGCCGTACAAGGCTTGTTGCCCCGTATCGACGCAGATTTCGTACGCGCTTGCGAGATAATTCTGGCCAGCAAAGGGCGCGTGGTCGTGGTCGGCATGGGCAAATCGGGGCACATCGGCAACAAGATCGCCGCCACCCTGGCCAGTACCGGCACCACGGCTTTTTTTGTGCACCCGGCCGAAGCCAGCCACGGCGACATGGGCATGATCACCCGTGACGACATCATCCTGGCACTGTCGAACTCCGGCTCGACCAATGAAATTGTCACCTTGCTGCCGCTGATCAAACGCCTGGGCATTCAATTGATCAGCATGACCGGCAACCCTGATTCACCGCTGGCGAAGGCTGCCGAGGTCAACCTCAACGTGCACGTCGAGCACGAAGCCTGCCCGCTCAACCTGGCACCAACCTCGTCGACCACTGCCGCGCTGGTCATGGGCGACGCCCTGGCCGTTGCGCTGCTGGAAGCCCGCGGTTTTACCGCTGAAGATTTCGCCTTTTCCCACCCCGGCGGCGCGCTTGGCCGACGCCTGCTGCTGAAAGTGGAAACCGTCATGCACGCTGGCGCACAACTGCCCCAGGTGCAACGCGGCACGCTACTCAAGGACGCCTTGATGGAAATGACCCGCAAGGGCCTGGGCATGACCGCGATTGTGGAGGCCGACGGCAAACTGGCCGGGATCTTCACCGACGGCGACTTGCGCCGCACCCTTGACCGGACCATCGACATCCACCATACGACCATCGACGAGGTCATGACTATTCATGGCAAGACCGCCCGGGCCGATATGCTGGCAGCCGAAGCCCTGAAAATCATGGAAGACCATCGAATCAACGCGCTGGTAGTAGTGGACAAGGAGGACCGTCCGATCGGCGCCTTCAACCTGTCCGATCTGCTGCGCGCAGGAGTAATGTGATGAGCACCGACCTGCTGCAACGCGGCAAGAACATCAAACTGGCGGTTTTCGACGTCGATGGCGTACTGACTGACGGACGCCTGTACTTCCTCGAAGACGGCAGCGAATTCAAGACGTTCAACACCCTCGACGGCCAAGGCATCAAGATGTTGATGGCAGCCGGCGTGCAGACCGCTATCATCAGCGGCCGCAAGACCCCGGTGGTTGAGCGACGAGCGAAGAACCTCGGTATTCCACACGTGTACCAGGGGCGCGAAGACAAACTGGTGGTGCTCGACGAGCTTCTTGCCCAACTCAACCTAAGCTATGAGCAAGTCGCCTACCTCGGCGACGACCTGCCGGACCTGCCGGTGATTCGCCGCGTCGGCCTGGGCATGGCGGTGGCAAACGCTGCCAGTTTCGTCCGTGAACACGCCCACGGCATCACCCAGGCTCGTGGTGGCGAGGGTGCCGCTCGCGAATTCTGCGAATTGATCCTGCGCGCGCAGGGCCGCCTCGATGCGGCAAACGCCGCGTACCTGTGAGCCAACTATGCTGAGCAAAAAGTTTCGCAAATTCCTGGTGTTCGGTTGCATCGCAGCGATATTCGCGGCGGTCGGCTACTGGAACATCAGCCCGGAACGCTTCCTCGATAAGCCGGTGGCAAAGATCGATGAAACCGCAATCGACTATTACGCGATCAACGCCCACAGCGTGCAATACCTGCCGGACGGCAAACTGCAATACGAAATGACGTCCGACAAGGTTGAACACCTGAAAGCCACCGAAGTGACGCTGTTGACCAATCCCGACCTGAACATGTTCCGCGGCACCGAGTTTCCGTGGCATGTCCAGAGCGAGCACGGCGAAGTGAATCCCGACGGCACTCAGGTCGAACTGATTGACTCGGTGCGCATCACGCGCTTCGACGAGAAAAACCGCAAGACCCTGATTACCACCACCCGCATGACAGTGTTCCCGCAGCAGCAATATGCGCAGACCGAGCAACCCGTTAGAATCGACGGCGCTGGTGGTGTGTCGACTGGCAACGGAATGAAAGCGTATTTGAAAGAAAGCAGGATACACCTGCTATCTAACGTAAGAGGACAGTATGAGGCTCGTTAAAACCCTCCCTATTTTGCTCGGTCTGAGCGCAGCACTGGGAAGCGTGAGCGCCTGGGCTCTGCCGACCGATCAAGCGCAGCCTATCCGCATCCAGGCCGACGACGCCCAGCTGGACGACAAGAATGGCATTGCCACCTATAAAGGTGACGTGATCATCACTCAGGGCTCGATGATCGTTAAAGGCAATACTGTGACCATCACCCGCACCCCGACCGGCGACATCGACGTGGTGACTTCGGTGGGCAACCTGGCCTACTTCGAGCAAATGCAGACCGCTGGCGACACCAAACCGGTTCAGGGTTGGGGAGTGACTATCCAGTACCACGCAGCGCAAAACCGCGTTGTGCTGATCGACAAGGCAAAAGTCGTCGACAAGGACAACAACGTCACTCAAGGCGAGAAAATCGTCTACGACACGGTCAAAAAGCTTGCGAGCGCCGGTCGCGCGACGGGCAACAAGGTCACCGAGTCGCGTCCGCGCATTGACATGGTGATCCAGCCGAAGAAGAAAACCGACGAGCAAAAGGCCCAGTAATGGCAACTCTGAAAGCTCAGCATCTGGCCAAGAGCTACAAGAGCCGCCAGGTCGTGCGTGACGTCAGCCTGTCGATCGACAGCGGTCAGATCGTCGGCCTGCTGGGTCCCAACGGCGCCGGCAAGACCACCTGCTTTTACATGATTGTTGGTCTGGTACAGGCCGATCAGGGGCGCGTACTGATTGACGACATGGATGTCAGCCACCAGCCTATGCACGGTCGTGCGAAGGCCGGCATCGGCTATCTTCCGCAAGAAGCGTCGATCTTTCGCAAACTCTCGGTAGCCGACAACATCATGGCGATCCTCGAGACCCGCAAGGAACTCGACAAGGCCGGTCGCCGCAAAGAGCTGGAAAGCCTGCTGCAGGAATTCCACATCAGCCACATCCGCGACAACCTCGGGATGAGCCTGTCCGGTGGTGAACGCCGCCGTGTGGAAATCGCCCGGGCACTGGCTACCAACCCGAAATTCATCCTGCTCGACGAACCATTCGCCGGCGTGGACCCGATTTCGGTGGGCGACATCAAACAGATCATCTATCACCTCAAGGCCAAGGGCATTGGCGTGCTGATCACTGACCACAACGTCCGTGAAACCCTGGATATCTGCGAAACCGCCTACATCGTTAACGATGGCCAACTGATCGCCGAAGGTGACTCTGCCACCATCCTGGCCAACGACCTGGTCAAGGAAGTGTATCTGGGCCATGAATTCCGCCTGTAAGCACTGAGGTGTCTGGCTGGTTGCCCGGGCGCTTGTCTCGATAAAAATCAACATTTTTTTATTGTTACAGCGCTCTAGGCAAACGCTGCAGTTTCGGGCATATAATTTGCTTATGTTTGGCGCTCCGGCGCCCTGTAGTGGATGGCGCATGTGCGCCGGCGAATAAGGTGTTAAGCCCCTGCCATGAAACCATCGCTAGTCTTGAGAATGGGCCAGCAGCTGACGATGACACCGCAGCTGCAACAGGCCATCCGCCTGCTCCAATTGTCGACCCTGGACCTGCAACAGGAAATCCAGGAGGCCCTGGAGTCCAATCCGATGCTCGAACGCCAGGAAGAAGGCGACGACTTCGATAACGCCGACCCCTTGGCCGACAAAGCCGAACAGCAACCCAACGCTGACATTCAGGAACCCTCCTACCAGGAAACCGCCCCGACGGTTGATAACCTAGAGGAAGGCGACTGGAACGAACGCATCCCCAACGAACTGCCCGTCGATACCGCGTGGGAAGACGTCTACCAGACCAGCGCCAGCAGCCTGCCGAGCAACGATGACGACGAGTGGGACTTCACCACCCGGACATCGGCCGGCGAAAGCCTGCAAAGCCACCTGCTGTGGCAACTGAACCTCGCCCCGATGTCCGACACCGATCGCCTGATCGCCGTGACCCTGATCGACTGCATCAACAATCAGGGCTACCTGGACGAAACCCTCGAGGAGATTCTCGAAGCCTTCGACCCGGAACTGGACATCGAACTGGACGAAATCGAAGCCGTCCTGCACCGCATCCAGCAATTCGAACCCGCTGGCATCGGCGCCCGCAACCTGGGCGAATGCCTGCTGCTGCAATTGCGTCAGTTGCCCGCCAAGACACCTTGGCTGGTCGAGGCCAAACGCCTGGTCACCGATTACATCGACCTGCTCGGCAGCCGCGATTACAGCCAACTGATGCGTCGCATGAAGCTCAAGGAAGATGAACTGCGCCAGGTGATTGAACTGGTGCAGAGCCTCAACCCGCGCCCAGGCTCGCAAATCGAGTCCAGCGAAGCTGAATACGTCGTTCCCGACGTGATCGTTCGCAAGGACAACGAACGCTGGCTGGTGGAGCTGAACCAGGAGTCGGTGCCACGACTGCGGGTCAACGCTCAATACGCCGGCTTCGTGCGCCGCGCCGACACCAGCGCCGACAACACCTTCATGCGCAATCAGTTGCAAGAGGCCCGCTGGTTCATCAAGAGCCTGCAAAGCCGCAACGAAACCCTGATGAAAGTAGCCACTCAGATCGTCGAGCATCAACGCGGCTTTCTTGAATACGGTGACGAAGCCATGAAACCGCTGGTCCTGCATGACATCGCCGAAGCGGTGGGCATGCACGAGTCGACGATTTCACGGGTGACCACGCAAAAATTCATGCATACCCCTCGGGGCATATATGAGCTGAAATACTTTTTCTCCAGTCACGTCAGCACCTCAGAAGGCGGTGAATGCTCGTCCACAGCGATCCGCGCGATCATCAAAAAACTGGTTGCCGCGGAAAATCAGAAAAAGCCGTTGAGTGACAGCAAGATCGCTGGTTTACTGGAGGCACAAGGCATTCAGGTGGCTCGCCGCACCGTCGCCAAGTACCGCGAATCCCTCGGGATCGCGCCTTCGAGCGAACGTAAGCGGTTGATGTAGAGCCACGCCACAGCGTTCCAGTGGCAGGCATTTCTGCCTGCCGCTTTATGCACTGGCAACGAAGGAGAAGCTGTATGCAAGTCAACATCAGTGGACACCAACTGGAAGTGACCGAACCTCTTCGCACCTACATCGGCGAAAAACTCGAACGATTAGAGAGGCATTTCGACAAGATCACCAACGTGCAAGTCACGATGACAGTCGAAAAACTCAAGCAGAAAATCGAAGCCACGCTGCATATTCCCGGCAATGAAGTGGTCGCAAACGCGGAGCATACCGATATGTACGCGGCGATCGACGCACTGACCGACAAGCTGGATAAACAACTCAAAAAGCATAAGGAAAAGACCCAAAGCCTCCTCCAGGGCGCGACCGGTCGTTAACACTCCCAACCCATGATCCGACTTGAAAGCATCCTGACCCCCGGCCGTTCCCTCGTGAACGTGCCGGGCGGCAGTAAAAAGAAAGCCCTCGAGCAAATTGCCAACCTTATCCACAAAGAAGTGCCGGATCTGGAGATGCAAGATGTCTTCGAGGCTCTGATTGCCCGTGAAAAACTCGGCTCAACTGGTTTTGGCAATGGCATCGCCATTCCCCACTGCCGCCTGAAGGGTTGCACCTCGCCCATCAGCGCCCTGATGCACCTTGATGCACCCATCGATTTCGACGCCATCGACGGCGCCCCGGTTGACCTGCTGTTCGTTCTGCTGGTCCCGCAAGCCGCTACCGATGCGCACCTGGAGTTACTGCGCCAGATCGCCAGCATGCTCGACCGCAAGGAAGTGCGCGAAAAACTGCGCAGCGCCCCGAGCAATGAAGCCTTGTATCAGGTTGTCCTGGACGAGCAAAACGGTCATTAATCATGCGCTTGATCATCGTCAGTGGCCGCTCCGGCTCAGGTAAAAGTACCGCACTCGATGTTCTCGAGGACAACGGCTACTACTGCATCGACAACCTGCCCGCCGGCCTGCTGCCGGAACTGGCCGAACGCGCGTTGATTCACACCGAGCTGGTGCAACCGCTGGTTGCCGTATCCATCGATGCGCGCAACCTGCCAAGTCACTTGTCGCGGTTTCCCGAACTGCTGGAAGAAGTGCGCAGCCGGCATATCCAGTGTGATGTGCTTTATCTGGACGCCGACGAAGAAACCTTGCTCAAACGTTTCTCGGAAACCCGTCGTCGTCACCCGCTGAGCAATGCCAATCGCTCGCTGGCCGAGGCCATCAACGATGAGACCGCCCTGCTCGGGCCGATTGCCGACCTCGCCGATCTCAAAGTAAACACCACCAACCTGAACCTGTATCAGCTGCGAGATACCATCAAGCTGCGCCTGCTGAACCAGCCGGAACCCGGTACGGCGTTCCTGGTGGAGTCTTTCGGCTTCAAGCGTGGCATGCCGGTGGACGCTGATCTGGTGTTCGACGTACGCTGCCTGCCGAACCCTTACTGGAAGCCAGAGTTGCGCGATCAATCCGGGCTCGACCAGCCGGTTGCCGAGTACCTGGCGGCACAGCCAGACGTCGAAGAGATGTTCCAGGACATCTCCACCTACTTGCTCAAGTGGCTACCACGCTTCGCCGCCAGCAACCGTGCTTATGTCACCATCGCCATTGGTTGCACCGGCGGCCATCACCGTTCCGTCTACCTGACCGAACGTCTGGGCCAGGCCCTGCAAAAATCCCTGAAGAACGTCCAGGTTCGCCACCGCGACCTCAGCTAAAGGATTCACACCGCGATGCCTGCTCTGGAAATTGAAATCATCAACAAGCTGGGCCTGCATGCCCGCGCTTCTGCAAAATTCGTTGGCGTTGCCGGTGAGTTCAAGGATTGCACGATCAGAGTAGGACGCACGCCGGAATCCACCGTCGACGGAAAAAGCATCATGGCAATGATGATGCTCGCTGCGGGCAAGGGCACCAAAATCCACCTGAGCACCGAAGGTGAACAGGCTGATGAGGCGCTGCAGGCATTGGTGAATCTGATCAATGACTACTTCGGCGAAGGCGAATAACGCCTCGCCCTGTAGCAGCTGCCGAAGGCTGCTACAAAGTTCGTGCTCAGCCACTAAGCCAACGCTGTATCCATCACCATCATCAAGCAAAACCCGATCAGCAACCCAAGACTTGCAAGCTTGTCGTGACCATTGCGGCGCGACTCGGGGATGACTTCATGGGTGACCACCAGCAACATCGCCCCAGCCGCCAGTGCCAACCCCAAGGGCAACAACAATTCGGCCAGGCTCACCAGCCAGGCACACAACAGTGCAAAAACCGGCTCGACCAGACCTGACGCAGCACCGATCAGGAACGCCTTGACCCGCGACATCCCTGCCCCGGCCAAAACCAGCGCGATCACCAGACCTTCCGGCACATCCTGCAAGGCGATGCCCATGGCCAGGCTATCGGCGTCGGGCATGCCACCCCCCGCCGACACTCCGACCGCCATGCCTTCGGGGATGTTGTGGGCAATGATCGCAAACACAAATAACCAGATTCGCGGCGGGATGACCGGTCGTTCCAGCGTACCTACGAGCATTTCCGGCGACGCACCCGACACCTTGCGATCAACCAGGAACAATCCAAACGCACCCAGCATGATGCCGAAACTGATCAGTCCGCTCGCCGCCCAAGGCGTCAGCCCCAGGTTTTCAGCGGCAGAGATCCCCGGAACGATCAACGAAAACGCTGTTGCTGCGAGCATCACCCCGGCCCCGAAGCCGAGCAGCGTATCGCTGACCGCCTGGGGCATCCGTCGAATCACCAGCACGGGCACCGCGCCCAAGGCAGTGCCCAAGGCGCAGATCGCCCCGCCTTGCAGCGCGCGCAGCAGTTTCGGCTCGAGGTCCAGCCACGCCAAGCCTTGGGCAACCAATAACGTCATGCCTGCCAGCAGTAACAGCGACCCGAATGCGTAACGAAACATTCGCCCACTACCGATCGCCAATGTTTCAGTGCCCATAGCCAGCCTTGGATTGTTTTTGCAGAAGTCTTAAACCAGTGCAGCCTGATAGCGCGTAGCGACTTCAGGCCAATTGATCACGTTGTAGAACGCGTTGATGTATTCCGGGCGACGGTTCTGGTATTGCAGGTAATAAGCGTGCTCCCAGACATCCAGGCCGAGGATTGGCGTATTGCCGTTCATCAATGGACTGTCCTGATTACCGCTGCTTTCAACGACCAGTGTCTTTTGCGGCGTCACACTGAGCCACGCCCAGCCGCTGCCGAAACGAGTCAGCGCGGCTTTGGTGAAGGCCTCCTTGAAACGGTTCAAACCGCCCAGTTGCTCATCGATCGCCTCAGCCAGGGAGCCTTCAGGATTGCCGCCGCCGTTGGGCGCCATCACTTCCCAGAACAGCGAATGGTTGGCATGCCCGCCGCCCTGATTGATCACCGCCGCGCGCAGCTTCTCCGGCAGTTGCTGGACAGCAGACACCAGTTTCTCCACCGGCCACTCGGCAAACTCGGTGCCTTCCACCGCAGCGTTGAGGTTGTTGATGTAGGTCTGGTGGTGCTTGGTGTAATGGATTTCCATGGTCTGCGCATCGATGTGCGGTTCCAGCGCATCGTAGGCGTAGGGCAAGGCAGGCAAGGTAAAAGCCATTTCAATGAACTCCATGATGTAGGGGTGCAGGCGAAGCGGCATCGATGTGCAGCAATCGATGCGTGCGCGGGTATTCGCCGTGTTCGCTGATGAAATTCAGCAGCTCGACGTAGGTTTTGCTGCTCTGGCGCAGCGCTGCTTCACGCAGGGCTGGGGCCAGTCGTGGGTCCTGCATGGTCTGCAACAATCGCTGGTGGATGGCGCACAGGTACTCGGCGCTCTCCTCCGGCTGGTTCAGACGCAAATGCAGATCCGCCAGGTTGTGGTGGGAAATCACGCAGGCCGCAACCGCCTCGTCGGCATCTGCCCAGCGCTCGAACAACACCAGGGCCAGGGCCAATGCCTGCAAGTAAGCCTCGCGGGCATCCACCAGTTCGCCCAGCATGAAACAGCGATTTGCCCTTTCGATCGTGCGTTTCCAGTGCTCCATGGTGAGCCTCCAAAGCGGTTGCGGTGATTACACGCCGCCTGCGGTGAGTTTTTCCGGGTCCAGCAAGACCTCAAGCTGGCTGCGTGTCAGGTCGGTGTGTTCCTGGGCGACATCGATCACCGGCCGGCTCTGTTGATAGGCCTTCTTGGCGATCTCCGCGGCTTTTTGGTAACCAATGATCGGGTTGAGTGCGGTGACCAGGATCGGGTTACGCGACAGCGCTTCCTTGAGCCTGGCTTCGTTGACCTTGAAGCTGGCGATAGCCTTTTCACCCAGCAGATGGCTGGCGCTGGCCAGCAACTCGATGCTGCTCAGCAGGTTCTGGGCGATGATCGGCAGCATCACGTTCAGCTCGAAATTGCCCGACTGACCGGCGATGGTGATGACCGTGTCATTGCCGATGACCTGAGCGGCGACCATCGCGGTCGCTTCCGGGATCACCGGGTTGACCTTGCCAGGCATGATCGAAGAACCCGGCTGCAAGGCTTCGAGCTCGATTTCACCAAGACCGGCCAGCGGGCCGGAGTTCATCCAGCGCAGGTCGTTGGCGATTTTCATCAGTGAAACGGCCGTGGCCTTGAGCTGACCGGAAACACTGACCGCCGTGTCCTGAGAGCCAATCAGCGCAAACAGATCCTCGCCCGGCTGGAATTGCACCTGGGTCAGCTTGCTCAGTTGTTCACTGAAACGCGCCGCGAATTGCGGATGAGCGTTGATTCCGGTGCCCACTGCCGTACCGCCCTGAGCCAGGGATTGCAGACTCGGCAGCAGATCCTGCAGATGACCGATGTTGGCCTTGAGCTGCTGCGCCCAACCGTTGAGCACCTGGCTCATGCGTACCGGCATCGCGTCCATCAAGTGAGTGCGGCCGGTTTTGACGTGGTGATGAACCTCTTCGGCCTTGTGCTCGATCACTTGAACCAGACGTGCCAGCGCCGGCAACAATTGCTCGTGCAACGCCAACGCAGCACTGACGTGGATAGTGGTCGGGATGATGTCGTTGCTGCTTTGGCCGCAATTGACGTGATCGTTGGCGTTCACCGGCTCGCCGAGCAGGCGGCTGGCCAAGGTGGCGATCACTTCGTTGGCGTTCATGTTCGAACTGGTGCCGGAACCGGTCTGGAAGATATCCACCGGAAAATGCTGCATGAAGTCGCTTTGGAGCAGACCCAGCGCCGCATCGACGATGGCATTGCCCTGGGATTCGCTGATTTGTTCGAGCTCGACGTTGGCGCGGGCAGCGGCGACCTTGGCCAGGATCAGCGCGCGAATGAAATGCACGGGCATCGGTTTGCCGCTGATGGGAAAGTTGTTCACTGCTCGTTGGGTCTGTGCGCCGTAGAGGGCGTCCACCGGGACCTGGAGTTCGCCCATGCTGTCGCGCTCAATACGTGTCTTGGTCATCTGTAAATCCTTGCACCAGTTCTATGAGAGGAATCGAGGGCTGCAACTCGCAGGTCGCCAGTTGCCAGGTGTAGCTCTGCCAGCGCTTGAGGCGGCACTTGCACAGAGAGAGGCGTTCCAGATCGCGCAACGGCCGCCAGGCCTGGTCGAGGCACAAGGTGCGCCAGTGCCAGGGCAGCGCGACATCGGTGGCGGTGTCGAGTAGCAAGCGGAAAGAAGTTTCGGCGATGGTCCAGGGAGAGGTTGCCGTGCAACAGGCGAGATAACGACCTTCGGCCAGGTAATGTTCGATCAGGCGAGGCTCGTCAGGGTCCATCGCGCAACGGATCTGGCGACTCATCCAGCGCCAGCTTTCGAGGTAAGGCTGCTCGTGCAAGGCAGAACTCATGATCCGGGCTCATTCGGTAATGAGATTTATTATTAGATGATAATGAGAACCAAAACAACCCCGAGAAAATCTACGCACAAAAAAGGCGCGCCACCCAACGATGGGTGGCGCGCCTTTTTGTGTAACGGTTAAGCGTTAGCTGCCCGCTACCGTCATCCGCTCGATCAGTACCGAACCTGTACGAATGTTGCTGCGCAGTTCCAGGTCATTACCGACGGCAACGATCTGTTTGAACATGTCACGCATGTTGCCGGCGATGGTCACTTCCTGGACCGCAAACTGGATTTCACCATTCTCGACCCAGTAACCCGCCGCGCCACGGGAGTAATCGCCAGTGACCATGTTCAGGCCCTGACCCATCAGTTCAGTCACCAGCAGGCCGCGGCCCATGCGGCGCAGCAAGGCTGCCTGGTCTTCGTCGCCATGGGTGACGAACAGGTTATGCACCCCGCCGGCATTGGCGGTGCTCGGCATCCCGAGCTTACGGCCAGAGTACGTGCCGAGGATGTACGACACCAACTCGCCCTTTTCGACGAACGGTTTGGCGTACGTCGCCAGACCGTCGCCGTCGAACGCCGAACTGCCCAGCGCGCGCATCAAGTGCGGACGCTCATCGATGGTCAGCCATTCCGGGAACAGTTTCTGCCCCAGCGTGCCTTCAAGGAACGAGGATTTGCGATACAGGCTGCCGCCGGAAATCGCCGAGAGGAAACTGCCGAACAAACCACCGGCCAGTTCCGCGGAAAACAGCACCGGCACTTCGCAGGTCGGCACCGGACGCGCGCCCAGACGGCTCGCCGCCCGTTGCGCGGCACGCTGGCCGATGCTCTCCGGGCTGGCCAGCAAGTTGCCCTGACGGTTTACGTCGTACCAGTAATCGCGCTGCATCTGGCCGTCGGCCTCGGCGATCATCACG
Organism: Pseudomonas silensiensis; assembly: GCF_050434865.1. Lineage (NCBI taxonomy): Bacteria > Pseudomonadati > Pseudomonadota > Gammaproteobacteria > Pseudomonadales > Pseudomonadaceae > Pseudomonas > Pseudomonas silensiensis. Next base: position 306,956 of record NZ_JBNDJH010000003.1, read on the forward strand.
CAGCTCAGGCTGTGCCGGGTCGACGCGTAGGCGCCGATAAAACCGTGGCTGTTGCCGTAAACGCGGCAACCCTGGTGGGTGCTGAGGGTGGTGCCGTCGGCGTTCTTGATCCGGCTGTCGGCAGCAAATGCCGCGGCTTCGCAGGTCAGCGCCTGCTCGATGGCTTGCTCCGGGGTGATGTCCCATTCGTGGAACAGGTCGAAATCCTGCAGATCCTTAGCCATCAGCGCGGCGTCTGCCAGGCCCGACGCTTCGTCTTCCGACGTGTGCTTGGCGATAGCCAGCGCGGCGGCGACGGTTTCGCGAATCGCCTCCGGACCGCTGGCGGACGTGCTGGCCGAGCCCTTGCGCTGGCCAACGTACAAGGTGATGCCGAAGCCCTGATCGCGGTTGAATTCGACGGTTTCGACTTCACGCTGACGCACCGAGGTGGACAGGCCCTGCTCCAGGGACACCGCCACTTCACAGGCACTGGCACCCTGGCGCTTGGCTTCAGCGATGATCTGCTCGACTTGTTCTTGCAGTGCCGGCAACGCTTGTGGGCCGACGCTTTCAACTGCACTCATGCTGTTCTCCACTCAAATTCTGCTTTCGGCTAGGGCCTTCGAGCGACCGGGCCGGACAAGCGGCCCCCGACTGGTTATCATGGCGGCGTTTCTTTGCGGACGGCCACCATGGTTGATTCTTACGACGACTCCCTCGATACGGGAGAAAAAAGCAAATCCCAGGTTAAACGCGAGCTTCATGCTCTGGTTGACCTCGGCGAGCGCCTTACAACGCTCAAGCCTGACTTGCTGGCAAAACTGCCGTTGACCGACGCTATGCGCCGGGCATTGGCCGATGCGCCCAAGCACACCGCGAATATCGCGCGTAAACGGCACCTCATGTTCATCGGCAAACTGATGCGCGATCAGGACACTGACGCCATTCTGACTCTGCTCGATCAACTCGATGCCTCCACCCGGCAGTACAACGAACGTTTCCATGGCCTGGAACGCTGGCGCGATCGCTTGATCGCGGGCGACGATGCGGTCCTGGAGAAGTTCGTGGTCGACTACCCGGAGGCTGATCGTCAGCAATTGCGCTCCCTGATCCGTCAGGCCCAGCACGAACTGGCGACCAACAAGCCACCGGCATCGAGCCGTAAAATCTTCAAGTACATCCGTGAGCTGGACGAGACTCAACGCGGTCTGCGTTAAATCTCGAATCGGGTGAGTCGCCAAGCGGCTCACCCGAAGCTCCATCCTTTTACGATCCTGTGCCACCCACAGTGATCGCATCGATTTTCAGCGTTGGCTGGCCGACACCCACCGGCACCGACTGCCCATCCTTGCCACACGTCCCCACGCCGCTGTCCAGCGCCAGATCGTTACCGACCATCGACACCTTGCTCATCGCTTCCGGCCCGTTGCCGATCAACGTCGCACCTTTGACCGGGGCAGTGATTTTGCCGTCTTCGATCAGGTACGCCTCGCTGGTGGAGAACACGAATTTGCCGCTGGTGATGTCCACCTGACCGCCGCCGAGGTTGGCGCAGTAGATACCGCGCTTCACCGAGGCGATGATTTCCGCCGGGTCGCTTTCGCCGGCCAGCATGTAGGTGTTGGTCATGCGCGGCATCGGCAGGTGCGCGTAGGATTCACGGCGACCGTTGCCGGTGCGGGCCACGCCCATCAGGCGGGCGTTGAGCTTGTCCTGCATATAGCCTTTGAGTACGCCGTTTTCGATCAGTGTCGTGCACTCGGTCGGGGTGCCTTCATCATCGACGCTTAGGGAACCGCGACGCCCGGCCAGCGTGCCGTCATCGACGATGGTGCAAAGCTTGGACGCAACCATCTCGCCCATGCGCCCGCTGTAGGCCGAACTGCCCTTGCGGTTGAAGTCGCCTTCCAGACCGTGGCCGACCGCTTCGTGCAGCAACACGCCGGACCAGCCGGACCCCAGCACCACTGGCAACGTACCGGCCGGCGCAGGGATGGCTTCGAGATTCACCAGCGCCTGACGCAGCGCTTCACGGGCGTAGCCCATGGCGCGGTCATCGCTGAGGAAATAACGGTAATCGGTACGACCGCCACCGCCATGACCGCCGCGCTCTCGGCGACCGTTCTGCTCGACGATCACACTGACGTTAAAGCGCACCAGCGGCCGTACATCCGCGGCCAGGCCACCGTCGGTGGAAGCCACGAGGATTCGCTCCCAGACGCCGGCCATGCTCACGGTGACTTGCTGGATACGCGGGTCGAGTGCGCGAGTCGCAACGTCGATACGCTTGAGCAGTTCGACCTTCTCGGCACGGGTCATCACTTCCAGCGGGTTGTCCGGCCCGTACAACTGGGCGACATCCTGGGTCGTGAAGGCTTGCACCGTGCCGTTCTGGCCGGCGCGGGAGATCGAACGTGCAGCACGGGCCGCGGCACAGAGGGCTTCGAGAGTAATGGCATTGCTGTAGGCAAAACCGGTTTTCTCACCCGATTGCGCACGCACGCCGACACCTTGGTCGAGATTGAAGCTGCCTTCCTTGACGATCCCGTCTTCCAGCGCCCAGGACTCGGAAATCTGCCCCTGGAAATACAGGTCGGCAGCATCGATGCCCGGGCCGGCCAGATCACCGAGCACACCTTGCAGGCTCTCGATCGTTACGCCGCCGGGCGCCAGGAGGTGTTCACTGACTGAGGACAACAACTCGCTCATATGCTTTACGCCTTAAATTCATCGTTCTGAGGCAGGTCGCTGTGCGCCCTGCGAGAAAAAGCGCCGGTGACTGGACACCGGCATCCGCGCCCTGATGGACGCCTGTTCGCTGCTATCGCGTTCGGCCAGCAGCACGGCCTCGCCTTGGTGCTGTTGCGCCAGCACACGTCCCCACGGGTCGATGATTGCGGCATGACCCCAGGTTTCTCGCGGCCCCGGATGCGTCCCACCCTGGGCAGCCGCGAGCACATAACATTGAGTTTCGATGGCCCGCGCGCGAATCAACACATCCCAATGCGCCGCGCCGGTCACCGCGGTAAAGGCCGACGGCGCGGTAATCAACTCCGCACCGGCCGCGCGTAATTCGCTGTACAGCTCCGGGAAGCGCAGGTCGTAACACACTGTCAGCCCGACTCGACCGACGGGCGTGTCCGCCACGACTACCCCACTGCCATAAGCATAGTCATCGGATTCGCGATAATGCCCGCGATTGTCCGCCACATCGACGTCGAAAAGGTGCAACTTGTCATACCGTGCAACGGTTTCGCCGTGGTCATCCACCAGCAGCGAGCAGGCATGCACTTTGGCCGTCGGTTGATCCACCGGCGGCAACGGCAATGTGCCGGCCACTATCCATAACTTGAGGTCGCGGGCGGTCTGTTTCAACCATGGCAGGATCGGACCTTCGCCCAAGGCCTCGGCGCGGCCGATGTCGGCGATGTCGCGACGGCCCATCGCAGCGAAGTTTTCCGGCAGTACGGCAAGCTGCGCACCACCGGCCGCCGCTTGCTCGAGCAGCCGACGGGCCTGGGCCAGATTGGCCAGTACATCGCTCTGGCTGACCATTTGAATCACCGCAAAAGACATGGCCTTTCCTTCTTTAAATCCGTACACCGACCTGTGTAGCAGCTGGCGAAGCCTGCGTCCGGCTGCGCAGCAGTCGTAAAATCAGACACCGCGGTCTTTCAGATAAACCGTGCATCCCGGATTTACGACTGCTGCGCAGCCGGACGCAGGCTTCGCCAGCTGCTACAGGGGAGCTGCGCCGCTACGTATGGCCATGCTACTCCATCGGCCCGAGACGTGGCTTTTGAAAAAGAGCGTCAAAAAGGCTTGTCGAAGGTGATTTTCGGCTCTTTCCACGGCCCCTTGACGGTGTATTGGACGCTGGCGAAGCGCGCCACACGGTCACCGATGAGCTTATCGATCAGGAACAGCGCGCCGCCGATAGCCGGTGCACCGACGATCAACGCGGCAATCGGCAGGTTGTTGGTCACAGGCAACGTCACCATCAACTTGGCATCAATCTGGTCACCCACCAGGTTCAGCGTGCCGTTGAGCTCAACATTACTCGACGGACCGGTCATCTGGATCGGCTCCTTGGTCACGTAAACGCCGTTGGTCGCGACCAGCAGGCCTTTGACCCGGTCATAACTCAAGCCTTTGCCGAACAGGTCGGAGAAGTCCAGACGCAGTCGGCGGCCGATGGAGTTGAAGTTGAGCAGGCCAAATACCCGCAGGGCCTGGGCGCTGCCCTCGACTTCAACGAACTGGCCTTTATTCAGCGACGCATCAAGGGTGCCGGAGAACCGCTTGGTGGCCAGCCAGGCCGGCGAACCCGGCCAGCGACCATCGACATCCATATGAAAATTTTCGCTGGTGACACTCGGCGCAAAGCCCCAGCCCTTCAGTACATCGGCGAGATTCTTGCCGCTGATCCGGCCCTTGTACCAACTGCTACTTGAACCGGGCACACCTTCCCAACCACCGCTGCCCTGCAGAAGAATGCCCTTGAGGCCCAGATCCAGCGTATTAAGCGCAATGCCCTTGGCAGTCGGACGGACTTTCAGATACCAGGCCCCGACGAGGTCCTTGCCCTGGAACAGCTGATTGATGGTGATGTCCAGTGCCGGGATCTTCGTCGGATCCACCGAGGCCAGCGGATCTGGCGAGTTTTCGTCGGCCAGGACCGTCGGGTCTGGCGCCGGCAAACGCACGTATTGCAGATTGATCGCAATCGGCGCGGCTTTCGCATCGGGGATGCTGGCGCTGCCCTTGACCTGTTGGCTGTCGAGCTGCAAGGCCCACGCTGCAGGTTTGCGGTTCAACTGTACGGAAGCCTGATCCAGCGTAGTGCCGACACCGCTGAGCATGCCAATCTGCAAATCAGCGCTGCTGAGCAACTGTTTGGCGTTGCCGCCCGGATCCTGGCCGGCGTACTTGTCTACCAGGTCCTTCCAGGGGCCGACATCCAGTTCCGACAGCACACCGCGCACCCGCAGGCCTTTGGCGCCGGGGAGCACGGCATTACCGCCACCCAGGAACAACTCGCCACGACCATCGGCAAAATTGCCGGGCGGTGCCGCAAACGTGAAGTTCGCCAGCTCACCGTAGTTGACCCAGTAGCGCCGCTCTGGCCCCTGCAGGGTCATGCGGAACGTGGTGTCGCGGCCGACGTCGGCCGCCATGCCGAACGGTGCCGGCAAATCGATTGCTACGCCCTTGAGGCTGGAGCTGACCATCAATTGACTGTCGGGCCCATCAAGATTCAGTTGCAGCTGATAAGGGATCACACCGGACACTGGCAACGGCTGAGTCACACTCAGCCAGTCAGTCAGTTTCTTGACCTCGACCTGGCCCGAGGCAGCGACGCGAGTCTTGAGGTTGCCGGGGCCGCCATCGGCGAAAATCTGTGCAGTAACCGGTTTATCGAACGCGCGCGCGGTGATGTTTTGCCCGCTCAAACCCTTGGTGCTGTCGAAACGGAAATCACCCTTGAGCTGAGTCAGCTCCAGGGTTGGCTCGGCCAGTTTCAGACGGGCGTTGGCGGTCTTGAAGTCGACGAGGATCTTCGGCTGCTCGCCTTTGACCAATGGAATGTCCAGTTTCAGTTTGCCCCGCAGATCGCCCTCGCCTTCCCAACCGGCAAAGGTGGCTGCGGTGCCGATCGGCGCTTCCTGGAGAATCTTCAGGCCATCGCCCAACCCGCCAGCGAATCCGCCGTCGAGGAACAGATGGACGCTTTGCCCCGCTGGCACATGGGGAATATTGACGTAAATGTCGCTGACCTGGGTATTGAGCAACTGCCCCTTGCTGGCGAGGATCCGCACACCGCTGTCTTCAACAAACACGTCACCCGTGACGTTGCTGACATGTGGCCAGCCTGGCTGGAAGGCCAGTTCGGCGTCGTGAACCTTGAAGAACAGGCTGATGCTGCGATCCGTATCGGCGGCCCCGTGGTTCAACGAACCCTGGTACTGGAAGAAGCCTTCGTCCACCGCACCTTTGAGAATCGCCGTACGCAGCCATTCGTCGAGCCCCGGGCTGAGCATTGTCGGCAAGTACTTGGCGGTGTAGCTCCCGTCGCCGTCCACCAGACCGACCCGCAGGTCCATGTAGTCTTCCTGGGTGTGGTCGAAATGCAGGCGGATCAGGAAGTCGCCGGCTATCTTGCCCTCCTCGCCCAGCACCTTCAGGTACGGCGCGATCAAGGTGAAGGCTTCTTTATCAAGTTTCCAGGTCAGTCGGGCATTGGCCTGAATGTACTGCCATGGCTTGGCGAAGATCGGGTCCAGGTGCAGGGAAAAATCCTTGCTGTCCATGCGCAGCTCGCCACCGCCCAGATCACCGCTGATACTGCCACTGACATTTCGTGCCGCCGGAGCGCCGTGATAGGCATCGAAGCCGACCCGATCCAGGTTGGCGGCAAAGCTGAATTTGCTGTCGTCGGTGGCATTGGGCCGGAAGTCGATCAGCACGTTGCGCAGGCCACCGGTCACTTTGAGTCGCTCGACGGCCGTAGCAACGCCTTCGGGCAGCGGCCCCAAGGCATTCAGTATCGGGGTGATCGGGGTGAGATCGAGGCGGTCGGCTTGCAGATGCCAAAGCTCTTCAGTCTTGTCGGTCGCCACGTTTTGTTTGAGTTGCAGGTGCGATTCCCAACGGGTCTCGCCAAGGCTCATGGCCAGCGAATCCAGGGTGATCAGAGCGCCTTCGGAACTGCGCTGGAAATAGCCGTTGAGCGCCAGATTGTTGATCTGGATCGGCTTGCGTTCGGCGTACGCACCCTTGAGTTGCGGCGCGTTCAAGCGAATCGCAGCACTTTGCAGGGCGCCCTTGTTCCAGTTCACCCAAAGCTCGCCGCCGGCCTTGATCTCGGAAAAATTCCATTGTTGGGTCAGGCGCTCAGGCAGCCATTTCGACCAGTCGCTTTGCGGCAGGCTCAAATAGGCTTCGGCCTCGCCGTCTTTCCATTCGCTGGCGCGCAGACGGGTACGCAGACTGATGGCCACCGGTTGTCCGTCGGGCAGGGTCAAACGGGCGTCGAGTCGCTGGCGGGAGACGCCGGTTTTCAGATTCAGACCGACGTAAGTCAGGGTCAGCGGCTGCTCTTTGAGTGGCTGCAAAGTGACCTGGCTATCGAGTACCGACAGTTGCTGAACCATCTGCATGCGATTGAGCAATTGCTCAGGATCCAGCGGCTGATCCTGCTGCACCGGCAAACCTTCCAGCGCCCAATGACCGTCCTCGCTTTCCTTGAGGCTGATCTTCAGGCCGCTGAGTTCCAGGTGAGCGATGCGCACTTCGCGAGCCATCAGACTGGCCCAAAGATCCGGCACCGCGCGTACCTGATCCAGACGCAGGGCATTAGCACCCTCGCCGACCATCACGTCGTGAGCCAGCATGATCGGCGCAAAGCCGCTCCAGTTGCCTTCCAGTTCGCCGATATTCAGCGGCATACCCAAGGCAGCGCTGGCTTTGGCCTCGACTTCGGCACGGTACTCGGCCACCAGCGGCGTCAGCTCTCGGCCGAGGCTGACGTACAACGCCATCAACACCAATACCAACGCACACAGCCCCAGACCCCAGCGGGTCAGTGCGGCTAAAATGCGTGTCAGACGTTCCATGTCAGTTGGCTCCCATGGCAAAAATACTGCAAAAAGCTGAGGCCAGCCGTTCTAACAGGGTTGAAAGACAGTGATTCAGAGCAGCACCACGTCGTATTGTTCCTGGGAGTACATGGTTTCCACCTGGAACCGGATGGTGCGTCCAATAAAACCTTCGAGCTCGGCGACATTGCCCGATTCTTCATCGAGCAAACGGTCGACCACTTTCTGGTTTGCCAATACACGATAGCCTTCCGCCTGATAGGCGCGAGCTTCCCGGAGGATTTCGCGGAAAATCTCGTAGCAAACGGTTTCAGGCGTCTTGAGCTTGCCGCGGCCCTGACAGCTGCTGCACGGCTCGCACAGCACTTGTTCAAGACTTTCGCGAGTGCGCTTGCGGGTCATCTGCACCAGGCCCAACTCGGTGATGCCGATGATGTTGGTCTTGGCGTGATCGCGCTCCAGTTGCTTCTCGAGTGTGCGCAGCACCTGGCGTTGGTGCTCTTCATCTTCCATGTCGATGAAGTCGATGATGATGATCCCGCCCAGGTTGCGCAGGCGCAGCTGACGAGCAATAGCGGTCGCGGCTTCGAGGTTGGTCTTGAAGATGGTTTCTTCGAGGTTGCGATGACCGACGAACGCCCCGGTGTTGACGTCGATGGTGCTCATGGCTTCCGCCGGATCGACCACCAGGTAACCGCCGGACTTCAGCGGGACTTTGCGCTCCAGGGCTTTCTGGATTTCGTCTTCGACGCCGTACAGGTCGAAGATCGGTCGCTCGCCCGGGTAATGCTCAAGACGATCGGCGATTTCCGGCATCAGCTCGGCGACGAACTGTGTGGTTTTCTGGAAGGTTTCCCGGGAGTCGATCCGGATCTTCTCGATCTTCGGGCTCACCAGATCACGCAAGGTGCGCAGCGCCAGGCCGAGGTCTTCGTAGATCACACTCGGCGCGCTGATGGTTTTGATCTGCTCGTTGATCTGATCCCAGAGACGACGCAGGTAGCGGATGTCCATGAGGATTTCATCGGCACCGGCACCTTCGGCTGCGGTGCGCAGGATAAAGCCACCGGCCTCCTGGATGCCTTCTTTGGCCACGCAATCAGTGACCACTTGTTTGAGACGCTCACGCTCGGCCTCGTCTTCAATCTTCAACGAAATGCCGACGTGTGCCGTGCGCGGCATGTACACCAGATAACGCGAGGGAATCGACAACTGAGTCGTCAGGCGTGCGCCTTTTGAGCCGATCGGGTCCTTGGTGACTTGCACCACCAGGCTCTGGCCTTCGTGAACCAGAGCGCTGATGCTCTCGACCGCAGGGCCTTCGCGCAGGGAGATTTCCGAGGCGTGAATGAACGCGGCGCGGTCCAGTCCGATGTCGACGAATGCCGCCTGCATGCCGGGCAATACCCGCACGACCTTGCCTTTATAGATGTTGCCGACGATCCCGCGCTTTTGCGTGCGCTCGACGTGGACCTCTTGCAGAACACCGTTTTCAACCACCGCCACGCGCGATTCCATCGGCGTGATGTTGATCAGGATCTCTTCACTCATGGCAGGGTCTCGTTCAGGCATGTTCACGATAATGGCCGCATCTTGTCAGTACGACGCTCAACGCGCGTTAAGGGTTTGCCAACAGGGTATGCCGAAATGGCCCAGCAGCTCAGCGGTTTCGCACAGCGGTAACCCGACCACCGCCGAGTAGCTGCCATTGAGCCCGGCGACAAACACCGCGCCGAGTCCTTGAATGCCGTAGCCGCCAGCCTTGTCTTGCGGCTCGCCGCTGGCCCAGTAAGCCACCGCTTCATCGCGACTGATGTTGCGAAAACGCACCAGACTGCTCACCACCCGAGACTCGCAACGCTCACCCTCTCGCACCGCAATCGCCGTCAGGACTTCATGTTCACACCCGGACAACATCATAAGCATGGCGCACGCCTCGGCTTCATCAACCGGCTTGCCGAGAATTTTTCCGTCCAGCACCACGGCGGTGTCGGCGCCCAGCACACAAAAATCTGTGGCGGACACGACGGTCCTGCACCCGGCCTCGGCTTTGCCACGCGCCAGGCGCTCGACATAGGCCGAAGGGGATTCATTTTCTAAAGGGGTTTCATCGATGTCCGCGCTGATGGCGGAGAACGGCACGCCGATCTGCGTGAGCAGTTCACGCCGACGCGGCGAGCCTGAGGCGAGGTACAACATTTTCATCAAGACATCTCCCTTGTCGAGGTGCGGGCAAATGCCTGACCGAATTAATTGATCTTGTAGCGCCGACGCAAACCGCGCAAACCGTAGCTGATCCACGGCCAGAGTAATGCGCTGACCAGTGCCGGCAAGACCAGCGCCAGCGTCGGCTGACGATTGCCGGTCAGGGCGCTGAGCCATAGTTGAACAAGCTGCGCGAGGCCGAAGATCACCAGGATCACCAGGCTCTGTTGCCACATCGGGAACATGCGCAGGCGTTGTTGCAGCGCCAGCACCAGGTACGTGATCAGCGTCAGGATCAATGCGTTCTGGCCCAGCAGCGTGCCATAGAGCACATCTTCAGCCAGGCCCAGGCACCACGCGGTGACCATCCCGACTTTCTGCGGCATGGCCAACGCCCAGAATGCCAGCAGCAGGGCCAGCCACAGCGGACGGAGAATTTCCATGAATTGCGGCAGCGGCGAAACGCTGAGCAGCATGCCTATAGCGAATGTCAGCCAGACCATCCAGCCGTTTCGGGAGGCAGTAGCACCCACCATTATTCTCGTCCCCCAGTGGTAGCCGGCGCAGAGACAGGCGGTTTGGCTGCAGGCCTCGCGGCAGCGGGTGTCGTGGCTGGCGGTTTAGCGGCCGCAGGTTGCGTCGCGGGCGGCTTGCTGGCCGCAGGTTTCGCAGGAGCAGAATGAGTTGCCACAGGTTTGGGCGGGGTTGTGGCAGCAGGGGCAGTAGGGGCAGTCGTCGGCGTAACCGGAGCCACGGGCGCAGCAACAGCAGCCGGGACCATGGCAGGTTTCGGTACTGTCGCTGGAATGATCGGCCCACCACCGTGCTGGTCCAAGGCTTCTTGAGCCTGGGCAGCTTCGTTGGCGCGCTCTTCGGCTGTGCGACCGTCGGTGAACACCAGCAGCAGGTAACGGCTACGGTTCAAGGCGGCGGTCGGCACGGCGCGCACGATAGCGAACGGCTGACCGGAATCGTGAATCACTTCCTTGACCGTCGCTACCGGATAACCCGCCGGGAACCGCTGACCCAGACCGGAGCTGACCAGCAGATCGCCTTCTTTAATGTCGGCGGTATCGGCCACATGACGCAGCTCCAGGCGTTCCGGGTTACCGGTGCCGCTGGCGATCGCCCGCAGACCGTTACGGTTCACCTGCACCGGAATGCTGTGAGTGGTGTCAGTCAGCAGCAGAACACGAGAGGTGTACGGCATCAACTCGACCACCTGGCCCATCAGGCCGCGGGCATCCAGCACCGGCTGACCAAGGACCACACCGTCACGCTCACCTTTATTGATGATGATGCGATGGGTGAAGGGGTTGGGGTCCATGCCGATCAATTCGGCCACTTCGACCTTCTCGTTGACCAGCGCGGAAGAGTTGAGCAACTCGCGCAGCCGAACGTTCTGCTCGGTGAGGGCGGCAAGCTTTTGCATGCGGCCCTGCAACAGCAGGTTTTCGGTTTTGAGTTTTTCGTTTTCGGCGACGAGCTCGGTACGGCTGCCAAACTGGCTGGCCACACCCTGCCATAGCCGCTGCGGCAGGTCGGTGATCCAGTAAGACTGCATCAGTACCAGCGACATCTGGCTACGCACTGGCTTGAGCAGTGTGAAGCGGGCATCGACCACCATCAACGCGACCGATAGCACGACCAGCACCAACAAGCGCACGCCCAGTGAAGGCCCTTTGGTGAAAAGCGGTTTAATAAGCCGCTCCTCCCAGGCAAATGTTCTCTTTATTCATACGGCATCAAACCGGCCTGGATGCAGACTGACAGAAGATAAACGCCAACAGGCAGCACTGCAAAGTGCTGCCTGCGCGCCAACAGCATAGAGGCGTCGGGCGAGATCACTCGCTCGACAGCAGGTCCATGGTGTGTTTATCCATCATTTCCAACGCACGGCCACCGCCGCGAGCAACACAGGTCAGCGGGTCTTCGGCAACGATTACCGGCAGACCGGTTTCCTGGGCCAGCAACTTGTCGAGGTCACGCAGCAAGGCGCCGCCACCGGTCAGTACCAGGCCACGCTCGGCGATATCGGAAGCCAGCTCCGGAGGCGATTGCTCCAGCGCACTTTTCACAGCCTGAACGATGGTGGCCAGGGACTCTTGCAGAGCTTCCAGCACTTCATTGGAGTTCAGGGTGAATGCGCGTGGAACGCCTTCGGCCAGGTTGCGACCGCGAACGTCGACTTCGCGAACTTCGCCGCCCGGGTAGGCAGTACCGATTTCCTGCTTGATCCGCTCAGCGGTGGATTCACCGATCAGGCTGCCGTAGTTGCGACGCACGTAAGTGATGATCGCTTCGTCGAAGCGGTCGCCGCCAACCCGTACGGACTCGGCGTAAACCACACCGTTCAGGGAGATCAGCGCGATTTCAGTGGTACCGCCACCGATATCGACAACCATCGAACCGCGAGCTTCTTCAACCGGCAAGCCGGCACCGATCGCAGCAGCCATTGGCTCTTCGATCAGGAACACTTCACGGGCACCGGCACCGAGGGCCGACTCACGGATGGCACGACGCTCAACCTGGGTGGATTTGCACGGAACGCAGATCAACACACGAGGGCTAGGCTGCAGGAAGCTGTTTTCGTGAACCTTGTTGATAAAGTATTGCAGCATCTTTTCGCAGACGCTGAAGTCGGCAATCACGCCGTCCTTCATCGGACGAATGGCAGCAATGTTGCCCGGCGTACGGCCGAGCATGCGCTTGGCCTCGGTGCCGACAGCAACGACACTTTTCTGGTTACCGTGTGTCCGAATAGCCACAACCGATGGCTCATTCAGGACGATACCGCGCTCGCGCACGTAAATAAGGGTGTTGGCAGTGCCCAGGTCAATGGAAAGATCGCTGGAAAACATGCCACGCAGTTTCTTGAACATGGGAAAGGGACCCTAGGCAACGCGTGGGTAAAAAAGTGCGGCAAACTCTAACAACGACAGGGATTTTGGGCAAGGCGCCAATATGTTAAATTGGCCGCTTTTCTGTGCACCAACCCCCACAATCGCGGCCTTATGACCGTAGAAATGCGGTAGTGTTCCGACAATCTAACACACGGATAGCATCCGTTCTGTTTTCCTTCCACTGGAGAATCCCATGACGCTTGAACGCTCCGACGTGGAAAAAATCGCTCATCTGGCCTGTCTTGGCCTTAATGATGCCGATCTTCCACACATCACTTCGGCCCTGAACAGCATTCTGGGGCTGGTCGACGAAATGCAGGCGGTCAATACCGACGGTATCGAGCCGCTCGCCCACCCACTGGAAGCCAGCCAGCGCCTGCGTGCAGACGTCGTGACCGAGACCAATCATCGCGAGGCCTATCAGTCCATCGCACCAGCGGTCGAAAACGGCCTGTACCTGGTTCCGAAAGTCATCGACTAAAGGGAAAGAGCCTGCAATGCATCAATTGACTCTGGCCGAGATCGCCCGCGGACTCGCCGATAAAAAGTTTTCTTCCGAAGAGCTGACCAAAGTCCTGCTGGCGCGCATCGCCCAGCTCGATCCGCAGCTCAACAGTTTCATCAGCCTCACCGAAGACCTGGCGCTCCAGCAGGCGAAAGCCGCTGACGCACGCCGGGCCAATGGTGAGAGCGGCGCCCTGCTCGGTGCGCCGATCGCCCACAAAGACCTGTTCTGCACTCAGGGCATCCGCACCAGCTGCGGATCGAAGATGCTCGACAACTTTAAAGCACCGTACGACGCCACCGTGGTCGCCAAACTGGCCGCTGCCGGGGCCGTGACCCTGGGCAAGACCAACATGGACGAATTCGCCATGGGTTCGGCCAACGAGTCGAGCTACTACGGCGCCGTGAAAAACCCGTGGAACCTGGAACACGTGCCCGGCGGTTCGTCCGGTGGTTCGGCCGCGGCCGTTGCCGCTCGTCTGTTGCCGGCCGCCACTGCGACCGACACCGGCGGCTCGATCCGCCAGCCGGCCGCGTTTACCAACCTGACCGGTCTGAAACCGACGTACGGTCGCGTTTCGCGCTGGGGCATGATCGCTTACGCCTCCAGTCTCGACCAGGGCGGCCCGTTGGCTCGCACGGCCGAAGACTGCGCCATCCTGCTGCAAGGCATGGCCGGTTTCGACCCGCAAGACTCCACCAGCATCGATGAGCCCGTGCCGGATTACAGCGCCAGCCTCAACGGTTCGCTGCAAGGCCTGCGCATTGGCGTGCCGAAGGAATACTTCAGCGCCGGTCTCGACCCGCGTATCGCCGACCTGATCATGGCCAGCATCGAAGAGCTGAAAAAGCTCGGTGCCGTGATCAAGGAAATCAGCCTGCCGAACATGCAGCACGCGATCCCTGCGTACTACGTGATCGCCCCGGCAGAAGCGTCTTCCAACCTGTCGCGTTTCGACGGCGTGCGTTTCGGCCATCGCTGCGAAGACCCGAAAAACCTGATCGACCTGTACAAGCGTTCCCGTGGCGAAGGTTTCGGCCCGGAAGTGCAGCGCCGGATCATGGTCGGCGCCTACGCGTTGTCCGCTGGTTACTACGACGCTTACTACCTGAAGGCGCAGAAGATTCGCCGTTTGGTGAAGAACGACTTCATGGCGGCCTTCAATGAGGTCGACATCATCCTCGGCCCAACCACGCCGAACCCGGCCTGGAAGCTCGGCGCCAAGAGCAGCGACCCGGTTGCTGCGTACCTGGAAGACGTCTACACCATCACCGCCAACCTCGCCGGTCTGCCGGGCTTGTCCATGCCAGCCGGTTTTGTCGATGGTCTGCCGGTCGGCGTGCAATTGCTCGCCCCGTATTTCCAGGAAGGCCGTTTGCTCAACGTTGCGCACCAGTACCAGCTGAATACTGACTGGCACACCCGCACCCCAACCGGCTTCTGAGGAGAAACACATGCAATGGGAAGTCGTGATCGGGCTGGAGATTCACACCCAGCTCACCACCCGGTCGAAAATCTTTTCCGGTAGCTCCACCACTTTCGGTTCCGAGCCGAACACCCAGGCCAGCCTGGTTGACCTCGGCATGCCCGGCGTATTGCCGGTGCTGAACCAGGAAGCGGTGCGCATGGCGGTGATGTTCGGTCTGGCGATTGATGCCGAGATCGGCCAGCACAACGTGTTCGCCCGTAAAAACTATTTCTACCCGGACCTGCCGAAGGGCTACCAGATCAGCCAGATGGAATTGCCGATCGTCGGCAAAGGCCACCTGGACATCGCGCTGGAAGACGGCACGGTCAAACGCGTCGGCATCACCCGCGCGCACCTGGAAGAAGACGCCGGTAAAAGCCTGCACGAAGAATTCAGCGGCGCCACCGGCATCGACCTGAACCGCGCCGGCACGCCGCTGCTGGAAATCGTTTCCGAGCCGGACATGCGCAGCGCCAAGGAAGCCGTGGCTTACGTCAAGGCTGTCCACGCACTGGTCCGCTACCTGGGCATTTGCGACGGCAACATGGCCGAAGGCTCGCTGCGTTGCGACTGCAACGTGTCGATCCGTCCAAAAGGCCAGGTTGAATTCGGCACGCGCTGCGAGATCAAGAACGTCAACTCGTTCCGTTTCATCGAGAAGGCGATCAACACCGAAGTGCAACGTCAGATCGAATTGATCGAAGACGGCGGCAGGGTGATCCAGCAGACTCGTCTGTACGATCCGAACAAGGACGAAACTCGTCCGATGCGCAGTAAAGAGGAAGCCAACGACTACCGTTACTTCCCCGATCCAGACCTGCTGCCAGTCGTCATCGAGAACTCGTTCCTCGACGACGTACGCGCCACCCTGCCTGAATTGCCGCCGCAGAAACGCGAGCGCTTCCAGGCGCAGTTCGGTCTGTCGGTCTACGACGCCAGCGTCCTGGCCACCAGCCGCGAGCAAGCCGACTACTTCGAGAAAGTCGTGAGCATCGGCGGCGACGCCAAGCTGGCGGCCAACTGGGTGATGGTTGAATTGGGCAGCCTGTTGAACAAACAGGGCCTGGACATCGATCAGTCGCCGGTCTCGGCCGAGCAACTGGGCGGCATGCTGCTGCGTATCACCGACAACACCATCTCCGGCAAGATCGCCAAGGTGGTGTTTGAAGCCATGGCCAACGGCGAAGGCAGCGCGGACGAGATCATCGACAAGCGCGGCTTGAAGCAAGTGACCGACACGGGTGCGATCTCGGCAGTATTGGACGAGATGCTCGCGGCCAATGCCGAACAGGTTGAACAGTACCGCGCGGCAGACGAAGCCAAACGCGGCAAGATGTTCGGCTTCTTCGTCGGCCAGGCCATGAAAGCCTCCAAAGGCAAGGCCAACCCGCAACAGGTTAACGAACTGCTGAAAAGCAAGCTCGAAGGCTGATGAGAATGGAGCCAGATTTAAAGCCTGGCTCATTCCCCTGTGGCGAGGGAGCTTGCTCCCGCTCGGCCGCGAAGCGGTCGCAAAGTCAGCTGATGCACTCTTCCAGAAAGAATGCGGTTGCCGATTTGGGTCTGCTTCGCAGACCAGCGGGAGCAAGCTCCCTCGCCACATTTATTTTGGGAACCTTTGAATGAAGCGTCTGCTCAGTACCTGCGCCCTGCTCTCTCTGCTGGCCGGTTGCGCCAGCACCGATGTCATCGATCCACACGGCTATGACAAGACCGGCGTTGCTTCGTATTACGGCGCCAAGCACCAAGGTAAACGCACCGCCAGTGGCGAGCGTTTCAACAAGAATTCCCTGACCGCCGCCCATCGTCAGTTGCCCTTCGGCACGCGGGTGAAGGTCACCAATCTGAACAACGACAAGTCCTGTGTAGTGCGCATCAATGATCGCGGGCCGCACACCCGTGGGCGTCTGATCGATGTTTCACATGAAGCGGCCGAACAACTGGGTATGCTCAAAAGCGGCACCGCGAAGGTTCGCGTGCAAGCCCTCGACGACTGACAGATGGAGCGCTGACCATTTTCGGACTTGCCGATTTACCCCTGATCAGCGTGATTGAATTGCTCAGCGGCTTGCTGTTATTGATCGCCGGCGCCGAACTGATGGTGCGCGCCGCCGTACGCCTCGCCGCGCGCCTGCATGTACGACCGCTGATTATCGGCCTGACCATCGTCGCCCTCGGCAGCAGCGCACCGCAGATGGCGGTCAGCCTGCAAGCGACCCTGGCAGAGAACGCCGACATCGCCGTCGGCAGCGTGATCGGCAGTAGCATCTTCAACATCCTCGTCACCCTCGGGCTCTCGGCACTGATCATCCCGCTGCGGGTTTCACGGCAACTGGTGCGCCTGGATATTCCGCTGATGATCGGCGCCAGTCTTTTGGTGTTCGTATTGGCGTGGAACGAAGAACTGACCCGCACCGATGGCGTGATGCTGCTCGCGGCACTGGCCCTGTATCTGGGCCTGCTGCTGCGCCAGTCGCGGCACTCGACCCGCCCGCAATCGACGACCCACGAAGTCCCGCAAGCGCCATGGTTCAGCAGCCTGCTGATGATCGCCGTGGGTTTGGCGATGCTGGTCTACGCCGGTCACTTGCTGTTGGGCGCGGCGGTTTCGGTCGCGACCGATCTGGGATTGTCGGAGCGGATCATCGGCCTGACCATCGTTGCCGTCAGCACGTCCCTGCCGGAACTGGCGACCTCGTTGATCGCCGCCTTGCGCGGCCAGCGCGACATCGCCGTGGGCAACGTGATCGGCAGCAACCTGTTCAACCTCTTGGGCGTGCTGGGCTTCACCGCATTGATCGCGCCTTCGCCGTTGTCGGTATCGCCCAATGCCCTGGATTTCGACTTGCCGGTGATGCTCGGCGTCGCGACATTGTGTCTGCCGGCGTTCTATTCCGGCTACCGGGTGACCCGCGCCGAAGGTCTGCTGTTTTTGGGTTTGTATCTGGCTTACGGTCTGCACGTGGTGTCGTTCACCACCGGCATGCCGCTGGCCGGCAAGCTTGAACACCTGATGCTGTTTTTTGTCCTGCCGGCGCTGGTGGCGTATTTGCTGTTCACGTCGCTGCGCGCCTGGCGTCGCCAACACCACAATAAGGAATTGCCATGACCGATGATAAAAAGCCTGGGATTGAAGTCCGCCGCCAAGTGATGGGCGACGCCTTCGTCGACCGCGCGCTGGGCAATGCCACCGAATTCACTCAACCGCTGCAGGATTTCGTCAACGAACACGCCTGGGGCGGCGTCTGGAACCGCGAAGGTTTGCCATTGAAAACCCGCAGCCTGATCACCCTCGCCGCCCTGACCGCGCTGAAGTGCCCGCAGGAATTGAAAGGCCACGTGCGCGGCGCGCTGAACAATGGCTGCACCGTGGAAGAGATTCGTGAAGCGCTGTTGCATTGCGCGGTGTATGCCGGTGTACCGGCGGCGATCGATGCGTTTCGCGCGGCGCAGGAAGTGATCGATAGCTACCAGAGGCCTGAGTAACCGCCAGACATCTTGGGTGTCGAGTCGATTGCTATCGCGAGCAGGCTCACTCCTACAGTGGTTTTGTGTCGATCACATACCTTGTAGGAGTGAGCCTGCTCGCGATGAGGCCCTGAAGGACAACACAAAATCCCCGGGCTAAATCCACCCGCCCCACTGCAACAGGAAGATCCCGACATTGGTGGTGATCGCCGCCATCAACGTGGTGATCACAATGATCGCTGCCGCCAGTTCATGATTGCCATTGGCCTGACGGGCCATGACAAAACTGGCCGCGGCGGTCGGGCTGCCGAAGTACAGAAACAGAATCCCCAACTCCGCACCGCGAAAACCCCAGAGCCACGCCCCCAGCGTCGCCAGGACCGGCAGGCCGATCATCTTCACCAGACTTGAGCTCAGCGCCATGTTGCCGCTTTTGCGCAGGGCCGCCAGCGACAGCGTGCCGCCAATGCAGATCAACGCCAACGGCAAGGTGGTTTGCGCCAGGTATTGGCCGGACGTCTCCAGCCATCCCGGCAAGCTGATCTTGAAGTAGGCAAACGGCGCCGCCGCAAACACGCTGATGATCAACGGATTGACCATCACGCTTTTGCAGATGCTCCAGGGGTCGGACTTGATCACCGGGCTGTACACCGCCAACACGATTGTCGAGAGCGTGTTGTAAAACAGGATCACCAACGCCGCGAGAATCGCCCCGAGGGAAATCCCGTAGTCGCCGTACATACTTGCAGCCAGTGCGAGGCCGATGACCCCGTTGTTGCCGCGAAAGGCGCCTTGGGTGTAAATCCCCCGATCTTCCCGCGGGCACTTCCAGATCGCCCAGCCCCAGGCGATGGCAAAACACACCAGCGTCGCCAGCGAGAAGTAGATGAGCAGCGCCGGTTGCAACGCGGCGTGCAGGTCGGCATGCAGGATGCCCAGAAACAACAACGCCGGCATGGTGACATTGAACACCAAGGCCGACGCTGTGTGGATGAAGTTGTCGTTGATCCAGTCGATGCGCTTGAGCAGCGCCCCCAGAAACAGCATGGCAAACACCGGCGCGGTGATGTTCAGGGTTTCGAGGAAGATAGCCAGCATGCCGGGGGTAACCTTGGGTGAGCGTCGTTAGGGGGCTAATGATAAGCCACCCATGGAGCTAAAGCCGCATTGGATCTTTCGTGTCAGTTAAAACCACCCCTCACCCTAACCCTCCCGAAACGTCGGACCGCCCCAAGGGGTAGAGGGGACTGACCGAGGTGATCTTGGAGCTACATCGACCTGAAAGTGCCAGCCGAACTCAGGTTTTGAAAATCATGGAGATCGGCCCCCTTTCCCCCTCTCCCCTCTGGGGAGAGGGTTGGGGTGAGGGGTGGACTTTGAATCCAAAACCTATCTCAAGTAATCGGCGCAGGGTTGAACAAGGTGATGTCGTTATGCAGCTTGTGCTTCTCCGCCCACGTCTGCTTTTTCCCGCTGGCCACATCCAGGTAGTAGTGGAACAACTCCCAGCCAAGGTCCTCAATCGACGCCCGTCCGGTCGCAATCCGCCCGGCATCGATGTCGATCAAATCCGGCCAGCGCTGCGCCAGCTCGGTCCGGGTCGACACCTTCACCACGGGCGCCATCGCCAAACCATACGGCGTACCACGCCCGGTGGTGAACACGTGCAGGTTCATCCCCGCCGCCAATTGCAACGTCCCGCAGACAAAGTCACTGGCCGGGGTCGCACAGAAGATCAGCCCTTTACGCTTGAAGCGCTCGCCAGGGCCAAGTACCCCGTTGATCGCGCTGCTGCCGGATTTGACGATCGAGCCAAGCGACTTCTCGACAATGTTCGACAACCCGCCCTTCTTGTTCCCCGGCGTAGTGTTGGCGCTGCGATCCGCTTCACCCTTGGCCAGGTAACGGTCGTACCAGTCCATCTCGCGCACCAGTTCCTGAGCGACCTCTTCTGTTTCCGCACGTGAAGTCAGCAGGTAAATCGCATCGCGCACTTCGGTGACTTCGGAAAACATCACCGTCGCACCCGCGCGCAACAACAGGTCCGAGGCATAGCCCAACGCCGGGTTGGCGGTGATCCCGGAAAACGCATCGCTGCCGCCGCACTGCATGCCAAGAATCAGCTCGGACGCCGGCACCGTTTCCCGGCGACGTTGATCGAGCTTCTTCAAACGGGTCTCGGCCAACGCCATGATCTGCTCGATCATCTCGGTGAAACCGTGACTGGAATCCTGCAAGCGGTACAACCACGGATCGCTCAGATCCACCGAGCTGTCGTTCTCGTGCATCACCTGTCCGGCCTGCAATTTCTCGCAGCCCAGGCTGATCACCAACGCCTCGCCACCCAGGTTCGGGTTGCGCGCCAGGTTGCGCACGGTACGAATCGGGATGTACGCGTCAGTCGCGGTAATCGCCACGCCACAGCCGTAGCTGTGGGTCAGCGCCACCACGTCGTCAACGTGCGGGTACTTGGGCAGCAACTCGTCCTTGATGCGCTTGACCGCATGGTCCAGCACGCCGGTGACGCACTGAACCGTCGTGGTGATCCCCAGAATATTGCGCGTACCGACGGTGCCGTCGGCGTTGCGATAACCCTCGAACGTGAAGCCCTCCAGCGGTGCCTGCGCCGCCGGCACTTCGGTGGACAGCGGCAAGCTGTCCAGCGGTGGCGCGGTGGGCATGCGCAGTTGATCTTCCTTGACCCAGCTGCCGCGCGGAATCGGCTGCAACGCGTAGCCGATGGTCTGGCCGTAACGAATCACCTGGCCGCCCTCGGGAATGTCTTCCAGGGTGACCTTGTGGCTCTGTGGTACGAAATCCACGGTGACCAGGCCGTCCGGAAATTCGGTACCGGCCGGCACGCCTTGGTCATTGACCACGATCACTACGTTGTCCCGCTCGTGCAGGCGGATGTAGCGCGGCGAGTCGGAATGTTCAATCAACTGCATGACGCCGCTCCTCAGGAATGCGCTTCAGATAATTTGTTGTTGGTTTCAGGACCGCTGACTGGCGGTTCCTTGAGTACCACACGTTTGATCGGACCAACGATCACCAGGTAACTGAACACTGCGACCAGTGCGTTGCAACCGACAAACACCAGCGCCCATTTGAACGAACCGGTGGAGCTGATGATGTAGCCGATGACAATCGGGGTGGTGATCGAAGCGATGTTGCCGAAGGTGTTGAACAAGCCACCGCTGAGACCGGCGATCTGTTTTGGCGAGGTGTCAGACACCACGGCCCAACCCAGCGCACCCACGCCTTTACCGAAGAATGCCAGGGCCATGAAGCCGACGACCATCCATTCAACGTCAACGTAGTTGCAGGCCACGATGCTGCTGGAGACCAGCAAGCCAGCAATGATCGGCGCCTTGCGGGCGAAGGTCAGGGAATGGCCCTTGCGCAGCAGGTAGTCGGAAATCACGCCGCCGAGCACACCACCAATAAAGCCGCAGATCGCCGGCAACGAGGCAATGAAACCGGCCTTGAGGATGGTCATGCCGCGTTCTTGCACCAGGTACACCGGGAACCAGGTCAGGAAAAAGTAGGTGATGCCGTTGATGCAGTATTGGCCCAGGTACACGCCGAGCATCATGCGGTTGGTCAGCAACTGGCGGATGTAGTCCCACTTCGGACCGTCGGCCTTTTTGCCTTTGCCTTTGTCCTGGTCCATGTCGACCATGCCGCCGTTATCAGCGATGTGTTTGAACTCGGCGTCATTGATCATCGGATGCTGACGCGGGCTGTGGATAACCTTCAGCCAGATCCCCGAGAAGATGATGCCGATCACGCCCATGACGATGAACACGTGCTGCCAGCCGAAGCTGTAAACGATCCAACCCATCAGCGGCGCAAACAACACGGTAGCGAAATATTGCGCCGAGTTGAAAATCGCCGACGCCGTACCGCGCTCAGCGGTCGGGAACCAGGCTGCAACGATGCGCGCGTTACCGGGGAAGGATGGCGCTTCGGCCAGGCCCACCAGGAAGCGCAGCATGAACAGCGCAACCACCGCCGTGGACATGCCGAACTCACCGACATAACCCTGCAACACGGTGAACAGCGACCAGGTGAAGATGCTGAGCGCGTAGATTTTTTTCGAGCCGAAACGGTCCAGCAGCCAGCCACCGGGAATTTGCCCGGCCACGTAGGCCCAACCGAATGCAGAGAAGATATAACCGAGGGTGACCGCGTCGATGCCGAGGTCTTTTTGCAGGCTGGAGCCCGCGATGGCGATGGTAGCCCGGTCGGCATAGTTGATCGTGGTCACCAGAAAAAGCATGAGCAAAATCAAATAGCGGACGTGGGTCGGCTTGGTCGCTTGCATGTAGATGTACTCCCACTGATTATTTTTATGCGCGGGTGGAGCTGTTGCGGTATCGATGCCGATACCGCGATGTTTCCTGTCAGGAGCCGATGTAGCTGGTCTTCACGACCGTGTAGAACTCTTGCGCGTAGCGACCTTGCTCGCGGGACCCATAGGATGAACCTTTACGCCCACCGAATGGAACGTGGTAATCCACGCCTGCCGTCGGCAAGTTGACCATCACCATCCCGGCCTGGGAGTGGCGCTTGAAGTGGTTGGCGTACTTCAACGACGTGGTGGCAATGCCCGCCGACAGACCGAATTCGGTGTCGTTGGCCATGGCCAGCGCGGCCTCGTAATCCGCTACGCGAACCACGTTGGCCACCGGGCCGAAGATCTCTTCACGGCTGATGCGCATCGCGGCTTCGCTGTCGGCAAACAGGGTTGGCGCGAGGTAATAGCCTTCGGTATCGCAGGTCACCAGACCGCCGCCACTGACCAGACGTGCACCTTCGGACTGGCCGATGTCGATGTACTTCATGTCCTGTTCAAGCTGCGCTTGCGAGACGACCGGACCGATGTCGGTGCCGGCTTTCAACGCGTGACCGACCTTGATCGACTTCATGCGCTCAGCCACGGCTTCGACGAACTTGTCGTGAATCCCGGCGGTGACGATGAAGCGGCTCGAGGCGGTGCAACGCTGGCCAGTCGAGTAGAACGCACTCTGTACCGACAGCTCGACCGCTTGCTTGAGGTCGGCGTCGTCGAGAATGATCTGCGGGTTCTTGCCACCCATTTCCAGCTGAACCTTGGCCTGGCGCGAAACGCAGCTGACCGCGATCTGACGACCGACGCCCACCGAACCGGTGAAGCTGATGCCGTCGACTTTCGGGCTCTGAACCAGCGCATCGCCAACCACTCGACCGCTGCCCATCACCAGGTTGAACACGCCGGCGGGGAAGCCGGCGCGGGAGATGATTTCGGCCAGCGCCCAGGCGCAACCCGGCACCAGATCAGCCGGCTTCAGCACGACGCAGTTGCCGTAGGCCAGGGCCGGGGCAATTTTCCACGCCGGGATCGCGATTGGGAAGTTCCATGGCGTGATCAGACCGACCACACCCAGCGCTTCGCGAGTCACTTCGACGTTCACACCCGGACGTACCGACGGCAGGTAATCGCCGGACAGACGCAGGCATTCACCGGCGAAGAACTTGAAGATGTTACCGGCGCGGGTCACTTCGCCGATGGCTTCAGGCAGGGTCTTGCCCTCTTCCCGAGCCAGCAAGGTGCCGAGTTCTTCGCGGCGAGCAAGGATTTCAGTGCCGACTTTATCCAGCGAATCGTGGCGAGCCTGGATGCCCGACGTCGACCAGGCCGGGAACGCGGCGCGAGCGGCGTCGATGGCCGCGTGAACCTGAGCCAGATCAGCCTTGGCGTACTCGCCAATGGTGTCGGTCAGTTCGGACGGGTTGATGTTGGTGGAGTAATCGCTACCCGAAACCCATTCACCGTTGATGTAATTATCAAAACGCTTTGTATCAGCCACAACAAATCTCCTCACGCAAAAGGCCGCTGAATACTCAGCGGCCTTGTTTAATCGGGTTGTTACTGCGCACCTTGCTTGTCGATCAGCGCGGCGAGCATTTCGTACTCTTCGCCGGTCAGATCGGTCAGCGGTGCACGCACAGGACCTGCGTCATAGCCGGCAATTTTTGCCCCGGCCTTGACGATGCTCACGGCGTAACCGGCTTTGCGGTTACGGATGTCCAGGTACGGCAGGAAGAAGTCGTCGATGATCTTGCCGACGGTGGCGTGATCTTCGCGGGCAATGGCGTGGTAGAAATCCATCGCCGTTTTCGGGATGAAGTTGAACACCGCCGAGGAGTAGACCGGTACGCCCAGCGCCTTATAGGCAGCGGCGTACACTTCGGCGGTCGGCAAACCGCCCAGGTAGCTGAAGCGATCACCGAGGCGGCGACGAATCGACACCATCAACTCGATATCGCCCAGGCCATCCTTGTAGCCGATCAGGTTCGGGCAGCGCTCGGCCAGACGTTCCAGCAGCGGCGCGGTCAGGCGGCAGACGTTGCGGTTGTAAACCACCACGCCGATTTTTACCGATTTGCACACAGCCTCAACGTGGGCGGCAACGCCGTCCTGGCTGGCTTCGGTCAGGTAGTGCGGCAGCAGCAACAGGCCTTTGGCGCCCAGACGCTCGGCTTCCTGTGCGTATTCGATGGCTTGACGCGTCGAGCCGCCAACGCCGGCCAGAATCGGCACGCTGGTTTCGCAGGTGTCGACGGCGGTCTTGATGATTTCCGAATATTCGCTGGCCGCCAGAGAGAAGAACTCACCGGTGCCGCCCGCGGCGAACAACGCCGTGGCGCCGTATGGGGCCAGCCATTCGAGACGTTTGATATAGCCCGCGCGATGGAAGTCGCCCTGAGCATTGAAATCGGTAACCGGGAAAGACAGCAGACCGGAGGAGAGGATGGACTTCAGTTCTTGTGGATTCATTATTCGAACACCCTGGTAGCAACGTATGTGTGTGTGAGTAAACCGTTCAGCCTGCGCCGAAGTTGTAGGTCATCGTACAACTTAAAAAATAACCGTCAACTGCATTTCATCGCCAACCGCAGAATTTGAGTCGGAAAGGTATTTTCTTGACGTAGGAAATTTCTCATCTATGATCCAGACAGCTGTATATACATACAGTTATTTTTTGATCGTACCGACGACATATCAAGGAGATAGAAATGTCAGGTCTACACGCACAACCGAAGGAAAAACCGAAACAGGTCATCGCCGAACTGGATGATCTTTTTACCGAACATGGCATCCCTCTCATCGGGGAAAGCCAGCACGTGGTCTTGCAGATTGCTGATCATCACAACGCTGCGTCTGCTCTTCCCGCGTCGCTACCCACAGCCTCCGGTAAAGCCCTGAAAAGCAAGCCACAGCTGAGGTTCGAGGGTGGCGAACACACCGCCATCGGCGACAGCACCCTGCTGCGTTTCGTCAAAGACGCACCTGCTATCCCGGCTTCGCAGGTGGAGTTGCATCTACCCAATGGGCTGGCGCTGACCTATGGCCAGGTCGTTGCGCTGGGGGGTGATTTCTATGGAATTCCCGATCAACCGATCAGCGAAGGCGCGACGGCCGCCGACCGAATCCAGCGTTTTACCAATGCCTTCAACTCGCTAGCCGTGCTGCCTGCTTCTAACGCTGAGGCCAAGCTGATCCTCGGCGTCATGCAAAAGGAAATCGCCGCGATCAAGCAGGCGATCAAGGACGGTAAACAACCTCACGAAGCGTATGACGCCCTCGGTGATACGTTGTCGGAAGAGTGGAACAAAATCACCGGCGGCGGCAGTGTCGTCTCGGCGCTGTTTCCATTGGGGCGCTACCTGAAACTGGCCGCCAACAATGCCGATCACTTCGCCGAATGGGCACTGCTGGCATATATCGCCGGTCACACCGCGGCGGTGCAACAAGCGGTGCAGGCCCACGCCAGCGGCGATGAAAAGCAGTTGGAGCAGGCCTATGCGATGAACGCTTTTGCCGATCACTACCTGACCGACCTGTTTTCCGCCGGCCACCTGCGAGTGCCGCGCAAACAATTGGCCGCGGTGGTTACACCCAGCGATCTGGGTTCGTTGATCACGCGTTTCATGCACGACGAAGACAGCAAATTCGGCCTCAATGTGCGCAATAGCAACGGCGATCAATGGCATGCGTATGGGGACAAGCGCTACTTCGACGCCATCGACAGCGCCAATCGCGCCCAGGTGAATCAGGCGGTTCAGGTGTCGGCGGATGAAGTGTTTGCGGCTTATCTCAGCGGGATCGCACCGTCGGCCGGCAGCTTTGCTGCGTTAAAAAAACTGCCTGATCTTCAAGCGGTCCTGAACCCGACGGGTAATTTCTCGCCGTTGTTCAAGGTCGAGGGCAACAAGGTGTTGCGACGCAAGGACGTCAACAACCTGAACGACACCGCCACCGTGGATGACTGGTGGGGCTGGAGCACTTATTTGCTGCTCAAGGATTACAAACCCACTGGCAACGTTGCCTGATAAGGAGATCGATGATGACTATCAAATTGAAACTGGAATTGGCTTCGGGCCAATCGCTGAAGGGTGCGCCGTTGGAGTTGTTGGTCAAGGGAGTGCCAATTGCTCGGGCGGTGGTTGATGAGCATGGGCATGTGGCGTTCGATGCCAAGGCCGGGGCTTCTGAGTGGGCCGTGAGGGTGGATCGTTCGATTCTCAGGACCGGCTGATTCCCCGCACCTGATCGTTCCCATGCTTTGCGTGGGAACGATCTAATTCGTCAGCCCACTTCACCTACCATTCGTCGGCACTGTAATTTCTGACAGTAGCCGAACAACTGTCGCTGCGGCCTAAATGGTTCCGGAGTTAACGAACCGGCTCCGTCAGCGAAGCGTTTCAGTTCGCGTCTTTCAAACGGTTTGATTGATTGCTAAAAGGATTTTGATCATGACTGCACAACTGAAAACCTTGCCTGCACCGGTGCTTCCAGACGCCGTCGGCAACATTCTTTACGTTCACAACTTGCCAGACCCGACACCTGGCAAGGTTGAACCATACCCAAATGCTAAGGCAGGAGATGTAGTCAAACTTACGGTAAGCACTTCTACGGGTAATAACTGGCAGGAACAGCACACGCTGACAGCCGGGGAGGTCGGGAAACCTATCAAATTCTTGATTAAGAAAGAGGCCTTTGAAAAAGGCCTGGTCCCAGGTGCCACTGCCGAGCTGCATTACACGGTGACCAGCGCATCCAGTAACCCGGTTCAATCCCCGGTGCTAAAGGTTCGCCTCGAACGCTAAACAGCAATGAGCGCTGCGCCTCCGCTTCTTCATGAGCATGGCGCAGCCGCTCGCGGCTATTGGTCAGGTGCAACCGCATCGACTGACCCGTGTTTGGTGCCAAGCCCGGTGCCAGGAGTTGGGCTAAAACTGAATCACTCGCTGATCAAATGTGCGATTGAATGGCTGTTCTTTTGCTTCAGACCGTTCGTCGTAACTAGTAATTCTTACAGTATCGTTGACTGAGGGGTTGCTCCTAGTTTGAGCGACCTCATTAAGTAAGCAGGAGTAGAGCGTGAACATTACCTATACGTTGAAGCATCCCATCGGCAAACGTCAGAACTTCATGTTCGACGGCATTATTTATGCGACGGACGTATTGCAATTCGAAGGTCTCGATGATCAGTACATCGTCACCAAAAGAACGCTGACCATCCCTTTCGAAATCGATCAACCGATCGAACGCGTCACACTTGAAACCGAGCTTTATAAACCTAAGCCTTAACCCCGCTGCGCCTCAGCCTCTTCATGCGCATGACGCAGCCGCTCGCGGCTGTTCGTCAGATGCAAGCGCATCGCCGCCCGCGCCGCATCCGAATCCTGACGAGCAATCGCGTCGTAAATCTCTTCGTGCTCACGGCTCAGGCGATTCATGTAGTGCTGTTGGTCGTCATGGGCCAGGCGCGCGGAGTTGAGGCGCGTACGCGGAATGATGCTGGTACCCAGGTGGGTCATGATGTCGGTGAAATAGCGGTTGCCGGTCGCCAGGGCGATTTGCAGGTGGAACTGGAAGTCGGACGCTACGGCATCGCTGGCATGGGAAACACTTTCATTCAATGCATCCAGCGCAGCACGCATCAACGCCAGTTGCTCAGGGCTGCGGCGCTGCGCGGCGAGGCCGGCGGATTCCACTTCGAGGCTGATGCGCAGTTCCAGAATCGCCAGTACATCCCGCAGCGTGACCACCGTCGCCGGGTCGATTCGGAAACCGCTTGGGCTTGGGGTGTCGAGTACAAAAGTACCGATGCCGTGGCGGGTTTCAACCTGGCCTGCGGCCTGCAAACGGGAAATCGCTTCGCGCACCACGGTGCGGCTGACGCCATGGGCATCCATGATCGCCGACTCGGTGGGCAACTTGTCGCCACGCTTGAGGTGACCGTCGCGGATCTGCTCGGACAGCACCGTCACCAGTTCCTGAGCGAGGCTGCGGCGCTTGCGAGGGAGGCGTGGTGCGTCGATCGGGTTTTCCATGGTGAACGTCTTTCTCGAAAGTTGCGGCTGAAACCGCATCATAGCTCAACGCGGTTGTACGATCACCCCGCCCCGGTAGGCGCGACCTGTGGCGAGGGGATAAATCCCCTCACCACAAAATCCACCCCACAGGTAGGGCGGAGGGGTTTACGCAGTCACGGTCTGGTCCACCAGATGGCCATTCTCGATACGAACATGCCGTGGATGGAAGCGCTTCAGGCTGCTGCGATGCCCGACGCTGACAATGCTCAACCCCGGAATCTCATCGATCAAAGTCTGATACAGCGACGCCTCGTCCTCTTCGTCCATCGCCGAGGTCGCCTCGTCCATGTACAGCCATTGCGGTCCATACAGCAGCGCACGGGCAAAGGCCAGACGCTGTTGCTCACCCGGCGACAACATGCGCTGCCAGTGATTGGCTTCATCAAGACGCGACACCAGATGCGGTAAACGACAGGCTTCCAGCACGTGAACGTAGCGCTCGTGCGAATACGTATCGCCAGCCTGTGGATAACTCAGCGCCTCGCGCAGCGTGCCAATTGGCAAATAAGGTTTTTGCGGCAGGAACAGATAACGCCCCGTCGGCAGTCGAATACTGCCGTGGCCCGCCGGCCACAGATGACCCATTGCTCTGAACAACGTGGATTTACCACTGCCGGAGCGACCGCTGAGCATGACGCGCTCACCCTCCTCCACGGTCATGTCGGCGTTGCTCAGCAGGTGACGACCGTCGGCCAGATCAAGGCCAAGGTTATGCACCTTCAACGCGGAGCCTTGGTTTTGCACATCAATCGCCGGCGCACGCTCTTCGTTGTCGGTCATGGCCTGACGGAAACTCAGCAGACGATCACAGGTGGCGCGCCATTCGGCGAGGTCCTGGTACGCGGTGATGAACCAACTGAAATTGTCCTGGACGTTAGCGAACGCCGAGTTGATTTGCATCAGCTCACCCAGCTCGATCTTGCCAGCGAAGTAACGCGGCGAGGCGACCATGAACGGGAAGATGACGGCGATCTGCTCATAACCGGAAGTAAAAAAGGTCAGGCGCTTGGACACTTTCATGATGTCCCAGAAGTTGTGCCAGACCATCCCGAACCGGCTGCTCAAGCGGCGGTTCTCATTCGGCTCGCCGTTGTACAGCGCAATGCTTTCGGCATTCTCGCGAACCCGCACCATGGAGAAACGCAGGTCGGCCTCGAAGCGTTGCTGGTTGTTGTTGAGGCCGATCAGGCGGCGACCAATCAAATGCGTCAGCCAACTGGCAACCGCCGCGTAAACCAGCGCGCACCAGAACATGTAGCCGGGAATGGTGAAACCAAATACTTCGATACTGCCGGACACGCCCCACAGAATGATCGAGAACGAGACGAGGCTGACGATGTTGCGAATCAACCCGAGCCCCAGGCCCAGCGTGTTGGTAGTGAATTTATTGAGGTCTTCGGAAATCCGCTGGTCCGGGTTATCGGTGTAACCGCCCTGCTCCAGCTGGTAGTAATTCTTGTTGTCGAGCCAACGGGCAAAGTGCTTCTCGGTGAGCCAGGCCCGCCAGCGGATGGTCAGCATCTGCGTCAGGTAGAGCCGATACACCGCGCCGAGAATGGCCACCGCCGCAATGCCGCAGAAATACAGGATCAACTGCCAGAAGGCCGCTTCGTCCTTTTTCTGCAGGGCGTTGTAGAAGTCCTTGTACCAACTGTTGACCCACACCGAAATCGCTACGCTGAACAGCGACAGCGCGATCACGGCGATCAGCAACGTCCAGGCCTTGCCCTTCTCTTCGCTGCGCCAGTAAGGCGTGGTCATCGCCCAGACTTTGCGAAAAAACTGCCCGCGCACAGCATCATTGACCGCGGAATATTCAGCGTTCTGATTCATGGATAAGGCTCGATAAAGAAAAGAACACACACGAACCGATCATAGATGATCGGTTCGGTTCCTCGCGAGGGCTGGCGATAATCGTTCAGCGCCCGTTCAGCGACGAACGGGACGCTTCTGCAGTTTGCGCTGCAGCGTGCGGCGGTGCATGCCCAGGGCGCGGGCAGTGGCGGAGATGTTGCCTTCGTGCTCGGTCAGCACGCGCTGGATGTGTTCCCACTGCAGGCGATCCACCGACATCGGGTTTTCCGGCACCAGCGTGTCGAGGTCGGCGTGCTCGGAGAGCAGCGCGGCCAACACGTCATCGGCGTCCGCCGGTTTGCACAGGTAATTGCAGGCGCCGCGCTTGATCGCCTCGACGGCGGTGGCGATGCTCGAGTAACCGGTGAGGATCACCACGCGCATTTCCGGGTCCAGCTCAAGCAGCTTGGGCAACAGCACCAGGCCGGAATCGCCGTCCATTTTCAGGTCCAGCGCGGCGTAGTCCGGCAGGTCGGCCTGAGCGATGGTCAGGCCTTCTTCGGCGGAACCGGCGGTGCTGACGCGAAAACCGCGGCGGGCCATGGCACGGGCCATCACCCGGGTAAAAGTTGCGTCGTCATCTACCAGCAGCAAATGCGGCAGTTCTTCGCCTTCGCCTTCGACTTGGATCTCGTCACTCATGTTCGTCTCCTCGGGCGACACGGGGCAGGCGCAGCTCGGTGAGCGTGCCGCCTTCCTCATGACTGTAGAGTTTCACTGAGCCGCCGGCGCGTGTCACGCTGGCCTTGCTCAAAAACAGGCCCAGGCCGAAACCTTTGCCCTTGGTGGTAAAAAACGGTTTGCCGATCTGCTCGGCGATGGCCAGCGGCACCCCGGCGCCGTGGTCGCGGATGCTGATGGTCAGGTCTTCGGCATTCCAGTCCAGCGTCACTTGCAGCCCTTCGGGGCAAGCGTCGGCGGCGTTGTTGAGCAAATTCAGCAGCGCCTGGGTCAGGTCCGGCGGCGGCGCCATGCGCGGCACGGCGCCTTGGCCCAGGCGCTGGAAGCGGTAACTGGCTTCCGGGCGCATCAGGTGCCAGCGGTTCAGCGCTTCGTCGAGCCAATCAGTGACGTCCTGCATCTCCACTGCCAAGCGGCGGTTGGCCTCGGCGGCGCGCACCAGTTGCTGCAAGGTTTCCTTGCAGAGTTTGACCTGATCCTGCAGCACGCTCAGGTCGTCCTGCAACATCGGGTCGTGATGGTCCTGACGCATTTCCTTGAGCAACACGCTCATGGTCGCCAGCGGCGTGCCCAGTTCATGGGCCGCACCGGCGGCCTGGGTGGCGACGGCCAGCAGTTGCTGATCACGCAGCCCCTCTTCGCGACGGATGGCGCGCAGTTCTTCCTGACGGCGCAGCTCTTCGGCCATGCGTGCGGCGAAGAAGGTGATGACCGCCGCGGCCAGGGCGAAACTCAGCCACATCCCGTAAACCTGCAGGTTTTCCCGAGCGATCGGGAAGGTTTGCAGCGGATAGAAGCGCGCCAGCAGCAGGGTGTACATCGTCAGCGCAATGCCGGACAGAATCACCGAATAACGCCACGGCAAGGTTACGGCGGCGATGGTCAGCGGTACCAGGTAATAAGAGACGAAAGGGTTGGTCGAGCCACCGGAGAAATACAGCAAGGCACTGTGGATAAACAGGTCGCAGGCCAGTTGCACGGCGTATTCGAGTTCAGTAACCGGCCATGAGGTGCGCAAGCGAATCGCCGTGAACGCGCACAGCAGCATCGAGCAACCGAGGGTCGCGGCCAGTTGGAACCAAGGCAGCGGCAGCAAGTCGAGCCAGTAGGCCAGGCCCACGGAACCGGCCTGAGCGGCCAACACCAATGTGCGGATGAACGTCAGCCGCCAGAGATTCTGGCGAGTTGCGGAAGTGATTTGAACGGGGGCGAGCATGAGCTCTCCTGATGAGCGCTCCAGGCGGATCGCACGGAGTATAACCAAGCACGGGGGCTGACAGGCAAAAGTGCGGCAAACCGCCACAGGCCTTCAGCCAACACAAAGCCTTGTAGCAGCTGCCGAAGGCTGCGTTCGGCCGCGAAGCGGTCGTAAAACCTGAGACCTTATTCCTTCATGCAAAACGCGCCAGCCCAATTGCGACCGCTTCGCGCTCGAACGCAGCCTTCGGCAGCTGCTACAAGAGATCGCGTCGATCTGTATAGAAGTTGTAACTGTGCGAACCGGATCATAAAAGCTAGAGTCTGATGGTTTCACGCAGGCTCGGCCCCATACCCCTGCGCACCGCCCAAGGAGCTTTTCATGCACACATTGCGCCGCAGCGTCGCCCTTCTCGCCCTCAGCGCTGGCACCGTCGCCAGCCTCCCGGCCCTGGCTGCCGACGAACTTCATTACAACCAGATCGCCCTGCGCGCCGAAGTCAGTCAAGAAGTCGCCCGCGACCTGATGATCGTGACCCTCTACACCGAAGAACAAAACACCGACCCGGCCAAACTCGCCGCCGACGTCAGCACCACCATGAACAAAGCGCTGGCCCAGGCCAAACAGGTCAAGGAAGTCACCCTGCGCCAGGGCAGCCGCAACAGCTACCCGATCTACGACACCAAGGGCCAGAAAATCACCGGCTGGCGCGAACGCGCCGAACTGCGCCTGGAAAGCTCCGACTTCGCCGCGCTGTCGAAGTTGACCGGCGAACTGCTCACCGACCTGAAAATGGGCGGCATGGACTTCGCCATTGCGACGCCAACCCGCAAGGCCAGCGAAGATGCGCTGCTCAAAGACGCTGTCAGCGCATTTAAAGCCCGTGCGCAATTGGCTACCGACGCATTGGGCGGCAAGGGGTACAAAATCGTTAACCTGAACTTGAACAGCAACGGTTACCCACAACCGTACATGCGCGCGCCGATGATGATGAAAGCGGCAAGCATGGACGCTGCGCCGGTGACGCCGGAAGTTGAGGCTGGCACCAGCCAGGTCAGCATGACCGCAGATGGGTCGATTGAAGTGTTGATGCCTTGATTCGATAACCCGTTCACAGAAACGGCGATCACGGAAGTGATCGCCGTTTTTTTATGCCAGAGCAAAATCCACGCAATTCCCCTAGGAGTTGCCGAAGGCTTAAAAGCGGAACGCGGAGCGTCCCAGTCGGCATTCCCACGCGGAGCGTGGGAACGATCAATCGAGCACAGCAGCAAGATATTGCTCAGCTATAAGGCGGCCAAGCCGACAACCCGCTTGAATATGCCGAGATAGAGGGGTCCCCCTCCAAAAACGATATTTCCGCGACACCCGCCAACACCGCTACTCTCAGAAAAACACCGCTACCCAAACCCTCGGGGACTCCATGGAAAGAACCACCGTCAAACCACTGCTGCTCGCTCTCGCCCTCGCAATGACCGCCCCACTCGCCCAAGCCGCCACCACCCTGGTCTACTGCTCCGAAGCCAGCCCCGCCGGCTTCGACCCCAGCCAGTACACCAGCGGCACCGACTTCGACGCCTCGGCCGAAACCCTCTTCAATCGCCTCACCCAATTCAAACGCGGTGGCACCGAAGTCGAACCCGGTCTGGCAACAAAATGGGAGGTGTCCACGGACGGCCTCAGCTACACCTTCCACCTGCGCGACGGCGTGAAATTCCACACCACCGACTACTTCACCCCGACCCGCGACTTCAACGCCGACGACGTACTGTTCACCTTCCAGCGCCTGCTCGATCCGGAAAATGCGTTCCGAAAAGCCTACCCCGCCGAGTCGCCATACTTCACCGACATGGACCTGAACAAAACGATCAAGAGCGTCGACAAAATCGACGACCACACCGTGCGTTTCAACCTGAACAACATCGACGCGGCCTTCATCCAGAACCTCGCCATGAGCTTCGCCTCAGTGCAATCCGCCGAGTACGGAGCGCAGTTGTTAAAAGAAGGCAAAGCGGCGGATATCAACCAGAAACCTGTCGGCACCGGCCCGTTCGTGTTCAAGCGCTATCAAAAGGACTCGCAGATCCGCTACGCCGCCAACAAGTCGTACTGGAAACCCGAGGACGTGAAAATCGACAACCTGGTGTTCTCGATCACCCCCGACGCCGCCGTACGCTTGCAGAAACTCAAGGCCGGCGAATGCCAGGTCAGCGGTTACCCACGCCCGGCAGACATCGAAGTCATGGAGAAAGACCCGAATCTCACCGTGCTCAAACAAGCCGGTTTCAACCTCGGTTTCCTGGCCTACAACGTGACGCATCCACCTCTGGACCAGCTCAAGGTACGCCAGGCCCTGGACATGGCCATCGACAAACCCGCGATCATCAAAGCCGTTTACCAAAGTGCCGGCCAACTGGCGCAGAACGCCCTGCCTCCTGCCCAATGGTCGTATGACCCGAGCATCAAGGACGCGCCTCACGACCCGACGAAAGCGAAGGCACTACTGAAAGAAGCAGGGGTTGCACCCGGTACCACTATTGATTTGTGGGCGATGACCGTGCAGCGCGCATCGAACCCCAACGCCCGGATGTCGGCACAGATGATCCAGCAGGATTGGGAGAAAATCGGGATCAAGGCCAACATCGTCAGCTATGAATGGGGCGAGTACATCAAGCGCGCCAAGAACGGCGAACACGACACGATGATTTACGGCTGGACGGGCGACAACGGTGACCCGGATAACTGGCTCGGCGTGCTCTACAGCTGCGCTGCGGTGAAAGGTAGCAACTACGCCAAGTGGTGCGACCCGGCGTACGACAAATTGATTCAGCAAGCCAAAGTGTCCACTGACAAACAGCAACGGGTCAATTTGTACCAACAGGCACAACAAATCCTTAAGCAACAAGTACCTATCACACCGATTGCGAACTCGACGGTGTTCCAGCCGCTGCGCAAGGAAGTGACCGACTTCAAGATCAGCCCGTTTGGCCTCACACCCTTCTATGGTGTGGGTATAAATAAGTAACACCGCGCTCCAACCGGGTGCGCCAGGCGCCCCGGACGCCCTCTGTCGGTGCGCGATTTGCACTGGAAAAAACCTGCGCAAACGGTCAAATGCGCCTGAATTTATACATATGCGACATTAAGGTACGTTCGTGCCACTGTTTAAGACATGTGGCCGCTCTGGATCTTGCAATGGGTATGGCCCCTGCATAAGTATCCGCAGGCACGACTCACGAGGTCGTCCTCTAATTCCAAAAATGACAACAAATCATGAGGCCACCATGCTTAAACACGCGGTCATTCCGTTTTTAGTCGGCGCCAGCTTGTTAGCTAGCGCACCATTCGCCCAAGCAGCGACTAACCTGGTGTTTTGCTCCGAAGGGAGCCCGGCCGGTTTTGATCCTGGTCAGTACACCACCGGAACCGACTTCGACGCCTCTGCAGAAACCATGTTCAACCGTTTGACCCAGTTCGAACGTGGCGGCACCGCTGTCATTCCTGGTCTGGCGACCAAA
Source organism: Pseudomonas silensiensis (assembly GCF_050434865.1). Classification (NCBI taxonomy): domain Bacteria; kingdom Pseudomonadati; phylum Pseudomonadota; class Gammaproteobacteria; order Pseudomonadales; family Pseudomonadaceae; genus Pseudomonas; species Pseudomonas silensiensis. Next base: position 342,764 of record NZ_JBNDJH010000003.1, read on the forward strand.
TGGGACATCTCCGATGATGGCCTGACTTACACCTTCCACCTGCGTGAAGGCGTCAAGTTCCACACCACCCCGTACTTCAAGCCGACTCGTGAGTTCAACGCCGACGACGTGCTGTTCACCTTTAATCGCATGATTAACAAGGATGATCCGTTCCGTAAGGCGTACCCGACCGAATTCCCGTACTTCACCGACATGGGGATGGACACCAACATCACCAAGGTCGATAAAGTCGACGACAAAACTGTCAAGTTCACCCTGAAAGAAGTCGACGCCGCGTTCATCCAGAACATGGCCATGAGTTTCGCTTCCATCCAGTCCGCCGAGTACGCCGCCCAGCTGCTGAAAGAAGGCAAAGCCGCCGACATCAACCAGAAGCCGGTCGGCACTGGTCCGTTCGTGTTCAAGAGCTACCAGAAAGACTCCAACATCCGCTACACCGGGAACAAGGACTACTGGAAGCCTGACGACGTCAAGATCGACAACCTGATCTTCGCCATCACCACCGACCCGTCGGTGCGTATCCAGAAGCTGAAGAAGAACGAGTGCCAGATCACTCTGTTCCCACGTCCGGCCGACCTGAAGGCGCTGCAAGAAGACAAGACTCTGAAAGTGCCTAACCAGGCTGGTTTCAACCTGGGTTACATCGCCTACAACGTGATGGACAAGATCAAGGGCAGCGATCAGCCGAACCCGATGGCCCAACTGAAAGTGCGTCAAGCGCTGGACATGGCCGTCAACAAGCAGCAGATCATTGACTCCGTTTACCAGGGCGCAGGTCAGCTGGCCGTCAACGCCATGCCGCCAACCCAGTGGTCCTACGACACCACCATCAAGGATGCGCCGTACAACCCTGAGAAAGCCAAAGAGCTGCTCAAGGAAGCCGGCATCAAGGAAGGCACCGAGATCAACCTGTGGGCGATGCCGGTGCAGCGTCCTTACAACCCGAACGCCAAGCTGATGGCTGAAATGCTGCAGTCCGACTGGGCCAAGGTTGGTATCAAAGCCAAGATCGTGACCTACGAGTGGGGCGAGTACATCAAGCGCTCCAAAGGCGGCGAAAACGGCGCGATGCTGATTGGCTGGAGCGGCGACAACGGTGACCCGGACAACTGGCTGAACGTGCTGTTCGGCTGCGACTCGCTGCAAGGCAACAACTTCTCCAAGTGGTGCGACAAGAAGTTTGACGGCATCGTGAAAGAAGCCAAGCGCACGACCGATCAGTCCAAGCGCACCGAACTGTACAAACAGGCGCAACACGTCCTCAAAGATGCCGTTCCAATGACACCTATCGCTCACTCGACGGTGTTCCAACCCATGCGCGACAACGTGCAGGACTTCAAGATCAGCCCGTTTGGCTTGAACTCCTTCTACGGCGTCAGCGTCAGCAAATAAGGTTTTGCAACGGCGACGTTTTTGACGTCGCCGTTGTTCTATCTGCCGAGAAAGTAGGAAACCACCTACATCCAATTCCGCTGGGTATTACAACAGCGGCGTCGGACGCGTTGCCATTTCCTACGAGTCTTTAGGACTCTACGCATTTACTGCCAGGCCCGCGGCTCATACCGTCGGGACCTGACCCGTTCATGCGTGGGCTCTCGGTTATTGCTGCCTGTCATGGCTTGAGATCAGTGATGCCTCCACGTCCCCGGACGAGACGGCGGTTCATTGAAAACACTTAGAGAAAGAGAAAAGGGAGCGTCATGCGCCATACCTTGGTTTTATCCGCATTGCTGGGCACCGGCCTGTTGGCCGCCACTTCTATCAGCCAGGCCGCCAATAACAGCCTGGTGTTCTGCTCCGAAGGCAGCCCTGCTGGCTTCGACACCGCGCAGTACACGACCGCGACCGACAATGACGCCGCCGAGCCGTTGTACAACCGACTGGCAGAGTTCGAAAAAGGCGCCACCAACGTCGTACCTGGCCTGGCCAAAAGCTGGGATATTTCCGAGGACGGTCTCAAGTACACTTTTCACCTGCGCGAAGGGGTGAAATTTCACACGACCAAATACTTCACGCCGACCCGTGATTTCAACGCCGATGACGTGCTGTTCACGTTCAATCGCATGCTCGATCCACAGCAACCTTTCCGTAAGGCTTATCCGACCGAGTTCCCGTATTTCAACGGGATGAGCCTGAACAAGAACATCGCCAAGGTCGAGAAGACCGGGCCGCTGACCGTGGTCATGACGCTCAACAGCGTGGACGCCGCGTTCATCCAGAACATCGCCATGAGCTTCGCCGCCATCCTGTCCGCCGAATACGCCGACAAACTACTGGCCGAAGGCAAGCCGAGCGACATCAACCAGAAGCCGATCGGCACCGGGCCGTTCGTGTTCAAGAGCTACCAGAAAGATTCCAACATCCGCTACACCGGCAACAAGCAGTACTGGGACCCGAGCCGGGTCAAGCTCGAGAACCTGATTTTCGCCATCAACACCGACGCTTCGGTGCGGGTGCAGAAGCTCAAGGCCAACGAGTGCCAGATCACCCTGCACCCGCGCCCTGCCGACGTGACCGCACTGAAGAACGACCCGACGCTCAAGCTCATCGAGAAGCCTGGTTTCAACCTCGGTTACATCGCCTACAACGTGCGCCACAAGCCTTTCGACCAGCTCGAAGTGCGCCAGGCGCTGGACATGGCGGTGAACAAGCAAGGCATTCTCAACGCCGTCTATCAAGGCGCCGGTCAACTGGCGGTCAACGCCATGCCGCCGACCCAATGGTCCTACGACGAGACCATTAAAGACGCCGCCTACAACCCGGAAAAAGCCAAGGAATTGCTCAAGGCTGCCGGCGTGAAGGAAGGCACCGAAATTACCCTCTGGGCCATGCCGGTCCAGCGCCCGTACAACCCCAACGCCAAATTGATGGCCGAAATGCTCCAGGCCGACTGGGCAAAAATCGGCCTCAAAGTGAAGATCGTCAGCTACGAATGGGGCGAGTACATCAAGCGCACCAAGAATGGCGAACACGACGTCAGCCTGATTGGCTGGACCGGTGACAATGGGGACCCGGACAACTGGCTCGGCACGCTTTACAGCTGCGACGCCATTGGCGGCAACAACTACTCCATGTGGTGTGATCCGGCTTACGACAAGCTGATCAAGCAGGCCAAGGTCGTCACCGACCGCGACCAGCGCACCGTGCTTTACAAACAGGCGCAGCAGTACCTCAAGCAGCAGGTACCGATTACGCCAGTCGCCCACTCGACGGTTAACCAGCCGTTGAGCGCCAAAATCGAAGGATTCAAGGTGAGTCCTTTCGGTCGTAACGTGTTCTCGGGCGTCAGCATAGAAAAATAACCGATTAGCCAAAAACGCTGGGGGCGGATTTCGCCCTCACGCAAGCGTATTGCCGTAATTCGTCAATCCGGCCTACAGCAAACGTTTGCGATGCCTTGTATGAGTTCAAAACCAAATAGCCGGATCACCAAAAAAGACCGGCATTAATAAAAGAAAGAAAGGAGCTTCACCCCATGAAACTGAGCAGCACCGCGTTATTGGCCCTGGCCATCAGCAGCGTAACCGCCTCGGCGTACGCAGAAACCCAAAGCCAGGAATTCACCCCGGTTACGGTTAACACCAAAAGTGCTCAAGCCGATGCAACGGGCTTTATCGAAGGCAGTACGGTCACCGGCAGCACGCGTAACTGGTACGCCAACGAACAACTGAAACGTGGTGGAAAGTTCACTTACCGTAAAGACGGTGTAGCGACCCCGACTGATCGTCGTATCAACTGGCTCCAGGGCACCATCGTCAAGTACAACTCGGGCTTCACCGAAGGCACCGTGGGTTTCAGCACAGAAGTAGCGGCCTACAACGCCATTGCTCTGGAACGTGATCGCGAGAACCTGGCATCCAACAACGGTGGCGCACCGGGCACTCGTCCTGGCGCAGGCAACAACCGTACCCTGACCAAAGAAGGCGGCGACGCTCAAGGTCAATGGAGCAAAATCGGCCTGGCCAACGTCAAGGCCCGTGTCTCCAACACCACCCTGACCGCTGGCCGCATGAACTTCAGCAGCCCGCAAGTCGATGTGATCGGCAACCGTCCACTGCCTTCGAGCTTCGAAGGTGTCGCGATCCACAGCGAAGAGTTGAACAACCTGTCCTTCGATGCAGGGACCTTTGACCGCGTTTCGCCGCGTACCGAAGAAAGCTTGAGCAAGTTCCGCTCGGAATATGGCAACTCGGATGCTGAAACCGATCACGTCAACACCGCCGGTATCACCTACACACCATTCGCCAGCCTGACCACCAGTCTGTGGGGCACCCAGGCTGAAGACCTGTGGAACCAATACTACTTTGGCGCCAGCCACGTGTTGGGTGACAGCCAGGTCGTGAGCCTGACCACCGGCCTGAACTACTACAAAACCGTTGATTCGGGTTCGGCCAAACTGGGCGAGATTGACAACGATACCTACTCCCTGTCGTTCGGCCTGACTCACCAGGCTCATAGCCTGACCTTCTCGTACCAGGAAGTGAACGGTAACGAATACTTCGACTACCTGCACGAGACCAACGGCATCTACCTGGCCAACTCCCTGCTGTCGGACTTCAACGGCCCGAACGAGAAATCCTTCCAGATTGCCTACGGTCTGAACATGGCCGAATACGGCGTGCCGGGCCTGAAATTCAACATCTACCAGGCTCGCGGCTGGGGCATCGACGGTACCCACTACACCGGCAACGAAGGCGTAGCAGGCAAGGGTTACGACGGTATCCAGAATCAGGACGGCGAACACCATTACGAATACGGCATCGGTACTTCGTACGCCGTGCAGAGCGGCCCACTCAAGGCCACCACTGTTCGCGCGACCTACACCGCTCACCGCGCCAGCGAGAACCAGGCTGACGGCAGCATCAACGAGTTCCGTCTCGTGACCACCATTCCGTTCAACATTCTGTAAAAACGCACGCCTGCGGCTGACTCATGACGAGTCGGCCGTTTGGTTTTCTTCAGTTCAACCGATTGCAGAGGGTTCTTTGATGAAAATGCTTCCCCTACGTGCGGCCATCGCGGCCGCGTTGCTGAGTGTCGCTGTTGGCGTCTCGGCCAAACCCCTGGTGGTCTGCACCGAAGCCAGTCCGGAAGGCTTCGATATGGTCCAGTACACGACTGCAGTCACAGCCGATGCGGTGGCCGAAACCATCTTCAATCGTCTGGCGGACTTCAAGCCCGGCACCACTGAAGTGATTCCGGCACTGGCCGATTCCTGGGACATCAGCGAGGACGGTCTGACCTACACGTTCCACCTGCGCAAAGGCGTCAAGTTCCACACCACCGAATACTTCAAGCCGACCCGCGACATGAACGCCGACGACGTGGTCTGGAGCTTCCAGCGTCAGCTGGACCCGAATCACCCGTGGCACAAGCTGTCGAGCGTGGGCTTCCCGTACTTTGAAAGCATGGGCTTCAAGGAGCTGCTCAAAAGTGTCGAGAAGATCGACGACAACACGGTCACCTTCACCCTGACCCGCCGCGAAGCGCCGTTCCTGGCCGACATCGCCATGGCCTTCTCCTCGATCTACTCCGCCGAGTATGCCGACCAGTTGCTCAAGGCCAACAAGACCGGCGACCTGAACAACAAGCCTGTCGGCACCGGCCCGTTCGTATTCCAGCGTTACAACAAGGACGCTCAAGTCCGCTTCAAGGCCAACCCGGATTACTTCCGTGGCAAGCCACCGGCTGATTCGCTGATCCTGGCCATCGCCACCGACAACAACGTGCGTCTGCAAAAACTGAAAGCCAACGAGTGCCAGATTGCGCTGTACCCGAAACCGGATGACATCCCGAGCATCAAGAAAGACGCCAAACTGAGTGTCGATGAACTGAACGCGATGACCGTTTCGTACATCGCCATGAACACCTCGCACAAATACATGAGCGATGTGCGCGTCCGTAAAGCCATCGATATCGCCTTCGACAAGGCCGCCTACGTCAACGCGCTGTTTGGCAAAGGCAATGCGACCGTGGCGGTCAATCCGTACCCGGACACCCTGCTGGGCTACAACCACGACCTGAAGAATCCGCCACGTGATCTGGACAAGGCTCGCGCCCTGCTCAAGGAAGCCGGCGTGCCGGATGGCACCACATTCACCCTGTTCACCCGTAACGGCGGCGGTCCAACCAACCCGAACCCAATGCTCGGCGCGCAGATGATGCAGGCTGACCTGGCCCAGGTCGGGATCAAGGTCGATATTCGCGTCATGGAATGGGGCGAAATGCTCAAACGTGCGAAAAACGGCGAGCACGACATGGTGTCTGCCGGATGGGCGGGCGATAACGGCGACCCGGATAACTTCCTGACGCCTATGCTCAGTTGCGAGGCCGCCAAAAACGGCGAAAACTACGCACGTTGGTGCAACGAGAAGTTCCAGGCGCTGATCGATGAAGCCAGGGCTAAAGTGAACCCGGCGGAACGCGCAGCGCTCTATGAGCAAGCCCAAGAAGTCTTTAACCAGGACCAACCTTGGATCAGCATGGCGCACACGCGTATGTTCACCGCAATGCGCAACAACGTAGAGGGCTATCACATTAGCCCGCTCACCACTAATAACTTCGCCACCACCCAGGTGAAGTAGATAAGAAACTACCGGCATTCCTGCCCCAGGAATGCCGGGCACGCCTAACCGGCTGATGAGGTACACCACAAGATGTTTAGTTTTATTGCCCGCCGATTGGGGTTATTGATCCCCACGTTCTTCGGCATCACCTTGCTGACTTTCGCGTTGATTCGCATGATTCCAGGCGACCCCGTGGAAGTGATGATGGGCGAACGTCGAGTCGACCCCGAAATGCACGCTCAGGCAATGGAACGCCTAGGTCTGAACAAACCCCTGTATGCCCAATACCTGGATTACGTTGGCAAACTGGCCCACGGCGATCTCGGCGAATCCCTGCGTACCCGTGAAAGTGTCTGGAGCGAATTCACTTCTCTATTCCCCGCGACCCTGGAACTGTCCATGGCCGCCCTGTTGTTCGCCGGCGTCCTGGGCCTTCTGGCCGGGGTGATCGCGGCACTCAAGCGAGGATCCCTGTTCGACCATGGGGTGATGGGCGTCTCCCTGGCGGGATACTCGATGCCGATCTTCTGGTGGGGCCTGATCCTGATCATGTTCTTCTCGGTGTCCCTGGGCTGGACCCCGGTGTCCGGGCGGATCGACTTGCTCTATGACATCGAGCCGCGGACCGGTTTCATGCTCATCGACACGCTGCTGGCCGATGACGTCGGTGCGTTCTTCGATGCCCTGCATCACCTGATCCTGCCGGCCATTGTGCTCGGCACCATCCCGCTGGCGGTGATCGCGCGGATGACCCGCTCTTCGATGCTCGAAGTGCTGCGTGAAGACTACATCCGTACCGCCCGCGCCAAAGGCCTGTCGCCGTCGCGCGTAGTGTTCGTTCACGGCCTGCGTAACGCGCTGATTCCGGTACTGACCGTGGTCGGCCTGCAAGTCGGCACATTGCTGGCCGGTGCGGTCCTGACCGAAACCATCTTCTCCTGGCCCGGCATCGGCAAATGGCTGATCGAAGCCATTGGCGCACGGGACTATCCCGTGGTGCAAAACGGCATCCTGTTAATCGCCTGCCTGGTGATTCTGGTCAACTTCGTGGTGGACATCCTCTACGGCTTTGCCAACCCACGCATTCGTCACCAGCGCTGAGATCATTATGACCATGACCACTTCAATTCCAGCGGTAGCAGTCGATCAAAGCCTGCTGTATCCGTCTCCATACAAAGAGTTCTGGCAAGCGTTCTCCAAGAACAAAGGCGCCGTCGCCGGCCTGTTGTTCATGCTGCTGGTGATTTTCTGCGCCCTGTTCGCCCCTTGGGTGGCACCGCATAACCCGAGCGAGCAGTACCGCGACTTCCTGCTGACCCCGCCGTCCTGGCTGGAAGGTGGGCAACTCCAGTTCCTGCTCGGCACCGATGAACTGGGTCGCGACCTGCTGTCGCGACTGATCCACGGTTCGCGCCTGTCCCTGCTGATCGGCTTGTCGTCGGTGGTGATGTCGCTGATTCCGGGCATCCTGTTGGGTCTGTTCGCCGGGTTCTTCCCGCGCTTGCTCGGTCCCACCATCATGCGCCTGATGGACATCATGCTGGCCCTGCCGTCCCTGCTGCTGGCCGTGGCGATTGTCGCCATCCTCGGCCCTGGCCTGATCAACACCATTATTGCCATCGCCGTGGTTTCGTTGCCGTCCTATGTTCGTCTGACCCGCGCCGCGGTGATGGGCGAATTGAACCGCGACTACGTGACCGCCGCGCGCCTGGCCGGTGCCGGTCTGCCACGCCTGATGTTCGTCACCGTGCTGCCTAACTGCATGGCGCCGCTGATCGTTCAGGCTACTTTGAGCTTCTCCTCGGCGATCCTCGATGCCGCCGCACTGGGCTTCCTCGGCCTTGGCGTACAACCGCCAACCCCTGAGTGGGGCACCATGCTGGCTTCGGCTCGCGACTACATCGAACGCGCCTGGTGGGTGGTAAGTCTGCCTGGTTTGACCATTTTGCTCAGCGTGCTGGCAATCAACTTGATGGGCGACGGCCTGCGCGATGCGCTGGACCCGAAACTCAAGAACGCCGCCTGAGGAGATTCAAATGTCACTGTTAGAAATCAAGAATCTCAACGTTCGCTTCGGCGACAAGAACGCCGTTCCGGTGGTCGACGGTCTCGACATCACCGTGGACAAGGGCGAAGTTCTGGCCATCGTTGGCGAATCGGGTTCCGGCAAGTCCGTGACCATGATGGCGCTGATGGGCCTGATCGAACATCCGGGGATCGTCACCGCCGACGCCCTGAATTTCGACGGCAAGAACATGCTCAAACTGAGCAACCGTCAGCGTCGGCAAATCGTCGGCAAAGACCTGGCCATGGTCTTCCAGGACCCGATGACCGCGCTGAACCCGAGCTACACCGTTGGTTTCCAGATCGAAGAAGTGCTGCGCCTGCACCTGAAAATGTCCGGCAAGCAAGCCCGCGCCCGCGCCATCGAACTGCTGGAAAAAGTTGAAATCCCGGGCGCCGCCAGCCGTATGGATGCTTACCCGCATCAACTGTCCGGTGGTATGAGCCAGCGTGTTGCGATCGCCATGGCGATTGCCGGCGAACCGAAACTGCTGATCGCCGACGAACCGACTACCGCACTGGACGTAACGATTCAGGCGCAGATCATGGACCTGCTGTTGGCCCTGCAGAAAGAGCAGAACATGGGCCTGGTGCTGATCACTCACGACCTCGCGGTCGTGGCCGAAACCGCTCAGCGCGTGTGCGTGATGTACGCCGGCCAAGCGGTCGAAGTGGGTCAGGTGCCTCAGCTGTTCGACATTCCGGCGCACCCGTACAGCGAAGCGCTGCTCAAGGCGATTCCGGAACACAGCCTGGGCGCCACCCGCCTGGCCACGCTGCCGGGCATCGTTCCCGGTCGTTATGATCGTCCGCAGGGTTGCCTGCTGTCGCCGCGTTGCCCGTACGTGCAGGAGACCTGCCGTCAGCAACGTCCAACCCTTGACCCGAAAAGCAACAGCCTCGCCCGCTGCTTCTACCCGCTGAATCAGGAGGTGGCGTAATGGCCGTCGTACTTACCGCCCGCGACCTGACCCGTCACTACGAAGTGTCCCGTGGCCTGTTCAAGGGCCATGCGACCGTTCGCGCGTTGAACGGTGTGTCGTTCGAACTGGAAGCCGGCAAGACCCTCGCTGTCGTCGGTGAATCGGGCTGTGGCAAATCCACTCTGGCCCGTGCCCTGACGCTGATCGAAGAGCCCTCCTCCGGCTCCTTGAAAATCGCCGGGCAGGAAGTCGCCGGTGCGAACAAGGCTGAACGCAAGCAACTGCGCAAAGACGTGCAGATGGTGTTCCAGAGCCCTTACGCTTCGTTGAACCCTCGGCAAAAAGTCGGTGACCAGCTCGGCGAGCCGCTGCTGATCAACACCAACCTGTCCGCTGCCGAACGTCGCGAAAAAGTGCAGGCGATGATGAAACAGGTGGGCTTGCGTCCTGAGCACTACCAGCGTTATCCGCACATGTTCTCCGGCGGTCAGCGCCAGCGGATCGCCCTGGCCCGCGCGATGATGTTGCAGCCTAAAGTGCTGGTCGCGGATGAACCGACCTCGGCGCTGGACGTGTCCATCCAGGCGCAGGTGCTGAACCTGTTCATGGATTTGCAGCAAGAGTTCAACACCGCTTACGTGTTCATCTCCCACAACCTGGCGGTGGTGCAACACGTCGCCGATGACGTGATGGTGATGTACCTCGGTCGCCCGGTGGAAATGGGCCCGAAGAACGACATCTACGAGCGTCCTCTGCACCCGTACACCCAGGCGCTGCTGTCGGCCACCCCGACCATTCACCCGGACCCGAACAAGCCGAAAATCAAGATCGTCGGCGAATTGCCCAACCCGCTGAACCCGCCGTCCGGCTGCGCATTCCACAAGCGCTGCCCGTACGCGACCGAGCGCTGCAGCACTGAAGAGCCGGCCCTGCGCCTGCTCGACAGCCGCCAGGTGGCTTGCCACTACGCCGAGCAATTCCTCGACGGCGCGGCATAAAAATGTGGGAGCCGGCCCGCTCCCACAGGGATATTTGAGCTGTTCAATAACCCCTTCTGCTTCGATTGCGCATCAATCGGTCAGAAGGGGTTTTCTTTTGTCTGTCATTCAAGCCCCTTCATCCTCGTCGGGGTCCGGTTCGTCGGTGGTCGAGTCGTCATCGTCCGCGCTGCCACCCTGCCCCTCATCACCGGGCTCCGATTCGGATTTGGCGATCATCTGGGCAGTGTGCGCCACCGGCCCACTCGAAGCCTGTTCTCCGTGATCCTCGCACTCGGCCCACGCCGCCGACATGCCAACGGACAGCATCACCAAAACCTTAAGCAACAGCACAATGCGTTGAAAAATGCTCATAGCCGATTCCATCCTTCATTAGTGAAGCGTGGGGTGTCTGTCTGGCACTCAATGAAATTTAGTTCCGATCAGCGCGGTTCTCCAGATAGGACGCTAACGAATGGACGGAATGCCGTTTGCGGGGAGATTGGTTTTGCATAATGGCTATAACCAGATCAGCTAAGTGGGGCGGGCTCGCCGCGCGCAGTTGGATGAACCCTTTGATGCTCCGACAAGCGAGTCGCTTGATAAAACAGCGGTATGGACAACACCGCCAGCGCCGCGCTTGCGAGCCAGACACTGTGGCCACCGAAATGACCGTAAAGCTGGCCGCCCAGCACAGGCGAAAGCAGTGCACTCGCACTCCAGCACATGAAAAAAAGGCCGAAGTAGTGCCCGCTTTTTCCTGCTTGCGCATGCTGCATGACCAGCACGTTCAGGGGTGGCATGAACAGCGCTTCGCCAAGCGTCCAGACCGCCGTCGACAGGCAGACATACGCCAACCCCGAGCCCAACGGCAACATGCCGAGCCCGCAAGCCAACAACACGCTGCCTGCCAGCAGTTGCCGACGCGCGCCCCACTGCTCGGTCCAATGGGATATCGGTATCTGCAGCAGCACGACCAACAGCGCATTGAGTGCAAACTGCCATCCGATGGCTTCCGTACTCAACCGGTAGTATTCGCGTAAATAGTTGCCCAGCATGCTGTACACCGAGTCAAAGGCAATGCCGAGCAAGACAGACGCCGCCAGCAACCAAAGAAAAGGTTTGTCTCGATACGGTACGCATGAACCTGTCGCGCCATCAGGCCCCTCATCCGGCGGCAATACCGGTCGATGAAATGTCGCCCGGACAAACCAGGACAACGCCAACAGCGTCATGGCCGCGCTGACAAAAAACACCCAGCGAAAATCAGCCTGCGCCAAGACCCCGCCCATCACCCCGGCGACAGCCATGCCCAGGTTCCTGGCCACTCGACTCAATGACTGCGCCCGAGCGCGCTGCGCAACCGGGCAATACTCCATGATCAACCGTTGGTGCAGCGTACGAATCGCACCATCGAGTACACCGCTCAACAGCAGCAATCCAGCCAGCCAAGGCACGTCAGTGACCAGCCCCAACGAGACCAAAACCCACACCGAGGCAAAAAACAACGCGGCGGTGAGCCGCGCCGTAGAGCAATGATCACTCAGCAGGCCACCCACCATTGACCCAATCAGCAAGCCGGCCCCATACCCGGATAACAACCAGCCAACGGTTTCAATCGCAAGCCCCAGTTCCTGGCGTAGATACAACGCCATGAACAGCTTGACCATGGCGCTCAACCGATTGATGAAGAGCAACGCAGCAAGCATCCAGGACATTGGACAGAAATAGCCGTCTAACCGAATCAGGTGAGTAAAGCGACTGGTCATTCCATTGATCTCGTGGAGAATCGCTGCTTGCGAAAGATCTTCCGAACACTAGACGCCAACAATTGCGTTGTCGCGGGTAAAACCCCTCGTATCGAAAAAACAGAGTCAAGCCACGACAACAGGAAAAAAGACCTACAGAAAAGCCTTACCCGCGAGGGCTCCTGCCCGTTCAATGATCAAAAAAAACCCCGCAGCTTTCGCAACGGGGCTAGTTGAAAGACTGCTTTTAATATCTCGTGCAATCTCATCAGGTAAACACTTATTCGCGAGCCCCAGCGTCCGATCGACCGAGTTCTCCAGATAGGACGCTAACGAACGCAGAGAATTGTCGTTAATGGGCTGATTGGTTTGGAGCAAGAAATATAGCGAAAAACTTTCCAAAGACTACTCGCCGACCCGCGCGAATAGTCTCGGGAATGCGCATTGGATGTCCGCTTACTTGAGAACTGTGCTGGCCCGACGGGAGAGGGAGAAACCTGTTAAGTTCGCCCCGCCCACAAACTTGGCGACATTGCCATCGCCCTCTGCAGAGAAGCCGAAACTGACCTCGACATGGGCATTGGGCAGGTCCATTTTGTTGACCGTGAGCGTGCCACCCGCCAGTGTTTCCCATCTAACGCTGTCGTCAGTGGCGAATTGTACATCCACGGAGACGTCATGATCCCCTTGATCCGGATAGATCTTGTAGGCATGACCTGGCACGACATTCTCATAATTATAAATCGTGATAATTAGCCCCCTCCCGTTGTTGTCCCATCCTTCCAGAGCCAGCTCATCATAAGGAGATGGAAACGAACGAAGTGAAATACACTCTGCTTTGAAATAGTCCTGTCCCGATACATCAGCCTCAAATTTACCTGTGGTGGCTAACTTTTCATTGGCGCTCATGGCAACGTCCTGTTTATGTTTGGGTTCAGAGATGGTTTTCTCTTCGCGAATTTATAGGAAATAAACATAGGAGCGGGCTACTGTCAGATCTGACAGTGAAACGATTTTTCTGCAAAAAAACAGACTAAAGGTAAATAGCCGTGTCTGGAGTTGGGCGGCGTCGCGATCAGCGGGAGCAAGCTCCCACAGGGATTTCGCTTAACTGGCTGAAATCGGGTCAATAAAAAACCCCGCAGCTTTCGCAACGGGGTTTTGAATGTAGCCGATCAGCGCTTAGTGATGCTCACGCGTCGCACGGAATTTCACGTCCGGCCAGCGTTCTTCCATCAGTGCCAGGTTGACCCGCGTCGGGGCCAGGTAGGTCAGGTGACCGCCACCGTCGATAGCGAGGTTTTCCACAGCCTTGATGCTGAACTCTTCGAGCTTCTTCTTATCGCTGCAATCGATCCAGCGCGCGGAATAGACGGTGATCGGCTCGTAAGAGCACTCGACCTTGTATTCCTCTTTCAAACGGCTGGCGACCACATCGAACTGCAGCACACCGACGGCGCCGAGGATGATGTCGTTGCTGCGCTCAGGGAAGAACACCTGAGTGGCGCCCTCTTCCGCCAATTGCTGCAGACCCTGACGCAGTTGCTTGGATTTCAGCGGATCACGCAGACGTACGCGACGGAACAGTTCCGGGGCGAAGTGCGGGATACCGGTGAAGCCCAGGACTTCGCCTTCGGTGAAGGTGTCGCCGATCTGGATGGTGCCGTGGTTGTGCAAACCGATGATGTCGCCGGCAAACGCTTCTTCCAGTTGCTCACGCTCGGAGGAGAAGAAGGTCAGCGCATCGCCGATCCGCACGTCCTTGCCGGTGCGCACGTGGCGCATCTTCATGCCTTTTTCGTACTTGCCGGAGCAGATACGCATGAAGGCGATACGGTCGCGGTGTTTCGGGTCCATGTTCGCCTGGATCTTGAACACGAAGCCGGCGAATTTCTCTTCAACCGGTTCCACGGTGCGTTCGTTGGCGACACGGGCCAGCGGTTTCGGCGCCCAGTTGACCACCGCGTCGAGCACGTGATCGACACCGAAGTTGCCCAGTGCGGTACCGAAGAACACCGGGGTCAGTTGGCCGTCGAGGAATTCCTGTTGATTGAATTCGTGACAAGCGCCCTGCACCAGTTCCAGCTGATCGACGAAGCGATCGTACTCGTCGCCCAAGTGCGCGCGGGCTTCATCGGAGTCGAGTTTCTCGATGATTTTCACATCGGTGCGCTCGTGGCCGTGGCCAGCGGTGTACACAATGATGTAGTCGTCGGCGAGGTGATAAACGCCTTTGAAGTCGCGGTAGCAACCGATCGGCCAGGTGATCGGTGCCGCCTTGATCTTCAGGACCGCTTCGATTTCGTCGAGCAGTTCGATCGGGTCGCGGATGTCACGGTCGAGTTTGTTGATGAAGCTGACGATCGGCGTGTCACGCAGACGGCAGACGTCCATCAGCGCGATGGTCCGTGGCTCTACACCCTTACCGCCGTCGAGAACCATCAATGCCGAGTCAACCGCCGTCAGGGTGCGGTAGGTATCTTCGGAGAAGTCTTCGTGGCCCGGGGTGTCGAGCAGGTTGATCATGTGATCGCGATACGGGAACTGCATGACCGAAGTGGTAATGGAAATACCCCGTTGTTTTTCCATTTCCATCCAGTCGGAGGTGGCATGGCGGTCAGACTTGCGAGATTTCACCGTGCCAGCAATCGCAATCGCCTTGCCCATCAGCAAGAGCTTCTCGGTGATGGTGGTTTTACCGGCATCGGGGTGGGAAATAATGGCGAAAGTGCGGCGTTTCGCGACTTCGGCGGCCTGTTTGGTCATGGGAAATCGCCTGGCAGGTGATTCAAAAAAGGGCGGCGAGTATAGCGCAAACCGACCTCTACGGACCACCGTTCGCCCTGTAGCAGCTGCCGAGCAGCGCGAGGCTGCGTTCGGCGGCGCAGCCGTCGTAAAACCGTACGCTGCGGTGTATCAGACCGACCGCATGGGCCGACTCTACGACGGCTGCGCCGCCGAACGCAGCCTCGCGCTGCTCGACAGCTGCTACGGGAGGCAATACGGAATGCGCGGTGGCTAAATGCTGCTAAATATGGAACCTTTTAAAAGGTGGAGGCGTCCACTCCCCTGTTACAGCTCTCGTAGCAGGGTTTGAAAAACCTGCAAGTTAGCCTGACGAGGCTGCGCTTATGGCTCGATCTCATGCGGCTTCATCAGCATGTAGAGCTGCTTCTCGCGAACGTTGATAAGCCCGGCAGCCAGGAATGGCCCTGCCACACGGGACTGCGTTCGCCGACAAAGATAAAAGGAGTCTGCCTGTGGCTATTCGCTATGGCAAAGGGCTGATAGGAGGTGCGGTTGTCGTCGCTCTCCTGGCCCTGCTGGTCCACTGGATTGGCATCAACACGATCGAACATTACCGCGACGATTTGTTGTTTTACCTGCAAGCCCATTTGATTCTCGTCCTTGCTTCCATGCTGGCCGCCCTTGTTGTGGGCATACCCGCCGGTATCTTTCTCAGCCGCCCGACCATGGTGGGCCGCGCTGAACGCTTCATGCAGATCTTCAACATCGGCAACACCGTGCCGCCTCTTGCCGTACTGGCCATCGCCCTGGGGATCCTCGGCATCGGCAGCGGCCCCGCGATTTTCGCCCTGTTCCTCGCCTCGCTGTTGCCGATCGTGCGCAACACCTATGAAGGCCTGAAAAACGTCCAGGGTTCGCTCAAGGAAGCGGCCGTCGGCATCGGCATGACACCGACTCAGGTGCTGTGGCGGGTCGAACTGCCGAACGCCGTACCGATCATCATCGGTGGCGTGCGCGTGGCCCTGGCGATCAACGTCGGTACCGCACCGCTGGCGTTTCTGATCGGCGCCAACAGCCTGGGCAGCCTGATTTTCCCTGGCATCGCCTTGAACAATCAGCCGCAACTGCTGCTCGGCGCTGCCTGCACCGCCCTGCTGGCCTTGCTGCTCGACGGCCTGGTGACACTCGCCAGCCGCCTCTGGCTCGAACGCGGCTTGCGCCCGTCTTAAGCCTCGGCAAAGGAATTAACATGAAAAAAGTATGCTTGTTTTTAGGCTGCGCTCTGCTGTTCGCAGGATTTGCCCAAGCCGCTGAAAAACCGGTGATCCGCATCGGCGCCCGGGTGTTCACCGAACAAACCCTGCTGGCGGAAATCACCTCCCAATACCTGCGCACCAAGGGTTACGACACTCAAGTGACCGGCGGCCTGGGCAGCAACCTGGCCCGCAGCGCCCACGAAAGTGGCCAGCTGGATTTGATGTGGGAATACACCGGCGTGTCGCTGGTGGCTTACAACCACATCACTGACAAGCTCGACAGCGCTCAGTCCTACGCCAAGGTGAAAGAACTCGACGCGCAAAAAGGCCTGATCTGGCTGACGCCGTCGAAGTTCAGCAACACCTACGCCCTGGCGCTGCCGGAAAAAACCGCAAAGGCTTATCCGCAGATCAACACCATCAGCGAGCTGAACACGGTGATGCAGGCCGAGGCGAAGACCAATCACATCGTCGCCCTCGACACCGAGTTCGCCAACCGTTCCGACGGTCTGGACGGCATGGTCGATCTTTACGGCATGAACCTGACCCGCAAAAACATCCGCCAGATGGATGCCGGGCTGGTTTACACCGCCTTGCGCAATGGCCAAGTGTTTGCCGGTCTGGTTTACACAACGGACGGTCGCTTGAACGCCTTCAAGCTGAAACTGCTGGAAGACGACAAGCGTTACTTCCCGGACTACACCGCCGCGCCCGTGGTGCGTCAGGTTTACCTCGACGCCCATCCAAAACTGGCGGAAGAAATGAAGCCGCTGGCTGAACTGTTCGACGACGCCACCATGCGCCAGCTCAATGCGCGGGTCGACGTCGATCACGAAAGCCCTTCATCCGTTGCCGCCGATTTCCTGCGCCAGCACCCCATCAAATAAGGAGGAAAAGACATGGAATTTCTGAACGCCTTTTCCCATCTCGACTGGCCGCTGGTGCTGCAACTGACCGGACAGCACATCACCCTCGTCGGTATCGCCGTGACCCTGGCGATTCTGGTCGGCGTGCCGCTGGGCATCCTGATGACACGCTTCCCGACGCTTGCCGGTCCGCTGCAAGCCAGCGCCACGGTGCTGCTGACAGTGCCATCGATTGCGCTGTTCGGTCTGCTGCTGCCGTTCTACTCCAAATTCGGCCAGGGCCTGGGCCCGATGCCGGCGATTACCGCAGTGTTTCTGTATTCGCTGCTGCCGATCATGCGTAACACCTACCTCGCCCTGACCGGCGTAGACCCCGGCATTCGCGAAGCCGCCCGCGGCATCGGCATGACCTTTGGCCAGCGCCTGCGCATGGTCGAGCTGCCGATTGCGGTGCCGGTAATCCTCGCTGGTGTGCGCACTGCCGTGGTCATGAACATTGGTGTCATGACCATCGCCGCGACCATCGGCGCCGGCGGCCTCGGTGTACTCATTCTCGCTTCAATCAGCCGCAGCGACATGTCGATGCTGATCGTCGGCGCCGTGCTGGTCAGTCTCCTGGCCATCTTCGCCGACCTGCTTCTGCAATGGCTGCAACGCACGCTGACTCCAAAAGGATTACTCAAATGATCGAACTTCAAAACCTCAGCAAGACCTTCCAAAGCAACGGCAAAGATGTGAAAGCCGTGGACTCGGTAAGCCTGACCGTCAATGAAGGCGAGATCTGTGTGTTCCTCGGGCCATCGGGCTGCGGCAAAAGCACCACGCTGAAGATGATCAATCGCCTGATCAAGCCGACCTCCGGCAAGATCCTGATCAACGGCGAAGACACCACCGACCTCGACGCCGTGACCCTGCGCCGCAACATCGGTTATGTGATCCAGCAGATCGGTCTGTTCCCGAACATGACCATCGAGGAGAACATCACCATCGTTCCGCGCCTGCTGGGCTGGGACAAACAGAAATGCCACGACCGCGCCCGCGAGTTGATGAGCATGATCAAGCTTGAGCCCAAGCAGTATCTGACTCGCTACCCGCGTGAATTGTCCGGTGGCCAGCAGCAACGAATCGGCGTGATTCGTGCGTTGGCGGCGGATGCGCCACTGTTGCTGATGGACGAACCGTTTGGCGCGGTCGACCCGATCAACCGCGAGATGATCCAGAACGAGTTCTTCGAAATGCAGCGCGCGCTGAACAAGACCGTGATCATGGTCAGCCACGACATCGATGAAGCGATCAAGCTGGGCGACAAGATCGCGATTTTCCGTGCGGGCAAGCTGTTGCAGATCGACCACCCGGATACGCTGCTGGCGCACCCGGCGGATGACTTTGTCAGCAACTTCGTCGGCCAGGACAGCACCCTCAAGCGTCTGTTGCTGGTGAAAGCCGAAGATGCAGCGGACAACGCGCCGTCGGTGAGCCCGGAAACACCAGTGGCCGAGGCCCTGGAGTTGATGGACGAACTGGACCGTCGTTATGTGGTGGTCACGGATGGTGAGAACAAGGCGCTCGGTTATGTACGACGTCGCGACCTGCACCGTCAGACCGGGACTTGCGCGCAGTACCTGCGTGAGTTCAATGCCACGGCGGCGTTTGACGAGCATTTGCGCATCCTGCTGTCGCGCATGTACGAATTCAACCGCTCGTGGTTGCCGGTGATGGATGCGGAGCGGGTGTTCCTGGGTGAAGTGACTCAGGAATCGATTGCCGAGTATCTGAGCTCCGGCAAGTCCCGTGGGGGCAAGACCAGCATTGTTTCGCCTGCCGAGACTGCTGTCGCCTGATCTGACCCTGTGGCGAGGGAGCTTGCTCCCGCTCGGTTGCGTAGCAGCCGCAAAATCCGGGGCCGCTACGCAGCCCAGCGGGAGCAAGCTCCCTCGCCACAAAGGCTATGTAAATCCCTTCAGAATTCCCCATCCGGGGAACATCACACTGTCATGCAGGTCGGTTACATCAGTAGTTGTCCGGGACCGCACGACGGATGCGTGTAAAAACGCGACATTTTTTGTTGATCTCAAGCCCCTCACGCCCTAAAGTTCGCGCCGAACGTCCATGCTGGAAACGATCCATCCGGCTCAAGTACTGACGACGAGACAGCAAGGCCAAGGGAAAGCACCGCTTCCCATGGCCTTTTTGCTTTCGGCGACATGCCTTGGGAAGTAGGCGAACCAAAGTGGGGATACGGAGGACGTTCATTTGCACCCATTGTTAATTTCAGTTTGCCAGTAGGAGTTCCCAGCATGTCGATCAACGTCGAAGACTATTTCGCGCGCGATACCTTCAACAAAATGAAGGCCTTCGCCGACAAACAAGAAACCCCGTTCGTGGTGATCGACACCGCGATGATCAGCCAGGCCTATGACGACCTGCGCGCCGGTTTCGAATTCGCCAAGGTCTACTACGCGGTCAAGGCCAACCCGGCCGTCGAAATCATCGACCTGCTCAAAGAGAAAGGTTCGAACTTCGACATCGCTTCGATCTACGAGCTCGATAAAGTGATGAACCAGGGCGTCGGCCCGGATCGCATCAGCTACGGCAACACCATCAAGAAATCCAAAGACATTCGCTACTTCTACGAGAAGGGCGTGCGTCTGTATGCCACCGACTCCGAAGCCGACCTGCGCAACATCGCCAAGGCTGCACCGGGTTCGAAAGTCTACGTGCGCATCCTCACCGAAGGCTCGACCACCGCTGACTGGCCTCTGTCGCGCAAATTCGGCTGCCAGACCGACATGGCCATGGACCTGCTGATCCTTGCTCGCGACCTGGGCCTGGTGCCGTACGGCATCTCGTTCCACGTCGGCTCGCAACAGCGCGACATCAGCGTCTGGGACGCGGCGATCGCCAAGGTCAAAGTGATCTTCGAACGCCTGAAAGAAGAAGACGGCATTCACCTGAAGCTGATCAACATGGGCGGCGGCTTCCCGGCCAACTACATCACCCGCACCAACAGCCTGGAAACCTACGCTGAAGAAATCATCCGTTTCCTCAAGGAAGACTTCGGTGACGAACTGCCGGAAATCATCCTGGAACCGGGCCGTTCGCTAATCGCCAACGCTGGCATCCTGGTCAGTGAAGTGGTGCTGGTCGCCCGTAAATCCCGTACCGCGGTAGAGCGATGGGTGTACACGGATGTGGGCAAGTTCTCCGGCCTGATCGAAACCATGGACGAAGCCATCAAGTTCCCGATCTGGACCGAGAAGAAAGGCGAGATGGAAGAAGTGGTCATCGCCGGCCCGACCTGCGACAGCGCCGACATCATGTACGAAAACTACAAGTACGGTTTGCCGCTGAACCTGGCGATTGGTGATCGTTTGTACTGGTTGTCGACCGGTGCGTACACCACCAGTTACAGCGCCGTTGAGTTCAATGGCTTCCCGCCGCTGAAGTCGTTTTACGTGTAAAAACCGCTGGTAAAAGAAAAGGCCCATGACATGTCATGGGCCTTTTTTATTATCTGGACCACTGCTGAATCTGATGCCTCATCGTCACGAACTCCTTCAACACGTATTCAACCTGCGCCAAAGAAGAGATCAATTGCGATAGTTTCATCGTCGGTTTGACTGCCAGCAGCTCTTTTTCTGCCGTGCTTGAAAAGCCGCACATTGCATACAAAAAATCACTCAAATTGTTAATCGCTGAACTGGCGTCAGTGTAAACAGCGACAAGCTCGCGAAGGTGTTCTTTGGACTGGGCCAGACTTGCGCCCCTGAAACCACCGATTGCAGGTGGAGTTTTCATTCCTGACAAGCTGAATCCGCCTTCCACGTACCAGGCTTCAATCCGGGAATAATGGGAATGGCATTGGCAGGACTTCAGTGTCCATGACCGCACAAATCGCGAAAACACAGTGTGGATATCAAGATTGAGTTCAAGAGGCACAGCCTTGAGCTCCATAATCGCCGATGTAGCGCGATTCAATCGAAAATAAAGCTCATGGGTCAACCCTTTCACATCCGTGGGTGGAACCCAGATCCACCATGGCGAACGGGATAAGCTGAATCGCTTGAAGTCCAGCTCACGGAGGGTGATACCCCGGCCATTGCGCGGCGACTCTTTCGCGAGAACCCGACACTCTTGAATAAAATCAGAAAGGTAAATCAAGTTTTCATCACAGATTTTCCCAGCCTTCGCGATGTTACGTGCAAGTTGGTCCAGGTAACCCGTACTGAAAGAGGCCAGCACTGTCAAACGTTGCGTGTCCGGCAGGGTCGTCAGTACATGGCCCTGTCGCTGCAAGCTTTCCGAGAAACTCTTGTATTGATTGAACGTGACAGGAAGTGCCTGGAGAAACTTGAAATAATTTTTCAGAGAAACAAAGTGTTTCTCGGCCAGCAGAAATTCATACATAAAATAGAGCCTGGATAAACGGGCGATAGCGTGTCGAAGAATCAAAAACCTTTAATAGGTGCCAGACAGGGCGCAACTGTCTTTGATAAAAAACGCGTTGCCCCCTGCGTACCCGTCAAACGTCTATGGTTATGGCAACGACACCGGGGCGAGGAAGGTGACGAGCTTCTTCACCTCTTTTATCGCGAGCGATACGCGCTGACCGAGATCACTTGTTTTGTTTTTTTCTACAGCGCTCAGAAAATCCGCAAATACCACGACTGCATTCTTGTATTCCGAGACATAGACCTGACGTTGATCATCCAGCGAATGGACCACGCGAATAAACTCGATGCGCCCGAGGGTCTGGCTGATGTTTTTATCTTCCTGGGCAATCCTCTTGAAAAGGTCGTTCACTTTCTCTTGCAGCTTCCGACTCTCATTGATCATGTTCAGGAAAGAGATACCGTCATTGATATCGGCCATACTCTTTTTAAGCTGTTCGATCGCGAACATCACAATCTGAGCTTGCGGCGGCGCCATACCCAAGGCCTGAATCTTGTCGATGGTTAACGCAACATCGTTGCCGATTTTCTCTATAGCGGTTTTTTCAATTGCACTGATGGCGTCGGCAACCGCCTTGAGTTCACCCTGGGCGTTGACCAGGTATTCACCTAGCTCCGCCTTCACCTCACGAGCCCCCGCCAGATCTTTTTCCAGACCGGCTGCAAATCCTCGCGTAACGCCTTGGTCATACCCATCACTGATATTGGCCAGGCGAGTGCTGATTTTTCCTGCCTGCTTACCTGTTAATACCGGCAACTTTTTCAGCTCTGTCGCAATATCGACCTCGATCTCCAAGTACTCCTCGGAACCCGCAACCGCACCCGCCAGTTCTGCTTCAAGAGCGGCGAGTTTACGAATCCTGGACTCCAGATCCATCTTACTGTTGAGGCTGCACTCCCGTAGGTCGCGAGCACTGGCGTTAACATCACCTACCAGCCTTTTGAAGCGGTCAAAGACACCAGGGAGGTAGTTGAGCCGGATGAACAGCGCTTCAGCCGTGATGCCATCGTCGAGCATTGCCGACTGACTATTTTTCAGTGCCTGAAGATCAAGCACCGAGTATTGCTGCTGCTCAATGAACATGGTTCTCATCATCCTTGGTGCCGCCATTACCTGGCTTTGGCTGTATTCCTGATCTGCGTCCTTGAATACTTGAATCAAGGCATCTGCATCCTGGTGAATTTGTACCCAAGGACTAACCACTTCCCTGAATGTCGACATAAACCGCCGAAGGCTCAGTGCATCGTTAAT
Source organism: Pseudomonas silensiensis (assembly GCF_050434865.1). Classification (NCBI taxonomy): domain Bacteria; kingdom Pseudomonadati; phylum Pseudomonadota; class Gammaproteobacteria; order Pseudomonadales; family Pseudomonadaceae; genus Pseudomonas; species Pseudomonas silensiensis. Next base: position 365,615 of record NZ_JBNDJH010000003.1, read on the forward strand.
CCCCGAAATCGCGGTCGCAGACTCCGTGACATAGCGATGCATTACGTTCCACACGTGCATCAGGTTTTGCGTCGCCAGATCCGCATCGATGGCGACAACCGTCAGATTTTGCAAATCGTGCTCAACGCGCTTCAACGAACCCAAGGTCTGGTTCATGTTTTTAAGGATTTCGATGTCCTTGTCTTGCTGCTCATTCAGTTTTTTGCGTTCGGCCCGGACATTTTCTGCCTCGACGCCGTAATAGATTGCCATACCAAGACCAAAGATATTCAGGCCCGCCGCAGAGCCCAGCGCCTTCTCGACCAGCGCTTTATATTGCGTGTTCTTTTCCTGGATCTCTGCAGCACGCCGAGTGATAACGTGGTCCTGCGCCTTGATGTCGGCAGGGTAAGAGTTGGTCTGGATCAGGCCAACTCGAAGTTTTATCCCTGGAAGTACCTTCTCTCGCAGGTCATAACCAAATTTATCCAGATCGGTTTTTATGGCACTGACATTCGCCAGATTGGACGCAACCCGGGCAAAGATCTTACTCAGGTAGTGCTGAATATCCGGAAGGGTGTCAGGTTCCAGTTCAATACCTGGAAACTTGCCACCCATATTGATTTGCAGCGTCTTTAGTTCAGCCAGGGTCTTAATATTATGTTTATCGAGCAATGGCGCAGCCTTGAGATCATCGTAGACCTCCTGCATATCGTCGCCATAGGTCTGCATGCTAGCGCCAAACAGTTTCAACTCGGTACCGGTGAGCATGATGCGTTCGCGCAGTGGCGACCAGCGCTTGGCATGATCACGGGTGTCGGTGAACGTCTTCAGAAAATCAGCCGCCTTGAGGCCCGCGCCACCGTCCTGCCCGGCACCAAAGCGCAAATAGTCGATTACATCCTGCAAGGTATAGGGCAGGGCCAGACCCGCAGCCTCGTACTTCCTCAGATCGATGATTTGTTTCTTGGTCAGCAACAGACCGGTATCGCGAGTAACACCATCGCTGTCAGCGGTGGAGGCATCGGTCAGAAGTTTTGGCACTTCCGTTGCAAACTCGGTAACTTTTTCATAACTGGCACCCTGCAAAGAGGCTGCCCACAACTTATTATCGCTCATAATTATTCCATTAATTATACGACTGTTTATCCAAGGCAAATTACCTGAACAGTATTGCGCAACTTAAAACAAATTAAAGTCACGACACCCGAAAGACTAAAACAACTTCGAAAGTACTGTCAAAGACTAACAATCAACTTATATAAGAGAATAATACAGAGCAACTTATTACCACCAACCAACTTACTCACGAGCTCAGCCAAACATCTCCCGCTCGTGTTTTAAATAATCCTCGCCTAACAACTGCAGCAGAGGTTGCGGCGCATTCAGCAATCGCCGGGCACTGATCTGAAGAAAACGCTGATTGCCGTTGAGCATGGCTTGGCGTAGCCAGACGAGCCCGTCTTCGATCCGGCCCTGCTCGACCAGCACGGCGCCAAGGCTGAATTGGCCACGAAAGTCGCCACCTTCGGCCGAGCGCTTGTACCACTCGACGGCCGCGGCAGGATCGCGCGGACAAAAACGCCCTTCTTCCAGATAACGCCCGAGCAGGTTCATCGACTTTGCATGCCCGAGTTCGGCTGCCCGGCGATAGCAGCCCAATGCTTGCGCCTGGTCTTCAGCCACCCCGCGCCCGGTGGCCAGCAGATTGGCGTAGTTATACATCGCCCAATCCAGTCCCTTCTCAGCCGCCAGTCGATAATGCCCCGCAGCCACTGAAGCATCGGCGGAGCAACCCCAACCATGTTCATGACAACGACCGAGCATGTTGCGCGCCATCAAGTGCCCGCCCTGGGCAGCGATCTCGAACCAACGCACAGCCAACGGCTGATCCTGCTCGATACCCTGCCCGTCCAGCAGAATCTGCCCGAGCAAGGCCTGAGCGTCGAGAACACCTTCGCGGGCGGCGATCAGAATCGCCTGTGCCGCGCGCGCCGGGCTTTCGTCGAGCATGGCCTTAAGCGAATCACCGTCGAGGATTTCCTCGCGGCGTAGTTGAAAACTCATACCTCGACCCAGCGACGCAACAGGTTGTGGTAAGTGCCGGTGAGGCGAATCAGCGAAGGGTGATCGGGCATGTCCTGGGTCAACTGCTGGATCGCCCCGTCCATCTCGAACAGCAAGGCGCGCTGGCTGTCTTCCCGGACCAGGCTTTGGGTCCAGAAGAACGAGGCGTAGCGAGTGCCGCGCGTCACGGCGTTGACCTTGTGCAGGCTGGTGCCGGGGTACAGCACCATGTCGCCGGCCGGCAACTTCACCCGTTGGGTGCCGAAGGTGTCCTGGATTTCCAGTTCGCCGCCTTCGTAGTCGTCCGGCTCGCTGAAAAACAGAGTGGCCGACAAATCGGTGCGCACCCGCTCGATGCTGCCCTTGGGCTGGCGCACGGCGTTGTCGATGTGAAAGTCGAAACTGCCGCCGGCCGTGTAACAGTTCAGCAACGGAGGGAAGACCTTGTGCGGCAGCGCCGCCGACATGAACAGCGGATTTTTCCACAGCCGTTCCAGCATCGCCGCGCCGACTTCCTTGGCCAGCGGATGACCTTCCGGCAGCTGCAGATTGTGCTTGGCTTTGGCCGACTGGTAGCCGGCGGTGATCTTGCCGTCCGCCCAATCTGCCTGCTCCAGAGCCTCGCGGATGCGCTGCACTTCTTCTTTCGCGAACAGGCCGGGAATGTGCAGCAGCATGGGGATGACACCTGAAGACAAAGAGGCGGCAATGGTATTGATTCTTATTGCCTGTGTAAAACCCCTAGGACGAACGAGACGCCAAAAACCGTAAGGGTAAATTGTAAAGAATGTAAATTTAATGCGAATAGTAAAGTTTCGCAATTGATACAAATACCTGTTTACCCTATATTCCGCGACCTCAAATCCTTGGGGAGGGGAATTCAAATGTCACGTCAACAACCACAAGTACCGGTCAGTTCACCACGTTTGCTCGCATCGGCCATCGGCATGGCGATTACTGCCGGTTCTGCGGGCCACATGGTTTTCGCAGCGGAAAAAGCTGACGAAAAAGCACCGAGTAATGTGATTTCTCTGGGCGCAACCGCCATCACTGGCGAGGCTCAGGACGAGACTTCCTACAAAGTCGAAAAAGCCTCCTCGCCCAAGTACACCGCGCCGCTGGTGGATACCCCACGTTCAATCACCGTCATCCCGCAACAAGTACTCAAGGACACCGGCGCCCTCAACATGCAGGACGCGCTGCGCACTGTTCCAGGCATCACCTTCGGTGCCGGTGAAGGCGGCAACCCTCAAGGCGACCGCCCATTCATTCGCGGCTTCGATGCCCAGGGCGATACGTATCTGGACGGTGTGCGCGATACCGGTTCGCAGAGCCGCGAGATCTTCGCCGTTGAGTCGATCGAAGTCAGCAAAGGTCCGAACTCGGCAATCGGCGGCCGTGGTGCTGCCGGCGGCAGTATCAACCTGGTGAGTAAAAAAGCTCACCTGGGCAATTCGCTCGATGGCGGTTTCACCTGGGGTTCCGACCAGACCCAGCGGTACACCATGGATGGCAACTATCAGTTCACCGACACCGCTGCTGGCCGTCTGAACCTGATGAGCCACGAAAGCAACGTCGCTGGCCGTGACAGCGTCGACTATGACCGTTGGGGCGTCGCACCTTCGCTGGCTTTCGGCCTGGGCACCGACACTCGGGTCAACCTCGACTACTACCACCTGGAAAACAACGACACGCCAGATTCCGGGATTCCGTACAGCATCCCGGTCGCAGGTTCGACGGCTCGCACCAAGTCCAACCCGGACAAGCCTGACGATGGCGGCGACAGCAGCAACTTCTATGGCTTGAACGGCCGCGACTTCCGCAAGGGCCGCACCGACACCGCAACCATCGCCATCGAGCACGATCTAAACGACGCGCTGACCATCAAGAACACCCTGCGCCACGGCACCAGCATGCAGGACTACATCCTGACCCAGCCGGACGACAGCAAGGGCAACGTCAACAATGGCAGCGTCTGGCGTCGGGCCAACACCCGGGTCAGCAACACCGAAACCACCACTAACCAGACCGATCTGTTTGGCGACGTCTACATCGCCGGATTCAAAAACAGCTTCTCTACCGGTATCGAGTTGAGCCGCGAGGAAAGCGAAAAGTCCTCGTATAACGTCAACACCGACACCACCCCGGGAACGACCGCTCCTCCAGCAAGCACCAACTGCACACCGGCGATGATTGGCGCACCGAGCGGTTACAACTGTACCTCGCTGTCCAACCCGAACCCGAACGACCCATGGAACGGTGCAATCTCGCGCAACTACGCTGGCACCGACACCAAAGCCAACACCTATGCGCTGTATGTGTTCGACACGCTGGAATTGTCCGAACAATGGCTGGTGAACATGGGCCTGCGCTACGACCATTTCGACACTCAATACCGCACCTTTGACAGCGCAGGGGCGACAGTCCTCAACAAAGGCGTACCTGCAAAAGGCAAAGACACCAGCGAGTTCGTCACCGGCCAATTCGGTGTGGTCTACAAGCCGGCCGAAAACGGCAGCATTTATGCGTCCTACGCGACTTCTGCCACTCCACCAGGCTCCACCCTCGGCGAAGGCATGGACGGCAACCCGCTAGGTGGCACGGTTGATCGCAACAAAGATGTGCTCAAAAGCGACATGGAGCCGGAAACCACCAAGAACTACGAAATCGGTACCAAGTGGGACCTGCTGAACGATCGCCTGTCGTTGACCGCCGACATCTTCCGCACCGAGAAAGAAAACGCTCGCGTTCAAGTCGACACCACATCGTATGAAAACGCCGGTAAAACCCGCGTTCAAGGTATCGAACTGTCGGCCAGCGGCAAGATCACCGACAAATGGCAAGTGTTCGCCGGTTACGCCTACATGGACAGCGAGCAGGTCGATGCCGGCCCGCTGAACCGCGCCAACGAAGGCAACGAGCTGCCTAACACACCGAAAAACAGTGCCAGCGTGTGGACGACTTATCAGGTCACGCCGAAGCTGACCATCGGTGGTGGTGCGTTTTATGTCGATGATGTGTTCGGCAGCGTAGCCAACACCACCATGGTTGATTCCTATGTTCGTTACGACGCAATGGCCGCGTACAAGCTGAGCAAAAACGTCGACCTGCAACTGAACGTGCAGAACCTGACCGATGAAACCTACTACGACAAAGCTTTCTCGACCCACTTCGCCAACCAGGCGGCGGGCCGTACCGCCCTGCTGAGCACCAACTTCCACTTCTGATAGAAGCGTGAAGACCAAAGCCCCGTTCATCCAGATGAACGGGGCTTTTGTGCGTAAGAAAGAATGTTTCTCGACAACCCACGGCATAATGCGCGCCGTGATCATTATTTCCGAACGAACAAGGCGAGTGACGTGTTGAAGAAAACCCTGTTCCAGTTGCACTGGTTTTTCGGCATCAGCGCCGGACTGGTCCTGGCCCTGATGGGCATCACCGGGGCGACGGTGTCGTTTCAGGATGAAATCCTGCGCGCGCTGAACCCTTCTGTGCTGCAAGTCGAGAAGCAGGTCGCTGGCGTCCTGCCACCCGCCGAACTGGTGGAAAAAATCGAGGGTGCCTCGGGCAAGAAAGTTTCGATGCTCTGGGTTGAGACCGACAGCGGTAACGCCGCGCGTGTGATCTTTACCCCGCCACCGGGCGAGCGCCGTGGGCAGATGCGCTACTTCGACCCGTACACCGCCGAGTTCATGGGCGACGCCACCGGCCAGGATTTCTTCGGCCTGATGCTGCAACTGCACCGTTTCCTCGCCATGGGCGATACCGGTCGGCAGATCACCGGTGCCTGTACGCTGATTCTAGTGTTCTTCTGCCTGTCCGGTCTTTACCTGCGCTGGCCGCGCCAGTGGAAAAGCTGGCGTGCCTGGCTGACCCTCGACTGGAAGAAAAAGGGCCGCAGCTTCAACTGGGATTTGCACTCTGTCGCCGGCACCTGGTGCCTGGTGTTTTACCTCCTGGCAGCGCTCACCGGGTTGTCCTGGTCCTATGAGTGGTACAACAAGGGCCTGACCCGATTGCTTTCCGACTCACCGCAGAACGAGCGTGTTCGTGGCGGTCGCGGCCCTGCGCCAAGCGGCCCGGCCCCCACCGCCGATTACGCCGCGATGTGGAGCAGCATCTACAGCGCTGCCGGCCCGGCACTGAGTGCCTACAACATCCGCATGCCGTCCGTGGCCGGGCAGCCGGCCACCGTGTTCTACCTGTTGAACAGCTCGCCCCACGACCGTGCGCTGAACCAGATCACGCTGGACCCGGCCACCGGCATCGTCAAGCGGCATGACCGCTACAGCGACAAGAGCCTCAAGGCGCAACTGCTGACCAGCATTTACGCGCTGCACGTCGGCAGCTATTTCGGAATCATCGGGCGCGTCATCCTGACGATCAGTGCGCTGACGATGCCGCTGTTTTTCGTCACCGGTTGGTTGTTGTACCTCGATCGTCGACGCAAGAAAAAACAGATCAAGGATGCCCGCGCAGGCTTCGCGCAAACAGGCAGCAATACACCCGCCTGGTTGATCGGCTTCGCCAGCCAAAGCGGCTTTGCCGAACAATTGGCGTGGCAGACCGCCGGGCAATTGCAGGCGGCCGGCCTGCCGGTGAAGGTTCAGCCGCTGGCGGACGTCAGCGCGCAGGACTTGCGTGAATCCAGCAACGCACTGTTCGTGGTCAGCACCTTCGGCGACGGTGAAGCGCCGGACAGCGCCCGGGGTTTTGAGCGCAAAGTGCTGGGCCGGACGTTGGGCCTGGAAAGCCTGAACTACGCCGTGCTTGGGATTGGCGATCGCCAGTACCAACATTTCTGCGGTTTCGCTCGACGCTTGCACACGTGGCTGGGCGAGCACGGCGGCAAGACCCTGTTCGCCCCGGTGGAGGTCGACAGCGGCGACCCTTACGCCTTGCGTCACTGGCAGCAGCAACTGGGCCTGCTGACCGGACAGGCGCCCGTGGACACCTGGCAAGCACCAAGCTATGACAACTGGACCCTGACCCGCCGCGAACTGCTCAACCCTGACAGCACGGGCTCTGGTGTGTACTTGCTGGGCCTCACCGCCCCCACCACCAGCAGTTGGCTGGCCGGTGACCTGGTGGAAGTGTTGCCGCGCAATTGTCCGTGGGCGATCGAGCATTTCCTCGATGGCCTGGGCATTGACGGTCGCGCCACGGTTACGCTCGATGACCTGTCGCAACCGCTGGAGCAAGCCCTCGCCAGTCGACAACTGCCGGAAAACAGAGCTCACCTGGTCGGCCTGCATGCACAGGCGCTGGTGGATGCGCTGGTGCCCCTGGCCATGCGCGAATACTCCATCGCCTCGATCGCCGCCGATGGCGTACTCGAACTGATCGTGCGCCAGGAACTTCATCCCGACGGTAGCCTGGGTGTTGGTTCCGGCTGGCTGACCGAACACGTCACGGTGGGCGGCACCATCAGCCTGCGCGTGCGGCGCAACAGCGGTTTCCATCTACCGAACGAACCCGTGCCGATGATCCTGCTGGGCAACGGCACCGGCCTGGCCGGGCTGCGCAGTTTGCTCAAGGCGCGGATCGCCGATGGGCAGCAGCGTCATTGGCTGTTGTTCGGCGAACGCAATCGCGAGCATGACTATCTGTGTCGCGATGAACTGGAAGAATGGTTGATTTCGGGGGATCTGGAGCGGCTGGACCTGGCGTTCTCGCGGGATCAGGCCGAGAAGATTTATGTGCAGGATCGACTGCGTGAGTCGGCTGGGGAGTTGAAGAAGTGGTTGGCCGAGGGTGCGGTCATTTACATCTGCGGCAGCTTGCAAGGGATGGCTTCGGGGGTGGACCACGTGCTCAACGAATTGCTTGGGATTGCAGAGGTTGATCGCCTGATTGAGCAAGGTCGGTATCGGCGTGACGTCTACTAAAAAGCCTCCCTCACCCTAGCCCTCTCCCAGAGGGAGAGGGGACTGACCGAGTTGTTCTTAGAGTTACATCGACCTGAAAAATCGAGTCGAACTCAGGTTTGGATACGATGAAGATCGGCTCCCTTTCCCCCTCTCCCCCGTGGGGAGAGGGGTGGTTCTACAAGCAAACGACAAAACCTCGACTACAGTTAAACCTCCATCCCCCTTCACACGGACGTGAAGCATGCCCACCCGCCCCTCCTCCAACCAACGCCAATTCGCCCGCCATCTGCGCACCCACCAAACCGACTGCGAACTGCTCCTCTGGCAAAAACTCCGTTCTCGGCAAATCGCCAATCTGAAGTTTCGTCGGCAGTTTCCATGCCCGCCGTACATCCTGGATTTTTATTGCGTGGAACTGAAGTTGGCCATCGAACTCGATGGTGGTCAGCATTACGAGACGGCGGCAAAAATACATGACCAGCGTCGAACGCTTTACCTTCAGCAGCAAGGTATTGAGGTTGTGCGGTTTAGCAATCTGGAGGTCATTGAGAGGATGAGTGACGTGCTTGAGCAAATCCTGAGGTTTGCGGCGAATCGAACATCGCCCCCTCACCCTAACCCTCTCCCGGAGGGAGAGGGGACTGACCGTGGGTTTCTTTAGAGTTTCTGCGACCTGAAAGTGCTGTGCCGAATCCACAATCGACTCGATTTTTCAGGTCGATGGATTACGGGAGACACTTCGATCGGCTCCCTCTCCCCTCTGGGGAGAGGGCTGGGGTGAGGGGTGGATCTATCAGACTGGCTGCAACTTCTGCTCAAACACCCCAACCCCATCCAGATCCCGCAACACCACACTCATCTCCCCCGTCTGCCCATCAATATTCACCTCACCAAAAAACTGAAACCCGGCAAACGGTGAGGTGTTCTGTGCCGGCGGTGCTTTCTCGAACACCACGTCCGGGCCAAAGGTTTTATCCAGCACATCAGGCCCGAAGCTCCCCGCATTCAAAGGTCCGGCGACAAACTCCCAGAAGGGTTCGAAATCCTGAAACGCCGCACGGTCCGGGTGGTAATGGTGCGCGGCGCAGTAATGCACATCCGCCGTCAGCCAGACGAAATTGCGCACCTGCTGCGCCCGCAGAAAACCCAACAATTCGGCGATTTCCAGTTCACGCCCCTGGGCCGGTCCCGGATCACCATTGGCCACGGCTTCCCAGCGCGCCACACCGGGGCTGACTTCACCATCCGATACGCCGAGGCCGATCGGCATATCAGCAGCAATGACTTTCCACTGGGCATTGGAGGCCTTCAATTCACGCTTGAGCCAGTCCAGCTGTTCACGTCCGAGGAACGGTTTAGCGGCACCCAGGTTGGCATCATTGGCCCCGCGATAGCTGCGCATGTCGAGCACGAACACATCAAGCAATGGCCCATAACCGAGCTTGCGATAAATCCGCCCGCCGTCATCGGCGCTCTGCAACCGCATCGGTGCGTATTCAAGCCAGGCCTGACGCGCGCGACCGACCAGGCTGTGGATATCTTTGCTCTTGTAGCGATCATCCAACTGCTTGCCCGGCGACCAGTTGTTCACCACTTCATGATCGTCCCATTGCCAGATCTGCGGGACCTCGGCGTTGAAGCGGCGGATGTTTTCGTCCATCAGGTTGTAGCGGTAATTGCCGCGATAGTCGTCGAGGGTTTCGGCGACTTTGCTCTTGGCTTCAGTGGTGATGTTTCGCCACACGCGGCCGCTCTCTGTGGTGAGCTGCGCAGGTATGGGACCGTCGGCGTAGATGGTGTCGCCGCTGTGGATAAAGAAGTCTGGCAGGCGCAAACGCATGGCATCGTAGATGCGCATGCCGCCGATGTCCGGGTTGATGCCGAAGCCCTGGCCGGCGATGTCGCCGCTCCAGACGAAACGGATGTCACGACGGGTTTGCGGCACGCTGCGCAGATGGCCAAACCAGGGTTCGCTGGCGACACCGCTCTGGGCGTCTTCGAAGAGCACGCGGTAGAAAATCGCCTGGTCGGCGGGCAGGCCAGTGAGTTCGACGCGGGTAGTGAAATCGGTAGTGGAGTCGGCCAATGGCGAGACAAAACGACGGGGGTTGGTGAACAGACTGCGGGTGTCCCACTCCACCACCATGCGCGCCGGGCGATCACAACGACTCCAGATCATCGCCCGGTCGCCCAGTACGTCGCCGGACTGCACGCCATCGGTGAGTTGCGGACGATCCTTGACCGAAGCAATCACCGCCGGCGCCAGGCCTGGCAACAACAGCCCGGCACCGACGGCTTGTATGACACGACGGCGGCCGAGGTCGAATTCGCTCATGGTGTTCTCCCTGAAAAGGAAAACTTAAGCATGTACGCATGACGCTGATGTGAAAATGCGCTCCCACACAGGTTGGGTGTCAGGCGTTGGCGGGTTCCAGTGCCAACTCCACCGTCTCCGGCCGCTTGAGCACCGCATACGCCACCGCCGTCAGCAGACTCCCGGCCACAATCGCCAGCAGGTACAACAGCGCATGGTTGATCGCATTCGGGATCGCCAGCACGAACAATCCGCCGTGCGGCGCCATCAGTTTGCAGCCGAAATACATCGACAACGCACCGGTCAGCGCACCACCGGCAATGCTCGCCGGGATCACCCGCAGCGGGTCTTTCGCGGCAAACGGAATCGCACCTTCGGAGATGAAGCACAACCCCAAGACCAACGCCGCTTTACCAGCCTCGCGTTCGGTCTGGGCGAACTTGCGCCGCGCAATAAACGTAGCGATGCCCAGGCCAATCGGCGGCACCATGCCGGCCGCCATGGTCGCGGCCATCGGTGCATAGCTTTGCGACGCCAGCAGCCCCACCGAGAACGCATACGCGGCTTTGTTGATCGGCCCGCCAAGGTCGACGCACATCATCCCGCCCAGCAACACACCGAGCAGAATCGCGTTGGTGGTACCCATGCTGTCGAGGAAGTGCGTGAGCCCTTCGAGCATCCCGGCCACCGGTTTGCCGACCACGTAGATCATTACCAGACCGGTGAACAGACTCGCCAGCAACGGGATGATCAGGATCGGTTTCAGCGCCTCAAGACTTTGTGGCAAGCGCGCATAACGGTTGATCGCCTGCGCCGCGTAACCGGCGATGAAACCGGCAATGATCCCGCCGATAAAACCGGCCCCCAAAGTACTTGCCAGCAGACCGCCAATCATCCCCGGCGCCAGGCCCGGACGGTCGGCGATCGAGTAGGCGATGTAACCCGCCAGCAGTGGCACCATCAACTTGAACGCAGTCTCGCCGCCGATCTGCATCAGCGCCGCCGCCAATGTGCCCGGCTCCTTGAACGCCGTAATGCCGAACACAAACGACAAGGCGATCATCAGACCGCCCGCTACCACCATCGGCAGCATGAACGACACGCCCGTCAGCAGGTGTTTGTAGACACCGGTTTTCTCTTGCTTGGCCGGGCCTTTGGCACCGCTCGAAGCGGTTTCCTGCGTGCCTTCGGCCAACGCTTTGTTCAGCGTCGCTTCGGCTTGCTTGAGGGCGATGCCGGTGCCGCAACGGTAAATCTTCTTGCCGGCGAAACGATCGGTGGCGACTTCGATATCGCAGGCCAGCAGCACCACGTCCGCATTGGCAATCGCCGCTGCACTCAACGGATTGCGCGCACCGACCGAGCCCTGGGTTTCCACTTGCAGGTCGTAACCCAGACGCTTGGCCGCTTGCTGCAACGCCTCTGCGGCCATGAAGGTATGAGCCACACCGGTCGGACACGCGGTAATCGCGACCAGGCGCGGGGCGTTTTTTACGAGGGCGGCAGGCTCGGCCACGGCTTGCGGGGCGACGTAAACCTGGGCCTCTTCAGCACCACGACGCAGCACCGCTTCAACATCTTGCAGGGCTTGCGCCGGGGTGCTCTGGAACACCCGCTTGCCGACGAATCGCGACATATCCACAGGCGCGCTGGTCACCAGCAAAACCCACTCGGCCGCCTCGATCGTGGCCGCTGACAATTGGCGTTCCGGGTGCGCGGGATCGTTGACTTCGACACTGGTGCTCCAGCCCTGACGCTGGGCCGCTGCATCAAGCAAGCGGGCGCACAGCACACTGGTGACCATGCCGTTCGGGCAGGCCGTAACAATGGCTAACTTCATGACAAACCCTCTTATTGTTCTGTCAGGGGGCGTACGCGCACACCCTGTTCGAGCCGCGCCAACTGCGTGGCGTCGCCAATACCAAAACCGATCTGGGTGACCGCCATCGCAGCAATCGCCGTGGCGGTGCGCAGGGTCTGTTCAGGTGTGTCGGCGCTGAGCAAACCGTGGAGCATGCCGGCCAGTAATGAATCGCCTGCGCCCACCGTGCTGACAACATTGACCTTGGGCGGCGTGGCATGCATCGCCGAGCCGACACTGAACCAGTTCACACCGTCAGCACCGTCGGAGATCACCACGTGCTCGATGCCCTTAGCGTGCAAGCGGCTCGCGGCTTGCGCTTGCGCAGCCACCGAAACCACCTCGCAGCCCAGCACCTCGGCCAGCTCTTCGGTATTCGGCTTGATCAGCCACGGGCCGGCATTGAGCGCGGCCCGCAGGGCTTCGCCACTGCTGTCCAGCGCCACGTTCAAACCGAGATTTTTCAAACGCACAATCAACGCCTGCAACCACTGAGGACTGATGCCTTGGGGCAGGCTGCCGGCAACGACGACCGCGTCATGACCGGGAGCGATTTGATCAAGTCGATCAAGCAATGCCTGCTGCGCGGCTTCACTCACCAAGGGTCCGGGACCGTTGATGTCGGTGATGCGCCCGTTGCTTTCCGCCAGTTTGATATTGCTGCGCGTCTCACCCGGAACACGGATGAACGCGTCGACAAACCCGCGTTTGGCGAACAGGGTTTCGAACGCTTGGAGGTTGTCCTCCCCGAGGAAACCGCTGACTGTGAGCTGATGCCCGAGGTCCACCAGCACCTGTGCCACGTTCACGCCTTTACCGGCGGCATGCGTGTGCATCTCGTCGCTACGGTTGACTTGGCCGGGGGTAAGCAGCGGCAACTGGACCGTGAGGTCCAGCGCCGGGTTGAGGGTCAGGGTCAGGATCTTGGCCATTACAGGGCCTCCACTAATGCGCGCACTTCGTTTGCGCTGCCCACGGCCAGGGCCTGTTGGGCAAGGATTTTGGTCTGCGCCAGGCTGAGTTCGCGAACCCGCGCCTTGACCTCGGCAATACTGCGACCCGACACACTGAGCTCATCCACACCCAGACCGACCAGCACCGGCACCGCCAGCGGATCGGCCGCCAACTCACCGCACACGCCCACCCACTTGCCGTGGGCGTGCGCCGCACGCACGGTGATGTCGATCAGTTGCAGCACCGCCGGGTGCAAGCCGTCCGCCTGGGCCGACAAGGTTGGATGACCACGGTCGATGGCCAGGGTGTATTGGGTCAGGTCATTGGTGCCGACGCTGAAGAAGTCAACCTCTTTGGCCAGCACCGGCGCCAGCAATGCAGCCGACGGCACTTCAATCATGATCCCCAGTTGCAGGTCGGCAACCGGAATTTCCAGACGCAGACGTTCGGTCATGTCCCGCGCCTGGCGCCACTCGTCGACGCTGCCGACCATGGGGAACATGATCCGCAATGGACGGTTGTCCGCCGCACGGAGCAACGCGCGCAATTGCGCTTCCATGATGTGCGGACGTTGCAGGGTCAGGCGAATACCGCGCACGCCGAGGAACGGGTTTTCTTCTTTGGCGATCGGCCAATACGGCAGCGGTTTGTCGCCACCGACATCGAGAGTGCGCACCACCAGCGGCCGACCGGCCAGACCATCGAGAACGCGACGGTATTCGACTTCCTGGGTCGCCTCGTCCGGCGCTTGCGAGTGAGCCATGAAAATCAGTTCGGTGCGCAGCAGGCCAATGCCTTCGGCGCCCTGCTCCACCGCGCTGGTCACGCCGGCGCTTTCGCCGATGTTGGCGAACACTTCGACCGCATGGCCGTCAGTGGTCAGTGCCGGTTGATGACGTTGTTCGGCGGCCGCTTTCAGACGCTGCTCGCGGGTGTCGCGCTCTTCGGTGGCGCGCTGCAAGGTCGCCGCGTCGGCGTCCACGTGCAGGCGGCCACGCTGACCATCAATCAGCAACGGCGTGCCCGGCGCCAGCAGCAACACGGCCGGGCCGGCGCCGACCAGCGCTGGAATTCCAAGGGCTCGGGCGACAATCGCACTGTGAGCGGTGGCGCCGCCACGGGCGGTGAGGATGCCGGCGACACGCGCCGGATCAAGGCGGGCGACGTCGGACGGACCGACTTCATCCATCACCAGAATGTACGGTTGCTCCGGCTCGCTCGGGGATTCGACGCCACTCAGTTGCGCCAGCACTCGACGGCCGATATCACGCAAGTCGGCGGCACGCTCGGCGAGCAAGGCGTCCTGCAGCGATTCCTGTTGTTTGGCCGCCGCTTCAATCACCGCCATCCACGCCGCTTCGGCGCTTTCGCCTTGCTTGAGACGGGTGTCGACTTCATCGGTCAATTCCGGGTCGTCGAGCATTTCCTGGTGGGTGATGAAAATCTCGCGAATGGCCTTGGACTTACTGCGTTCGATCAGGCCTTCGATGTCGCGACGCACATCCGCCAACGCCTGTTGGAGGCGCTCACGCTCGATCGCGGCAGACTCACCGCGCAGCGGGTATTCAATGGTTTGTAGCACTTGAATGTGCGCCGGGCCGATGGCGATGCCCGGTGCGGCGGCGATGGCCTGAACCAGACTGCCGGAGGCTGGCGCGAGGATGACCTCGGCCACATCGGCGATCACTTCACGCTGTTGGCTCACGGCTGGCAGCGGCTCGACTTCTTCACCGAGGCCTTCTTCGATGGCGGCCAGCAAGGCGGGCAAGGCATCGGCGGCGATGCTCGGTTCGGCGACAAATTCCAACACCTGACCGCGACGGGCGCCGAGGCTGAGCAGTTTGCTCAAACTCTTCACCGACACCGCGCTGTCCTGGCCATCGACGATGCGTACGCGGATTTCACCTTCAAAACTTTTCGCCAGTTGCGCGAGGATCTTCGCCGGACGCGCGTGCAAGCCGTGGGCGTTGGCCAGCGCGATGCGAGCGCTGGGCCAATCCGCCGGCAGCTCACCGCCCAGGACTTCGAGGACTTTGCGGCTGCTGGTGGCGCGGCCCAATTCGTGGCCGCGACCTTCGATCAGCAACGCACAAAGGCGTTCGAGCAAGGCCTGATGGGCTTCACCGAGGCTGGCCAGGCAGAACAGACCGCTGAGCGGCTGGCCGAGGTAGCGCATGGGTTTGTCCGGCGTGACGAAGGCCAGGCCCGGGCGCTTGACCGTTTGCTCGCTGTGCAACCACCACAGGCCATCGCCCAGCGGCAGCGCATCGACTTGTTGCAACACGGCAGAGAAACCGTTGCTCACGCAGTCAGCCTGACGCAGCAAACGCGCACCGCGCCAGACCAGCTCTTCGAAGTCATCGGCGGACACACCGAGGCCGATCATCTGTGCATCCAGCGCCAATTCTTGCGGCGCGCCTTGCAGCAGTTTCAGCAAGGCTTCGGCGGAACCGGCGCGACGCAGGGCCTGGCCGAGGTCAGTTTCGCCGAGGGCACGGGTCAGCAGTTGCAACAGGCGCAGGTGTTCGTCGGATTTGGCCGCAATACCAATCGCCAGGTAGACGATCTGACCGTCGCCCCAGTCCACGCCTTCGGGGAACTGCATCAGCCGCACGCCGGTGGAAAACACCAGATCGCGGGTTTCCGGCGTACCGTGGGGGATGGCAATACCTTGACCGAGAAAGGTCGAGCCCTGGGCTTCGCGCGCCTGCAACCCGGCGAGATAACCCTCGGCCACCAGGCCATCGGCGACCAAATGCTGGGCCAGCAGTTGCAGCGCTGCGGACTTATCCACAGCCGATTGGCCCATGGATATCTGCTCTATGGTGAGCTCGAGCATGCTTTCTCCTTTTTGGCGTCTGTTGACGCCAGGTATTGTTTTGAATGATTCAGCTTAGGCCCTTAATCACAACTTTTGGCGGTTTCGCGGCAGAACCGTCAAAGGAGCCTATAACGTAGAAAATACGCCTGCTGAAACGTTTAATCTAGAATGATTGGCACGTTACTCGATAATGTCTCATCCTTGAAGCCCAATTGTCGGATGCGTCACGACGATGGTCGTCTGCCTGAATCGGGTAGGATTGGCGAAAATGTCGGGCAAGCTCGAAAAAACAAGGAAAACCCGGGTTGAAACTCAGTGATATCGCCCAGTTGGCCGGTGTGTCCGTTACCACCGCCAGCTATGTCATCAATGGCAAGGCAGAACAACAACGTATCAGCAGTGCCACCGTCGAGCGCGTGCGCGCAGTCGTCGAACAACATGGCTTTACGCCCAACCCCCAGGCTGCCGGGCTGCGCAGCCGGCATACCCGTACCTTGGGTTTCATTCTGCCGGACCTGGAAAACCCCAGTTACGCGCGAATCGCAAAACTGTTGGAACAAGGTGCCCGCGCTCGCGGCTATCAGTTGCTGATCGCCAGCTCCGACGATGCGCCGGACAGCGAACGGCAATTGCTGAAACTGTTCCGGGCCCGGCGCTGCGATGCGTTGATCGTTGCCAGTTGCCTGCCGGCCGGCGATGACAGCTATCGCCAATTGCAGGCCAAAGGCATTCCGATCATCGCGATCGACCGGGTCATGGAGCCTGAGCACTTCTGTTCGGTGATCAGTGATGACCGCGAGGCCAGCCTGCAACTGACCCGCAGTCTACTGGACCCGTTGCCCAAGCAGATCGCACTGATCGGCGCACGCCCCGAACTGAGCATCAGCCAGGAACGGGCGGGTGGTTTCAAAGAGGCGTTGGACGGGTTCAAAGGCGAAGTGCTGATCGAACACGGTGAGTCGTTCAGCCGTGAATGCGGCAAACAGTTGATGGAAGAACTGCTACAGCGTCTGGGCCATTTGCCGGATGCGCTGGTAACCACGTCCTACGTGCTGCTTCAGGGCGTATTTGATGCCTTGCACGACTTCCCGCTCAAAACCCGCCCGCTGCGCCTCGGCACATTCGGCGACACGCAGCTGCTGGATTTCCTGCCGCTGCCGGTCAACGCCATGGCCCAGCAGCATCAGCTTATCGCCGACAAAGCGCTGGAACTGGCCCTGGCCGCCATCGAGCAATCGGATTACCGACCCGGCGTGCAGGCCATCGCGCGGACCTTCAAGCAGCGTATTCGCCAGGACTGAACCGTGGAGCTGATCGACAGCCATACTCATCTGGATTTTCCGGACTTCGACGAGGATCGCACGGCGTTGTTGGCCGAGAGCCGCGCCCTCGGAGTGCGGCGGATGGTGGTGCTGGGGGTTTATCGGGGCAATTGGCAGCGCGTCTGGGATCTGGTGCAAAGCGATCCCGACCTGCATGCGGCATTCGGTCTGCACCCGGTGTATCTGGATGATCATCGCCCTGAAGATTTACACGAACTGGGTGATTGGCTGACCCGGCTGGCGGGTCATCGGCAGTTGTGCGCGGTGGGCGAGATCGGTCTGGATTACTTTATCGAAACCCTGGACCGCGAACGCCAACAGGTATTGTTCGACGAGCAACTGCAACTGGCGGCGGACTTCAATCTTCCCGCGCTGATTCATGTGCGACGTAGCCACGCGGCGGTGATCGCCACGCTTAAACGGTTTCGCTTGAAACGCGCGGGGATCATTCATGCCTTCGCCGGCAGCAAAGAAGAAGCCCGCGAATACATCAAACTCGGTTTCAAATTAGGCCTGGGCGGTGCCGCGACCTGGCCTCAGGCGTTACGCATGCATCGCGTGCTTGCCGAATTGCCGCTTGAATCGGTGGTACTGGAAACCGATTCCCCGGACATGGCGCCCGCCATGTTCCCCGGCCAACGCAACAGCCCGGCCCATCTGCCGGCGATCTGCTCGGCACTGGCCGGGATCATGGCGATCAGCCCCGAGCAATTGGCCGCCGCCAGCACTGCCAATGCTTGTGAGCTGTTCAACTGGTGATCAGTCGGCGTGAGCCTTGGCGGCTTCCAGCGTCAGCGTCATGTGTTGCCGGTGCCGGGCAAACCGCATGACGGCGAAATAGACGAAAATCGCCAACAGCGAAAAATTCAGCTGCTCCACGACGCTGAACATCCCGATCCACTCCAACACCAACGCCACCAGCAACGCGGTGCAAACCATGACCAACGTGCTCGCCCGCAGCAATGCCAGGGAGTCGAGGGACTTGAAGCGCTTGATCTGTTTCGGATCGTTGAGTTGCAAAGCTTTCTGGCAGTGGGAACAAGCGAACGCTTCATTGATCGCGATTGCGTTGAGTTGCCAGGGTTTGAGCTGGAGTGTGCTCCCGCAATGAGCGCAGTGCCCCTGGATTCCAATCGTTGCAGCAGACATAACCGAGCCTCCTCAGGGCAGGTCCAAGTGATTGATCTTCCATCATTAAAGACCAAAAATCAGACGACGGAGGAAAACCGGAAAGATGCCACAAACAAAGGGAATAAGTACTACAGACGGAGCATAAAAACCTGTGGGCGCGAGCAGGCTCGCTCCCACAGGTGCGTCGGGTGTGGTTTCAGACCCGGAAGGCGCTGATCAGTTGTTTGAGTTCCACCACCTGAGCCGACAACGCACGACTGGCGTCCTCGGTCTGGTGTGCACCTTCGGCGGTACGCTCACCGGCGCGGTTGATTTCGACAATATTCTGGTCGATGTCATGGGCCACGGCGGTCTGCTGCTCTACCGCGGCGGCAATTTGCTGGTTCTGATCGACGATCATGCCGACGGCACCGAGGATGTTTTCCAGCGCTTGCTGAACCTTTTCCGACTGCCCCACCGTGCCGCTGGCCATCTGATGACTGGTCCCCATCGCCTTCACCGCAGCGCCGACACCGCTGTGCAGCTTGGCGATCATCTGCTCGATTTCCTCGGTCGATTGCTGGGTGCGCTTGGCCAGTGTCCGGACCTCGTCCGCCACCACCGCAAAACCACGCCCCTGCTCACCGGCCCGAGCGGCTTCGATGGCCGCGTTGAGGGCCAAGAGATTGGTCTGTTCGGCGATGCTCTTGATCACCTCCAGCACGCGGCTGATGGACTGGCTGTCGCTGGCCAGTTGATTGATCACCAGCACCGACTGATCGATCTCACTGGCAAGGGCTGCGATGCTGCCTTGCTGGGATTCCACCAGCCCGCGACCGCTGATGGTCTCGTCGTTGACGCTATGGGCGCTGCTGACCGCTGCCGCGGCACTGCGCGCAACCTCAAGTGAAGTGGCCGACATCTGGTTCATGGCCGTGGCGACCTGTTCGATCTGCGTGCGCTGCCCCGCCACCGCCTGGTTGCTCTGGGCGGAAACGTTTTCCACCTGCCCGGCCTGGCGCTCGACCTCACTGACGGTCTGGCCGACCCGCTCGATCAGGTCATGGATTTTCTTCACGGTGCCGTTGAACACCTCACCCAACTCACCCAGTTCATCGCGGCTATTGGCGCTGAAGGTCACCGTCATGTCGCCGGCCGCAACCTTGTCCATCACCGCGCCAAGACGCTTGAGGGTGGTGCGGGTCGAGGCGTAGAAGCCGCCGTAGAGGTAAAAAATCAGCACAAACACCACCGACAACGCCACGGCCTGCAAGACCATGTGGGTGCGGTTCTGCTCCAGTCGCTGTTGCAGCTGGGTGCCAAGAAACTTCAGCGTGGCTTCGTTGAGTTGGTACGTCTGGTCCATCAGGCCCGTGACCTGATCGTAAAAGCCCTGCCACGGCGCATCGAGCGTGTCGGCCATCACCACCTGCTCTTCGAACAGTTCACTGGCCTTTTTCAACGATGCCTTGCT
Organism: Pseudomonas silensiensis; assembly: GCF_050434865.1. NCBI lineage: Bacteria > Pseudomonadati > Pseudomonadota > Gammaproteobacteria > Pseudomonadales > Pseudomonadaceae > Pseudomonas > Pseudomonas silensiensis. The sequence continues at coordinate 385,387 of NZ_JBNDJH010000003.1, forward strand.
GCTATCGGCCTGAGTGGCCAGGGTTTCACGTGCCGCTTTGCTGGAGCCCAGCGCGTCTTGCAACTTCAGGGCATATTCGGCGTGCAGTTTTTCGATCTGCGCCAGCAACTCATCAAAACGGGTACTCGATGCCGAGTTGAGAAAGCCCTGCCCCAGCGAAAAAGAGCCCATTGCCCGACCTTCACCCAGAAGCTGAGTCACAGGCGGGGTGACATTGGTAATGAGTTCGCTCAGCTGGCGCATGTCGCTCTGGGTGTCGCGGCTGAGGCCGGCCTGACTGGCGATAATCTGGCTGAAAATTTGCGCGTTGCCGAGCAACTTGCCGATCATCGCGCTTTTGCTTTGCAGGGAATTTTCCGCTTGCTGGGCCTTGAACGCGGCGATCATTTCATCGCGTTTGCCATCGAAAACCATGATTTGCTCGGGGTCAGCGCTCATCGCCGACAGCCCTTGCAAACGGGTCAGCACACTTTGCCCCAAGGTACTGATCTGCGACTCGACATTGCCGGCCTTGCCGGACTGACCGAGGGTGACGTTGATCTGCACAAGGTTGTTCAGGGTTTCCAGATCGCGCCGTAACGCCAGGCTACTGCCCAGCAGGTCGAGGCTTTGCAGTTCGACTCGGGTGCCCTGGAATTCGCGATAGGAATCGCGTACCAGATAGAAGTTAGTCACCAGCATCGGCACAAGGAACAGCACGCTGATCAGACTGAACTTCATGCCAAAGCTCAGGCGATTCATCAGCGCGACGGCGGGATAGAGCAAGCTCTTCACTGGAAGTCTCCCTTTGATTTCTTATTTTTATTGGCAGGCGCGGGTCGAGAGCAGATAGCCACTATTCGGCGCTGTCTCTGTATAGCTCAAATCGGCGGGAGGTTTTGTAACTTAAGGTTAACGGCAGGATACACGCGGACCGGTAGCAGCTGGCGCAGCCTGCGTCAGGCTGCTACAGGGGGTCAGTGTGCTTACGGAAGGACGGTCCACAACGCAAAACCGGCGTACCAGAGCACCGCCGCGCGCAGCAACAGTTCCCAGATCCGGTCGAGGCTGTTGATGCCGTCTGGCCCGACCACCGGTGCCGGGATTTCACCGGCCACCAGCCCGACCTTCTCGATCAATTGGGCGGCGCTGATGTTCCAGTTCAGCAGTTCGTGCAACATCACTCGGCTGACCGCGACAAAGTTGCCGACCAACGCAAAACTCGCCGCCAACAAACGCACCGGCAGCCAATCGAACGCATGACGTAGTTTTGCCGCGCGCTCGACCACGGCCGGGTTCTGCCCGTGTTCTTCGGCCAGGGCCAGCAGGCGATAGCTCAGGGCGGCGACCGGGCCCAGCAGGAAGTACCAGAAAATCACTGCGAAAAAGCTCTGATAAGCCTCCCACAGCAGATGCCCTTCGACCCGTTCCAGCAATTGTTCGCCACTATCGGCGCAGATACCCAGGTCGCGGTTCGCCACATGAGCGGCCGCTTGCAGGTCTTCCCGGCGCCAGGCATCGCGAAACGGCCCGAGACCGGCCAGCAGATCACCGCGACCGAGACTGTAAATCACCACCAGCAGGTGCACCGGCAAGGCCAGCAGACCGTAAGCCACCGGGTCCAGTACCAACAGCAGCAAACCCAGCAGTGCCACTGGCAACAACACCAGTACGACCAAGATCAGCCACGGACTTTTCGCCAGACGCGGATTGACCTCAAGCTTGTTCAGCTCGCGAACCCATCCACCATCGCGCTGAATCCGATGACGCAGGGCCGAGAACTTCTCGATCCAGACCGCCAACAGCAACACCAGAAAACTCATTGTTACTCCTTACTTTCCAGAGCAGCTTTTGCCAGGGCCGCTCGATAGCGTGCCCAGTCGAACGCCGGCCCCGGATCGGTTTTACGCCCGGGAGCGATGTCGCTATGCCCGCAGATGCGCTGTGCGGTAATGGCCGTGAAGGCGCTTTGCAGCTGCCGGGTCAAGGTCGTCAACGCTTGATACTGAGCGTCGGTGAACGGCAGATCATCCGTGCCTTCAAGTTCGATGCCCACGGAAAAATCGTTACAGGTTTCCCGACCTTCAAAACTCGAGACGCCGGCATGCCAGGCACGCTCAAGACAAGAGACAAACTGAGTGACGGTGCCGTCACGTTCGATCAGAAAATGCGCAGACACACGCAGGTCGGCGATCCCTTCAAAGTAGGGATGCTCCGTGACATCCAGACGATTCTGGAAAAATTCCTGCACCTTGCCGGTAGCGAACTGCGCTGGCGGCAGGCTGATGTTGTGGATCACCAGCAGGGAAATTTCGCCCGAGGGGCGCGCATTGAAGTTGGGCGAGGGGCAAATATCTACGCCCTGACACCAACCGCTCGCGGGGTCCAACTGCATAAAGGTTCCTTCAACGACGACTGTGTAGGCGCCCAGTATGCCGCGATAGACCCTCGGGGCGCGATCACTTGCCGCGATTAAGGCGCCGCAGGTTGCCGATCACCGATTCCAGCGCCCGGTCGAACAGCAAGGTGTCATCCAGCGCGCGCACCGCGCCACGACGGAATTCCAGCGCCAGGCCGATGCGGCTGCGCTCCAGCACTTTCATCCCGGTGCGATTGACGAAAATATACTTGCCGGTGGCTTCAATGATCGCCGCCAGCTTGCAGCGAAGGGTGTTTTCCTCATCTTCCTGAAACTCGACCCAGCCCCCCAACCGCAGTTGATCGACCTGAAGCAGACCGGCATCGTCCTCCGGCAAGCGCACTGAAGCCGTATCGACTGGCCCTTCGTCCGCGGTTCGCAGGACGACTTGCTGCCGCACTTCGACCATTACCGGTGTTTTGACAGACGGCTCAAGCGTTTGCCCAGGACGTTCGAACAGTTGAACGTGCAAGGCTTCCAGCTCACTGAAAAATTCGCTGGTGGCGAACGGATCGAAGGCCGAACTGCTCAGCCCGTCGCGCAACGACTTGAGTAACCCTGGCACCAGCGCCAACAAACGCAGGCTCGCACCGGGTTCATCATGACGCTGCACGCTCCAGATCAATTGCTCCATGGACTGCACATCGGCGTGCCACTCGGCCGACTGATCGCCGTGCTTGAGACAGGTCAGCAGCAACACCTGGCTCCAGGCTTCCTGGACAAACACCACCACTCGCTGCGGCAATACTTTGCCCAACAAGGCCTGATTCAGCACCTGCTCAACGCGCTGACGGGCCAGTTCAGTCCTGGCGCGGCCTTCTTCGGCGTCACGGGTACGTTGTTCCAGCAGATCACTGCGACGGCGCTCGTCGCTGGTGAAGGCGAGAAAATCCGCGAGCAATTCGGAAAAGACCGCCGGATCATCGACAAAATCATTCAGCAACCGTTGCACCACTTGCTCGATGCGCAGATACAGGCTGTCGCGCTCATGATCATCGCACTCACCCCAGCCCATGGCTGCGGTGGCGATTTCATTGAGCAAACGCCGGGCCGGGTGACTGCTGCGGCTGAAGAAGCTCTTGTCGAGCACCGCCACTTTCAGCATCGGGATCTGCAGGCGGCCGATCAACGCCTTGAGCGAGTCCGGCAAGTTGCGGTCATCGAGGATGCATTCGAAGAGCATGGCGATCAGGTTGATCACGTCTTCGTCAGCCACCCCGACCACGCGTGACTTGCCACTTTTAACGCTGACCCGGGTCAGCAGCTGTTCGAGCTGGTTTCGCAGATCGAAGTCGTCCTGGGCTGCCGGCGCCGGCACGTATTGCTGCAAGTGCGAGAGCAGGCGCATGAGGTCACGGGTGGAAATCGGCTGGGTCTGGGCACTGGCTTCGAGCGTTGGCGCGACACTGCCACGCACATGAAACAGCAACTCCTGCAACGCCGCGAAGACTTCCTGCACGCTGTCGTCGGTCGGCGGGCCACCGACGCGAGTGCTGGCCTGTGCGGGTTCAGTACCGACGCCGGCAGCAACACGATCCGTGACCCGACGCGCAGGGGCGGGCTTGAGATCAGGCAGAACACCGGTGGCGGCCAGCAACTGATTGGCTTCGGCGTACAGCTGATTGGCATCCCTGAGTACATAGCGTTCGAACAGTTTGAGGATGATCAGCTTGACCTTGATTTCCACCCCCAGGTTGCGCCCGGCCTGCATAAAGTACTCGCAGAGCATCGCCGGCCCCATGGGATTGTGCCGATCGAGCAGTTCCCTGCCCAGCAGTGCGCTGAGTCGGGTGGTCAGTTGGTCCAGGGCGAAGCCGTCGCGGTTCAGCACTTTGCCGACCATCGCTTCCACTGCCACGCTGCGCTCCATGTCGTCATTGGGCAGCGCCACCGAAGCGTCGAAGGCCAACGCCTGGGGCAAGGCAGATTGAGTGGTGTCGTACTGGGTAAGGCTGACAAAAGCCTCGAAGAATTGTTCGAGAAAGCCGCGCTCGATATTTTTGCGCTTGAGGCGCAAGTCACGCATGGCTTCGAAGAAGAGGTTCTGTTCGACGTCATTGCGGGCCCGGTCGGCCATTTCGAACAGCGTGTCGTCGGCGTTATCGAACAGCTCCTGCAAACCATGCCTGAGCTGTTGGGCGGCCTTGTCGCGAACCTGAAGCAGAATCACAGGCAGGCGGGCGAGCGGCGAGGGAGTCGCCTGGTCGGTAGCGACCTTGTGCAAAGGCACTACATTCCCGTCGTTGTGCATTCAGGCCTCCTGAAACGGTGAGTCTTCGAAGTCGTCCATTCAAATCTACGTCAAAGCCATGACGTCAAAAGCAAGGCGGATTATCTTGCAAAAGATGCCCCCTCTACCAGCAGACTCTGCGTTTCCCATTGAAATAGACGCTTATGGCAGACGCAGACTTAGGGCCGATTGCTCAGGCGAATCGACCAAATGCAGGTTTCAGAGCGATGGGAACGCCTCTGATGCCTTGGGTTGCCCAGCGCCATGGCCCTATAATCGGGCCACTTTGTTTGTGGAGTCCGTTATGCCGAATCTACGTCTCGCCGATTTGACCGCCGAAATCGAAGCCAACGTGCGCCGTGCGTTGCTCGAAGACATCGGCAGCGGCGACATCACCGCACAGCTGATCCCGGCCGAACGCCTGGCCAAAGCCACGATCATCACCCGCGACGCTGCCGTCATCTGCGGCACAGCCTGGGTTGATACTGTGTTTCGGCAGCTGGACCCACGAGTTGCTGTGCACTGGCAGGTGTCCGATGGCGAGCGGGTGAAACCCAATCAGGTGCTGTTCCACCTCGAAGGCCCGGCGCGCTCGCTACTGACGGGCGAACGCAGCGCACTGAACTTCCTGCAACTGCTTTCGGGTGTGGCCACTCGCGCGCAATACCTGGCGGATTTTGTCGCCGAGACCCAGGTGAAGTTGCTCGACACCCGTAAAACCTTACCGGGGCTGCGTCTGGCGCAGAAGTACGCCGTGACCTGCGGCGGTTGCCACAACCACCGCATCGGCCTGTACGACGCCTTCCTGATCAAGGAAAACCATATTGCCGCCTGCGGTGGCATCCCGGAGGCCATCAAAGCCGCGCACAAGATTGCCCCGGGGAAACCGGTGGAGATCGAAGTGGAAAGCCTGGACGAGCTGAAGGAAGCCCTGGCGGCCGGTGCCGACATCATCATGCTCGATGAGTTGAGTCTGGATGACATGCGCGAAGCCGTGCGTCTGAACGCAGGCAAGGCGAAACTGGAGGCTAGCGGCGGCATCAACGAAAGCACGCTGCTGCCTATCGCCGAGACCGGGGTGGATTACATCTCGATTGGTGCGATGACCAAGGATGTGAAGGCTGTCGATCTGTCGATGCGTCTGAGCCTTTGATAACGCCTGCGTGAATGAAAAACGCCAGCCTCGTGAGGCTGGCGTTTTTATCAGACCACCAGATTATTCATCTCGCAGTACTCTTCCCACTCGACACCCAACACCTCGGCCGCCTCCTTGTGCAGAACAAGGCGCGCAGCCTCGAACTCTTCAGGGGTTGAGGTGTACTTGAGCGTCAGCTCCCATGGCTGTAAGCCCTGAGACTCTGCTTCGTCTTCGAACGCCCACTGGATCTGGTCTTTCTGATCGTCGGCGGGCAAGTCCTTGATCTCTTCGGCTAGCTGGGGCGATTCCAGCAAGTACTTCTTCAGCGCTTCTGCGTGTCTGGCTTCTTGGGTCAATTCTTTAACGGTCATGGCGTTCTCTTTGATCTGGGGAATGGAAGATGGATCTGGATCATCAAGGATCTCTCTGACGCAAAAAACCGTTTGAAGCCCGGTTTGTCTGGCCTTCAGAACCATTCGGGATCATCTGAAAACAACGTGTCGCTCGTGCCCGAGACAGGAATCGAACCTGCGACCTTCGCGTTACGAGTGCGCTGCTCTACCAACTGAGCTACACGGGCAGTGGGCTAAACCTAGCACTGACTTTGGGGTCAGGCAACTTCATGACTCGTCTCATTTTTTTGCAGGCAAAAAAATGCCCCGCAGCTTGCACTGCGGGGCATTTTTTATAACGTTGAAGCGGTCAGGCGTGGGGAGTGATTAAACGCCCGAAGCCTTGGCTGCTGCTACGTCTTTGATGGACAGCTTGATACGGCCGCGGTTGTCCACGTCCAGTACCAGTACTTCCACTTCCTGGCCTTCTTTCAGGATGTCGGTCACTTTCTCTACGCGAGCGTCGCTCAGCATCGAGATGTGAACCAGACCGTCCTTGCCAGGCAGGATGTTGACGAATGCGCCGAAGTCGACGATGCGTTCAACCTTACCGACGTAGATCTTGCCGATTTCAGCTTCAGCGGTGATGCCCAGAACGCGCTGACGTGCTGCTTCAGCCGCTTCCTTGGTTTCGCCGAAGATCTTGATCGAGCCGTCGTCTTCGATGTCGATCGAAGCCTTGGTCTCTTCACAGATCGCACGAATGGTCGCGCCGCCTTTACCGATGACATCACGGATTTTGTCGGTGTCGATTTTCATCGCGATCATGGTCGGAGCGTTTTCCGACAGTTCGGTACGCGACTGGCCAATGATCTGGTTCATCTGACCGAGGATGTTCAGGCGCGCTTCCAGGGCTTGGCCCAGAGCGATCTCCATGATTTCTTCGGTGATGCCTTTGATCTTGATGTCCATCTGCAGCGCGGTAACACCTTTGGCGGTACCGGCTACTTTGAAGTCCATGTCGCCCAGGTGGTCTTCGTCACCCAGGATGTCGGTCAGGACGGCGAACTTCTCGCCTTCTTTAACCAGACCCATGGCGATACCGGCAACCGGTGCCTTCATCGGAACGCCGGCATCCATCAGAGCCAGGGAAGCGCCGCAGACCGAAGCCATGGAGCTCGAACCGTTGGACTCGGTGATTTCCGATACCACACGGATGGTGTACGGGAACACGTCGGCAGCAGGCAGCATGGCCTGAACCGAACGACGGGCCAGACGGCCGTGACCGATTTCGCGACGACCAGCACCACCCATGCGACCACACTCACCTACCGAGAACGGAGGGAAGTTGTAGTGCAGCATGAACGGGTCTTTTTTCTCGCCTTCCAGGGTGTCCAGCAGCTGTGCGTCACGGGCAGTACCCAGCGTTGCAACAACCAGAGCCTGAGTTTCGCCACGGGTGAACAGAGCCGAACCGTGGGTCTTTGGCAGAACACCGACTTCGATGTTCAACGGACGTACGGTCTTGGTGTCGCGACCGTCGATACGTGGCTTGCCGTTTACGATGTTTTCGCGAACGGTGCGGTATTCGATTTCGCCGAAAGCCGCTTTGACTTCGCTGGAGGAAGGCTGACCTTCTTCACCGGACAGCTTGGCAACGACCTGGTCTTTCAGCTCACCCAGACGAGCGTAACGGTCGGCCTTGATGGTGATGGTGTAAGCCTGGGAGATCGCGTCGCCGAACTCGGCACGGATAGCGCCCAGCAGAGCAGTGGCTTCTGGCTGTGGAGCCCAGGTCCAGGTCGGCTTGGCAGCTTCAGCGGCCAGTTCTTTAACGGCGTTGATCACAACCTGGAACTCGTCGTGAGCAAACAGTACCGCGCCCAGCATCTGGTCTTCGGTCAGCTCTTTGGCTTCCGATTCGACCATCAACACGGCTTCCGAAGTACCGGCAACGACCATGTCCAGGCTCGAAGCTTTCAGTTGTTCGTAAGTCGGGTTCAGCAGATAGCCGGTGCTTTCGTGGAACGCAACGCGGGCAGCGCCGATCGGGCCATCGAAAGGAATGCCGGAGATGGCCAGCGCAGCCGAGGTACCGATCATCGCAGCGATGTCCGGATCGGTCTTCTTGCTGGTGGAAACGACGGTGCAGACAACCTGCACTTCGTTCATGAAGCCTTCTGGGAACAGCGGACGGATCGGACGGTCGATCAGTCGGGAAGTCAGGGTTTCTTTCTCGGAAGGACGGCCTTCACGCTTGAAGAAACCGCCAGGGATCTTACCGGCAGCGTAAGTTTTTTCCTGGTAGTGAACAGACAGAGGGAAGAAGCCCTTGCCTGGATCGGCTTGCTTGGCGCCGACCACAGTCACCAACACGCTGACGTCGTCGTCAACGGTGACCAATACTGCGCCGGAGGCCTGACGGGCGATACGGCCAGTCTCGAGGGTAACGGTCGACTGACCGAACTGGAATTTTTTGATTACCGGGTTCACGGTGTCCTACCTTCTTTTGTGGCTCTTGGGGAACTTGTCTTCTTGCGAAATTCTTGGGCAACGCCGGGAATCGGCCCGACTGTCATTGTCCAGGTAAAGCAGGTATCCAGATAAAACTTGAGGCTGGGAGCCTGCCATGCGCCAGCGGGAAACCCGCTGACGTACGACAGACAACCAACCTCTAGCGCAATCGCTTATTAGCGACGCAGACCCAGGCGACCGATCAGAGTCTGATAACGACCCAGATCCTTGCCTTTCAGGTAGTCCAGCAGCTTACGACGCTGGTTTACCATGCGGATCAGACCACGACGGGAGTGGTGATCTTTACCGTTGGCCTTGAAGTGACCTTGCAGCTTGTTGATGTTGTGGGTCAGCAGTGCAACTTGCACTTCTGGCGAACCAGTGTCACCAACAGCTTGCTGGTAGTCAGCTACGATTTGAGCTTTTTCTTGAACGTCGAGAGCCATGAGGCAATCCTTTTATCAGGAAACTGTTTCAAAGAAACAGCTTCAACAGGCCAGGGACAAATCCCTGTATCTAAAAATGAGTAGTGACCGTGCCTGTTAACAGCCACACTCGTTCGGTCATTCTGACCGAATCAGTCGACGTGGCGCGATGCGCCCGTCTTCGCTCACTTCACCGATACCGATGAAGCGACCATTGTGATCCTGTACCCGTACCATGCCGAACTTCGGTGCATCCGGGGCTCGTACCGGTTGGCCGTTAAGCCAGTAGAACGAGCTGTGCTCCGAGAACTGCAACAGTGGCCAATCCAGCAGGCCGCTGTCCGATGGCATCAGGAAGCGGTCGACCGCTTCGTTGCCGCCTTCGGCATGTACCGCTTCCAACTCTTCCAGCGTGACCGTCTGGGCCAGCGTGAAAGGCCCGGCCTGGGTACGTCGCAGTTCAGCAACGTAAGCGCCACAACCGAGTTGCTCACCGATATCCTCCACCAGGGTGCGGATATAGGTACCTTTGGTGCAATCCACTGCAAGCCGCGCAGTATCACCTTCAAAGGCCAGTAATTCCAAGCGCGTAATAGTAACAGAACGCGGTTCGCGCTCCACTACTTCACCTGCCCGGGCCAGCTTGTACAACGGCTGGCCATCACGTTTGAGCGCCGAGTACATGGGCGGTATCTGACTGATTTGCCCACGAAATTTCGGCAGTACCGCTTCGACATCGGCGCGACCAACGGTCACCGGGCGCTCCAGCAAAACATCCCCCTCGGCATCGGCCGTGGTGGTGGTCTTGCCCAGTTGCGCCAGGGTCTCGTAACCCTTGTCGGAGTCGAGCAGGTATTGCGAAAACTTGGTGGCCTCACCGAAGCACAACGGCAACACGCCGGTGGCCAGCGGATCGAGACTGCCGGTGTGCCCGGCCTTCTCGGCGTTCAGCAGCCAGCGGACCTTCTGCAACGCCGCATTGGAGGTGAACCCCAGTGGCTTGTCGAGCAGGATGATGCCGCTGACGTTACGACGGATACGTTTGACCTGAGCCACCGATTACTCCTTGGTGTCTTCGGCTTCTGCCGCAACCGGATGCTGATTGTCTTCAGCCACTGCACGCTCGATCAATGCCGACAGATGAGCACCACGCACGACGCTTTCGTCGTAGTGGAAGTGCAGCTGTGGAACGCTGCGCAACTTCATTTCGCGAGCCAGCTGCATGCGCAGGAAACCGGCGGCGGAGTTGAGCACCTTGATGCTTTGCGCGATGTCTTCAGCGTTATCCTGACCCATCACGGTGATGAAGATCTTGGCGTGACCGACGTCACGGCTGACTTCAACAGCGGTAATGGTGACCAGGCCGACGCGCGGGTCTTTGACTTCACGACGGATCAGCTGTGCCAGCTCACGCTGCATCTGATCGCCGATACGTTGGGTACGGCTGTATTCTTTTGCCATGTCTTGTTACCTGTTACTGCCCCACGGTGAAACCCGAAGGGTCTGAAAGCGGCAAACGCCCGGCCTGACAAAAGCCAGACCGGGCGTTGCGTTTAGAGTCCTGACGCTGTGTCGCGCATCTGCATGCGGCGGCTCATCGTGGCCCTTGAAGTGCGCGAGTTAGAGGCTGCGAGCAACCTGAACCTTCTCGAAGACTTCGATCTTGTCACCGACTTTGACGTCGTTGTAGCTCTTCACGCCGATACCGCATTCCATGCCGGCACGTACTTCGGAAGCGTCATCCTTGAAGCGGCGCAGGGATTCCAGCTCGCCTTCGAAGATAACGATGTCTTCACGCAGTACACGGATTGGACGGTTACGGTGAACAACACCTTCGATAACCATGCAACCGGCGATCGCGCCAAACTTCGGCGAACGGAACACGTCACGCACTTCAGCGGTACCCAGGATGTTCTCGCGAACATCGCTGCCCAGCATACCGGTGAGGGCTTTCTTGACGTCTTCGATGATGTCGTAGATCACGTTGTAGTAACGCATATCCAGACCTTCCTGCTCGACGATCTTGCGAGCGCCAGCATCGGCACGCACGTTGAAGCCGAACAGTACAGCGTTGGAAGCCAGTGCCAGGTTGGCGTCGGACTCGGTGATACCACCGACACCGCCACCGACAACACGCACTTGCACTTCGTCGTTACCCAGGCCGTTCAAGGCACCGTTCAACGCTTCCAGCGAACCACGGACGTCGGATTTGAGGACGATGTTGAGCGTCTTCTTCTCTTCCTGACCCATGTTCTCGAAGATGTTTTCAAGCTTGCCAGCGTGAGCACGGGCCAGTTTGACTTCGCGGAACTTGCCTTGACGGAACAGAGCCACTTCACGGGCTTTCTTCTCGTCGGCAACTACGCTCATCTCGTCGCCAGCGTCCGGGGTACCGTCCAGGCCGAGAATCTCGACAGGGATGGAAGGACCCGCTTCCTTGATTGGCTTGCCGTTCTCGTCGAGCATGGCGCGAACGCGGCCATAGTTCGAACCGACCAGCACCATGTCGCCTTGGCGCAGGGTACCGTCTTGAACCAGAACGGTAGCAACCGGGCCACGACCTTTGTCGAGACGCGATTCAACCACAACGCCACGGCCAGGGGCCGAAGGAGTCGCTTTCAGTTCCAGGACTTCAGCTTGCAGCAGAACAGCTTCGAGCAACTCGTCCACGCCAGTACCGACTTTCGCCGAAACCGATACGAACGGGGTGTCGCCGCCCCACTCTTCCGAAGTCACGCCGTGAACCGACAGTTCGCTACGGATGCGATCGAGATCAGCGCCCGGCTTGTCGATTTTGTTCACTGCAACAACCAGCGGAACACCGGCAGCCTTGGCGTGCTGAACGGCTTCAACGGTCTGCGGCATTACGCCGTCGTCCGCTGCAACCACCAGGATCACGATGTCGGTCGCCTTGGCACCACGAGCACGCATTGCGGTAAACGCCGCGTGACCCGGGGTGTCGAGGAAGGTGACCATGCCGCGTTCGGTTTCAACGTGGTACGCACCGATGTGCTGGGTGATACCGCCGGCTTCGCCTGCAGCTACCTTGGCACGACGGATATAGTCGAGCAGCGAGGTCTTACCGTGGTCAACGTGGCCCATTACGGTCACGACTGGTGCACGGGAGAACGCTTCACCTTCAAACTTCAGGGACTCGGCCAGGGAATCTTCCAGGGCGGTGTCGCTGACCAGGGTCACTTTGTGGCCCAGCTCTTCAGCAACCAGTTGGGCAGTTTCCTGATCCAGTACCTGGTTGATGGTCGCTGGAGTACCCAGTTTGAACATGAACTTGATGATTTCAGCAGCCTTGACCGACATCTGCTGGGCGAGATCGCCAACAGTGATGGTCTCGCCGATCTTCACTTCGCGCACAACAGGGCCGGTTGGGCTCTGGAAACCGTGAGCGTTGCGTTTTTTCAGCTTGGCCTTGCCGCGACCACCACGACGGAAGCCATCGCTTTCTTCGTCGGTAGTACGTGGGGCAACGCGTGGAGCAGGCGCTTTTTCCTTGACCGAAGCACGATGCGGAGCGTTTTTGCGCTCACCATCGCCACTGCCACGACGACTGTTATCGTCGGCACGTGGTTTGTCCGGACGGCGCTGTTCGTTCTGCTTATTGCGAACATCGGCAGACGGCGCTGGAGCAGCAGCCACAACCGGCGCGCTTTCACGTACTGGCTCGGCAACTGCAGCAGGTGCTGCAACGGCGTCATTAGTAGCGGATTGCGCAGCAGCAGGCTGGCGACGCGCTTCTTCTTCGGCGCGACGCTTGGCTTCTTCTTCAGCCTTCTGACGTGCAGCATTTTCTACTGCGCGACGTTCTTCCAGTTCGCGTTTGCGCTCGGCTTCGATTTCTTCCGGGCTGCGCTGTACGAAAACTTTCTTCTTACGGACTTCAACGCTGATGCTTTTGCTGCCAGCAACACGCAGGGTGCTGGTGGTTTTACGCTGCAGCGTGATCTTGCGTGGTTCTTCCACTTTCGCCTTGTGGCTGCTTTTCAAGTGAGTCAGCAAAGATTGCTTCTCACTGTCAGTCACATGTTCTTCGGCGGCGGTGTGCGGCAGACCTGCCTCACGCATCTGCTGCAACAGGCGCTCTACCGGTGTTTTGACCTCATCGGCCAGTTGTTTCACCGTGACTTGCGTCATGCACTTCTCTCCTCAGGCCGCGCCTAATTACTCGAACCAGTGGGCTCGGGCGGCCATGATCAACTTGCCGGCACGATCATCGTCAATGCCGTCGATGTCGAGCAGGTCGTCAATAGACTGCTCGGCCAGGTCTTCGCGGGTAATTACGCCGCGCACCGCCAGTTCCATCGCCAAATCCTTGTCCATACCCTCAAGCGAGAGCAGGTCTTCGGCCGGATGGGCGTCTGCCAGCTTTTCCTCAGTAGCGATGGCTTTGGTCAACAAACGATCCTTGGCGCGAGCGCGAAGCTCGTTGACGGTTTCTTCGTCAAAGCCGTCGATGTTGAGCATTTCTTCCAACGGTACGTAGGCAATCTCTTCCAGGCTCGTAAAGCCTTCATCTACCAGCACCTGTGCCAGGTCTTCGTCGACTTCCAGCTCGTCGATGAAGTTGCGCAGGATGTCGCCGGTTTCTGCTTGCTGCTTAGCCTGGATGTCCGATTCGGTCATCACGTTCAGGGTCCAGCCAGTCAACTGGCTAGCCAGACGCACGTTCTGACCACCCCGACCAATGGCCTGAGCCAGATTGTCTGCGCCAACGGCGATGTCCATTGCATGGGCATCTTCGTCAACGATAATTGCCGCCACTTCAGCCGGCGACATTGCATTGATCACGAACTGAGCCGGGTTGTCGTCCCACAGGACGATGTCCACACGCTCACCGCCCAACTCACCCGACACTGCCTGGACGCGCGAACCGCGCATACCGATGCAAGCGCCTTGCGGGTCGATGCGTTTGTCCTTGGAGCGGACCGCGATCTTGGCGCGCGAACCCGGGTCACGGGATGCTGCCATTACTTCGATCAGGCCTTCAGCAATTTCCGGCACTTCGATGCGGAACAACTCGATCAGCATTTCCGGCGCGGTACGCGACAGGATCAGCTGCGGGCCGCGGTTCTCGGTGCGGATCTCCTTGAGCAGCGCACGCAAACGCACGCCAACCCGGAAGGTTTCGCGAGAAATGATGTCTTCGCGAGCCAGCAACGCTTCAGCGTTGTTGCCCAGGTCGACGATCACGTTGTCGCGGGTCACTTTCTTCACGGTGCCGGAGATGATTTCCCCCAGGCGCTCGCGATAGGCATCAACGACTTGAGCGCGCTCGGCTTCGCGAACTTTCTGCACGATGACTTGCTTGGCAGTCTGTGCAGCAATGCGGCCGAACTCGATGGATTCGATCTTTTCTTCGACTACATCACCAACCTGAGCACCAGGATGCGTTTCTGCAACCTTGCTCGGCCAGGTTTCGATGGCCGGATCGTCCAGGTCTGCTTCTTCGACGACCGTCCAGCGACGGAATGTCTCGTAAGCACCGGTGTGGCGATTGATTTCCACACGCAGATCGACTTCGTCCTCGAAACGTTTTTTGGTAGCAGTGGCCAGAGCCAGCTCCAGCGCTTCAAAAATTACGTTTGCCGGTACGCCCTTTTCATTGGATACCGACTCAACAACCAGCAGTACTTCTTTGCTCATCGTACGCCTCGCCTTTCGCAAGCCATTGGATCCGCGGGATCCGCGTCTCAGTCAAAACTGGGAATAATGTTGGCCTTGTCGATCATATCGATCGGCAACAGGAACTCATGGTCCTCTACCTGCACCACGACGTCCTGCTCTTCTACACCGCGCAGAAGGCCCTGAAAGTTGCGTCGGCCTTCAAAAGGCGAGCGCAGCTTGATCTTCACTTGTTCACCGGCAAATTTTGCAAACTGCTCAATAGTGAACAGCGGGCGTTCCATGCCAGGCGAGGAAACTTCAAGGGTGTATTCAACGGCGATTGGATCTTCAACATCCAGGACACCGCTGATCTGACGGCTGACAATGGCGCAATCGTCCACCAGCACACCGCCCTCTTTATCGATATAAACGCGCAACATTGAGTGGCGACCTTGAGCCGAAAACTCAATACCCCAGCATTCATAGCCTAGGGCCACGACCACCGGGGCCAGCAAGGCCTGCAACTCTTCTAGCTTGCTCGACACCTGAACCCCCTCGTGCATGTATGTGCATGCTGTGCAAAATAAAAAAATGGGCGAAACGCCCATCCTTGAAACGCCGTCGAACAGCGGCGTTGAAAGTGTCCAGCTAACAAAAAGCCCCTTAAAAGGGGCTCCTTAAACTGGTTGCGGGGGCCGGATTTGAACCGACGACCTTCGGGTTATGAGCCCGACGAGCTACCAGACTGCTCCACCCCGCGACAAAGCTGGGGCGGAAGTATACGACCGATCCCTGACAGGGTCAATGTAACCTTCCACCTACAAGAAAGCCCGCAACAGCGGGCTCTCCTGATAATTGGTACCGAGAAGGGGACTCGAACCCCTACACCCTATGGGCACAACCACCTCAAGGTTGCGTGTCTACCAATTCCACCACCTCGGCAATACTACGTTTGAAACCTTCTTACTTCTGCTCTTGAGCTGGAGGCACGTCAGTCGCTGGAGTAGCCGACTTTTGCTCTTGAAGCACCGGGACATCATCAGAAGCCGGTTGTTGCTTTGGAACTTCCAACACTGCTGGATTTGGCAAACCTACTTGAGTCAGCTGGTGAGCCTTCTCTTTAGCAAAGTAACCTAACCCTAAGCTGGTTATGAAGAAACCGGCGGCAAGTATAGCAGTAAACTTACTAAGAAAGGTAGAGGAACCTTGGCTTCCGAACACAGTATTTGAAGCACCTGCTCCGAAAGACGCGCCAGCATCCGCACCTTTACCCTGCTGCAGCAATACCAGAGCAACTACGCCCAATGCACCCAGCAGATGAAAAACGACTACGACTGTTTCCAGCATTTTTTCAGTTTCCCGCGGCGCGACAAATCGCACCGAACTCATCTGCATTCAGGGAAGCTCCACCAATGAGCCCCCCATCGATATCCGGCATGCCGAACAGTTCGACCGCATTGGCCGCCTTCACGCTGCCGCCGTATAGAAGCCGCACACCTTGTGCGACCTCAGAATTCTCTGCCGCCAACTGAGCGCGAATGGCTGCATGCACATCCTGCGCCTGTTGCGGCGAAGCAGTCAGCCCGGTACCAATGGCCCAGACCGGCTCGTAAGCAATTACTGCCTTTGCAAAGGCACCAACACCCAGCTCCTCTATGATACTGCCTAGCTGACGCCCGACAACCTCAAGAGTTTTTCCAGCTTCGCGCTCTTCAAGGGTCTCCCCTACGCACAATACCGGAATCAAGCCGCATGCCTGTGCCGCTGCGAACTTGCGAATCAGCATTCCGTCCTGCTCGCCCATTATCTGGCGGCGCTCGGAGTGCCCGACAAGCACCAGGGAACAACCTGCATCAACTAACTGACTCGGCGCAACTTCACCGGTCAATGCACCCTGCATGGATTCCACCGCAGAGTTCTGCGCGCCGACCGAAATCGACTTTTCCTTCAAGCCATCAATCACTAGATTGATATGCAAGCAAGGCGGGAATACCGCTACATCAACATCGCTCGGCAAGGCCAGATGACGAAGGCCATTGATCAGCTCAGCGACGCTGGCGCGGGTACCGTGCATCTTCCAGTTACCAGCTACCATAGGGCGACGCATGCTGTACCTCGTCGGTCAAAGTGGGCGCAGATGTTACCCAACACAATCATGGCTGGCAAGCCGAAATCAGGCAGAAACTTCAGTAACCAGTTTTGCCAGCTCTTCGGCGTAGCCGCGAACCTGTGTTTCGTCCTCGCCTTCGACCATGACACGCACCAGCGGCTCCGTCCCGGACTTGCGCAACAGCACGCGCCCACGACCCGCCATAGCCTTGGTAACGCGCTCGCTTGCCTCCTTGACGGACGGATGATCAAGAGGGCTCGCACCACCGCCGAATCGTACATTGATCAGCACCTGAGGGCACTTGCGCAGCGCCTGCCGCGATTGCGCCAACCCCTCGGAGCGGGTCTTCAGCGCCATCAATACCTGCAATGCGGCAATGATCGCGTCACCGGTGGTGGTGTGGTTGAAGCAGACAATGTGCCCCGAATTTTCACCACCCACCAGCCATTTGCGCTCCAACAGGTCTGCGATCACGTAACGATCACCGACGTTGGCGCGCACAAAAGGAATCGACAGATCCGCCAGAGCCAACTCCAGCCCCAGGTTACTCATCAATGTACCGACTACTCCGCCCTGCAATTTATCGTGCTCATGCAGATCGCGGGCAATGATGAATAGCAGCTCATCACCATCAACTATGGCGCCGGTATGATCCACCATCAGAACACGATCGCCATCACCGTCGAAAGCAATACCCAGATCAGCATGTTCTGCCAATACCGCGGCTTGCAACTGCCCCATATGGGTCGAACCGCAATTGTCATTGATGTTCAGCCCGTTAGGCTGAGCAGAAAGCACAACGACATCGGCCCCCAGCTCACGGAATACACTTGGCGCCACCTTGTAGGTCGCCCCGTGAGCGCAGTCGATCACGATCTTCAGGCCCGCGAAGCTGGTGCCGGTCGGGACGCTGCTTTTGCAGAATTCGATATAGCGACCTGACGCATCGTTGATGCGCGATACCTTGCCGATCTTGCTCGACTCAACCACGGTCATCGGGGTGTCGAGCAATTCTTCGATCATATGCTCGACTTCATCAGGAAGCTTGGTGCCCTTCCCGGAGAAAAACTTGATGCCATTGTCATCGTGAGGGTTGTGCGAGGCACTGATCACGATGCCCGCTTCGGCCTGGAAGGTACGCGTCAGGTAGGCGATGGCCGGTGTCGGCATCGGCCCCAGGAGCATGACATCGGCACCTGCCGATGTAAGTCCGGCCTCGAGCGCAGATTCGAACATATACCCGGAGATCCGCGTGTCCTTGCCCACCAATACCTTGCAGGCGCCCATTTTGCGGAACGCCATGCCAGCAGCCCAGCCGAGCTTGAGCATGAAGTCAGGAGTAATCGGATATTCGCCGACCCGACCACGAATGCCGTCGGTGCCAAAGTATTTTTTAGTCATAAGTACTCCATCATTCTTATTCGGCTGAGTCCACTGCGGCGATCATTCGCACCACATCGACGGTTTCGGCCACATCATGGACGCGCAATATACGCGCACCCTTGACCGAAGCCAGCGCTGCAAGCGCCAGACCACCATACAGACGCTCGCCAACCGGACGATTCAATGCCTGACCTATCATGCTCTTACGCGAGACCCCGACCAACAGGGGTCGCCCCAAGGCATGCAAGGCCTCCATATGCTTGAACAAGCTTAGATTGTGCTGCAAGGTTTTTGCGAAGCCAAAGCCCGGATCCAGGATGATCCGGTCCGCCGTAATTCCTACCGACGCACACTGAGCCATGCGCTCGGCAAGAAACTCGCCGACCTCTTTCGTGACGTCCTGGTACTGCGGATTGTCCTGCATGTCGCCCGGTTCACCGAGCATATGCATGAGACAGACTGGCAAGCCGGTGGCCGCAGCCGCATCCAGAGCACCATCACGCCGCAGCGAGCGCACGTCATTGATCAACCCCGCGCCAAGCCGTGCGGCTTCGCGCATGACAGCCGGGGTGGAAGTGTCGACCGAGATAATTACATCCAGCTCGCGATGTATTCGCTCGACGACCGGAGCTACGCGTTCAAGCTCCTCCAGCGGTGAAACCACCCTGGCACCCGGCCGGGTCGATTCGCCACCGACATCAATCAACGTCGCGCCGGCCGCCACCATAGCCTCAGCGTGGCGCAAGGCCGCATCGAGCTGGCTAAATTGGCCGCCATCAGAGAAGGAATCGGGAGTGACATTGAGAATACCCATGACGTGCGTCAGGGCTAAATCAAGAACCCGATTGCCGCAAGGCAACCGGGTCGAGGACTGAACAGAAGTCATTTCAAACCTTAAACGTCAGCAGCCGGACCGCCGATCGGTGTTTCCAGACGCGGATCCTGTGCTACCGGAGGAGTTCCGGAGGTACCGGTGCCGCCGCCTGACCAGTCGCGAGGCTCACGAGGCGTACGACCCGCCATGATGTCGTCGATCTGATCAGCGTCGATCGTTTCGTACTTCATCAAGGCATCAGCCATGGCGTCGAGCTTGTCACGGTTATCAGTGAGGATCTGCTTCGCCGTGCCGTAGCACTGATCGATGATGCTGCGCACTTCGGAGTCGATCAACTTGGCTGTCTCACCGGAGAAGCTTGCACCCTGACCGCCACCGCCGCGACCGAGGAACACTTCGCCCTCTTCTTCTGCGTACATCAACGGACCTAGTTTTTCCGACAAGCCCCACTTGGTCACCATGTTCCGTGCAATCTGGCTGGCACGCATGATGTCGTTTGACGCACCGGTGGTGACGCCGTCGAAGCCCAAGGTCATTTCTTCAGCAATACGACCGCCATACAACGAGCAGATCTGACTGATCAACGCACGCTTGGACAGGCTGTAGCGATCTTCTTCCGGCAGAAACATGGTCACACCCAGCGCACGACCGCGCGGGATGATCGACACCTTGTAGACCGGGTCATGCTCAGGCACTACGCGCCCAACAATAGCGTGACCTGCCTCATGGTAAGCGGTGTTTTGCTTCTCTTTCTCGGACATGACCATGGATTTGCGCTCGGCGCCCATCATGATCTTGTCTTTGGCCAACTCAAATTCTTTCATTTCGACGATGCGCTTGCCGGCACGGGCCGCGAACAACGACGCCTCGTTCACCAGGTTAGCCAGGTCAGCACCAGAGAAACCAGGGGTACCACGAGCGATCACGGCCGGAGCGACATCGTCACCCATTGGCACTTTTCGCATGTGAACCTTGAGAATCTGCTCGCGACCACGGATATCCGGCAGACCGACGACAACCTGACGGTCGAAACGGCCCGGACGCAGCAACGCAGGGTCCAGCACATCCGGACGGTTGGTTGCAGCGATGACGATAATGCCGTCGTTCATTTCGAAGCCGTCCATCTCTACCAGCAACTGGTTGAGAGTCTGCTCGCGCTCATCGTGACCACCACCCATCCCGGCGCCACGATGGCGACCGACGGCGTCGATTTCATCGATGAAGATGATGCAAGGCGCGTGCTTCTTGGCCTGCTCGAACATGTCACGAACACGGCTGGCACCGACACCGACAAACATTTCGACAAAATCGGAACCGGAAATAGTGAAGAACGGTACTTTTGCTTCGCCTGCAATCGCTTTGGCGAGCAACGTTTTACCGGTACCTGGAGGCCCCACCATCAGCACGCCGCGAGGAATGCGACCACCCAGACGCTGGAACTTGCCCGGATCACGCAAGAACTCGACCAGCTCACCAACTTCTTCCTTGGCTTCGTCACAACCGGCAACGTCACCCAAGGTGGTTTTCACCTGATCCTCGGAGAGCAGGCGCGCCTTACTCTTGCCGAAGCTCATTGGCCCGCCCTTTCCACCGGCGCCGCCCTGCATCTGCCGCATGAAGAACATGAACACGGCGATGATCACCAGGATCGGGAAGCTTGCGACCAGGAGCTGAGTCCAGATGCTTTGCTGTTCAGGTTGCTTGCCTTCAACTACGACATGGTTGTCCACGAGGTCGCCGATCAGACCGTTGTCCTGGATTGCCGGACGAATGGTCTTGAAGCTGTCGCCATCGTTGCGTTTGCCGGTAATCACGTAGCCGTCAACCGCTACGCGCTCGACCTTTCCATCCTTGACCTGCTGGATGAAGTCGGAATAGTTGAGGGTCTGCGGCTCGTTAGGGCTGGAGAAGTTGTTCATCACTGTCACCAGGACAGCCGCGATGATCAACCACAGGATCAGATTCTTTGCCATATCGTTCAATTAACTACCCTCTGAAGCAAGCTCCGCTAATGGCGCGCGCTTCGCATGATATTCACCGGCCTAACTTACTACATTACCTACGGCTCTGGCAGGCGCCGTCTGTAACCCTTTGTGAAACACTTTCTACACAATATTCGTTTATGCACGCGGGGCGAAATACGAAAAACCTATCACCCCGCAAAAAAACCTCGTTTTACTCACTACGGCCGCGATAGCCCCAAGCCAGCATGTATTGCTCGCGGGAACTGCCACGGGAAGAGTCCGGCTTGATCATCTGGACCTTGTCGAACTTCTGACGAGCGTCCTTCACGTAAGCATCAAACCCCTCACCCTGAAACACCTTGATCACGAAATTACCACCCGGCTTGAGTATCCGAGCCGCCAGATCAAGAGCCAGCTCGCAAAGAAACATGGCTTTTGGCATGTCTACGGCAGGCGTACCACTCATATTGGGGGCCATATCGGAAATCACAAGGTCCACCTGCGAATTACCCACGGCTTCAAGGATCTGAGCGAGCACTTCGTCCTGGGTGAAGTCACCCTGGATGAAAGTCACGTCCGGAATGCTGTCCATTTCGAGGATGTCCGACGCGATCAGGCGCCCCTGCCCACCGATCAGCCTGCTAGTGACCTGCGACCAGCCACCGGGCGCCGCACCCAGGTCGACAACGCTCATACCCGGACGGATCAGCTTGTATTTCTCTTGGACCTCCAGAAGCTTGTAACTCGCACGCGAGCGGTAGCCATCCTTCTGCGCCTGCTTCACATACGGATCATTGACATGTCTTTTCAGCCAACCAAGGCTTGTCTTGGAACGCGCCATTGGGCACCTCGATGATAAGGGTCGTGATTAATTGGGCGGATCCACGAACCCTCGGGTAAAATGGCCGCCATTTTACAGAATCCAGACTAAAGGGTCAGATTATGCCGCTCACTCAAGAGCAGAAGAAACAGTACAAATCCATTGGCCACCATTTGAAACCAGTTTTGATTGTGGCTGACAACGGTTTGACTGAAGGTGTATTAGCCGAACTTGAACGCGCTTTGGCGGATCACGAGCTGATCAAAATCAAGCTCAACATCCTCGATCGCGAGTCGCGTCTGGCGAACATTGCAGAACTGTGCAAGGTCGGCAAAGCGGACCTGGTTCAGGTCATCGGCAAGATGGCACTGATTTACCGCAAGAACTTCAGCGTCAACAAGCAGCTGTCGAACGTTCATCGCTTCAAGTGATGGCAAGGGTCAAGGGTGTGCTTCGCGCACCCTGCCACTCCATCCAGGCACCGGCTGCAACACCAGCACCAGCCCGGAAAAGCCCAGAACAAGATAGCTGAACACCTGCCAACGCACTGCATCCGGCCAACCGAAGCGCACCGCGAAAAACATCGCACACGCATACAGCGCCATCATTAGCAGTTGCCCACGAATATCGCGCCATAGACTGACGAGGCCCTCGGCCTGAACCAGCACCAAAGCCTGAAAAATCACGCACGCTGTGGCGAAACCCACCATCAGCGCATCAAGCATGCCTGCAATTTCGTCGATCAGCAGCGGCGCCAGGCCAATCTTGGCCAGCACCGGCAGCAGACCGATGTGCAACAGCCACAGGCCACCCACCCACAACATCTGAGTCAGTTGCCAAAGCATGGCGCCCGCATGTAGCGGGCGCCTGCGCTCAGATGTGGCGAACTTCGACAATCTCGTACTCGATAACGCCGCCAGGCGTTTTCACGGCAACCACATCACCCTCTTCCTTGGCAATCAAGGCGCGGGCCAATGGCGAGCCGACCGAAATCTTGCCGAGCTTGAAGTCAGCCTCATCCTCACCAACGATGTGGTAAGTGACGCTTTCATCCGTCTCGACGTTAGCGATTTCAACGGTGGTGCCGAAGATGACTTTGCCGGTGTGAGGAATGGTCGTGACATCGATGATCACCGCGTTTTGCATGCGGCCTTCGATGTCGCGGATCCGCGCCTCGACCATACCTTGCTGCTCGCGAGCAGCGTGGTATTCGGCGTTTTCTTTCAGGTCGCCCAACTCGCGGGCCGTACCGATGTCCTGGCTGAGCTTCGGACGGACGACCTTGGTCAGGTGAGCGTGTTCTTCTTCCAGGGCTTTCGCGCCCTGAACGGTCATTGGGTACTTGGTTATGCTCATGCCTTCAATCCTGCGTGTAGATCCTGCAAGCGGCGCACGGTCTTCTCGGGACCGAACTTCAGCGCTTCGCAGATAGCTTCGCCAGCAGCAATGGTAGTGGTGCAGTAAATCTTGTGCTGCAAGGCATTACGACGAATGGAGTACGAATCAGCGATCGATTGACGACCTTCGGTGGTGTTGATGATCAGGGTGACTTCGTCATTCTTGATCATGTCGACCACGTGCGGACGACCCTCGGTCACCTTGTTCACACGACGCACTTTCAGGCCTGCGGCTTCGATCAGCTTGGCAGTACCGGCAGTGGCGACCACTTCGAAGCCCAAGTTGATCAGATCACGGGCCACGCCTGCAACCAGTGGCTTGTCGTCATCACGCACGCTGATGAATGCGGTACCGCCGGTCGGCAGCACTTCGCTGGCGCCCATTTGGGCTTTGGCAAACGCTTCACCGAAGGTGTCGCCCACGCCCATCACTTCACCAGTGGACTTCATCTCTGGGCCCAGAATCGGGTCCACGCCAGGGAATTTGGCGAATGGGAACACCGCCTCTTTCACACTGTAGAAGTTCGGAATGATTTCTTTGGTGAAACCAATTTCCTTCAGAGTTTTACCGGCCATCACGCGAGCCGCGATCATTGCCAGGGAAACACCGATGCACTTGGACACGAACGGCACGGTACGGGAAGCGCGCGGGTTGACTTCGATGACGTAGATGTCTTCGCCTTGCAGCGCCAACTGAACGTTCATCAGGCCGACAACGCCCAGCTCCAGGGCCATTTTCTTGACCTGTTCGCGCATTTCGTCCTGGATGTGAGCAGGCAGCGAGTACGGCGGCAGGGAGCACGCGGAGTCACCGGAGTGAACGCCGGCCTGCTCGATGTGCTGCATGATTGCGCCGATCACCACGTCGGTGCCGTCGCAGACCGCATCCACGTCCATTTCGATCGCGCAGTTGAGGAAGTGGTCGAGCAGCACCGGGCTGTCGTTGGACACTTTCACCGCATCACGCAGGTAGCGCTTGAGCTCTTCTTCTTCGTAAACGATTTCCATCGCGCGGCCGCCCAGTACGTAGGACGGACGAACGACCAGCGGGTAACCGATTTTGGCCGCGGCACGAATCGCTTCGTCTTCGCTGCGCACGGTGGCGTTTGGCGGCTGACGCAGGTTCAGGCGCTCAACCATTTGCTGGAAACGCTCACGGTCTTCTGCACGGTCGATGGCGTCAGGGCTGGTGCCGATGATCGGCACGCCGGCTTCTTCCAGGGCACGAGCCAGTTTCAGCGGGGTTTGGCCGCCGTACTGGACGATCACGCCTTTCGGCTTCTCGACGCGGACGATTTCCAGTACGTCTTCCAGGGTCACTGGTTCGAAATACAGGCGATCGGAGGTGTCGTAATCGGTGGAAACGGTTTCCGGGTTGCAGTTGACCATGATGGTCTCGTAACCGTCTTCGCGCAGCGCCAGTGCCGCGTGTACGCAGCAGTAGTCGAACTCGATACCCTGGCCGATACGGTTAGGACCGCCGCCGAGGATCATGATCTTGTCACGGCCCGACGGCGCAGCTTCGCACTCTTCCTCGTAAGTTGAGTACATGTAGGCGGTGTCGGTGGCGAACTCGGCCGCGCAGGTGTCAACGCGCTTGTAGACCGGGAAGATTTCCAACTTGTGACGGTGGCGACGCAGAGCCTTCTCGGTCACGCCCAGCAGCTTGGCCAGACGCATGTCGGAGAAGCCTTTGCGCTTGAGGCGGAACATCAAGTCGCGGTCGATGCTGGCCAGACCCAGGGTCTTGATCTTCTCTTCTTCCTTGATCAGATCTTCGATCTGTACCAGGAACCACGGGTCGATCATGTTCATGCCGAAGATGTCTTCGACCGACAGGCCGGCTCGGAAGGCGTCAGCCACGTACCAGATACGCTCGGCACCCGGCACGGTCAGTTCGCGCTTGAGGATGCTCATGCTTTCCGGATTGCTCAGGTCGAGCTTCTCGTCCAGGCCGCAAACGCCCACTTCCAGACCGCGCAGGGCTTTCTGCAGGGACTCCTGGAAAGTCCGGCCGATGGCCATGACTTCACCCACCGACTTCATTTGAGTGGTCAGGCGCGCGTCGGCTTTCGGGAATTTCTCGAAGGCGAAGCGTGGCAGTTTGGTCACGACGTAGTCGATGGACGGCTCGAAGGATGCAGGAGTAGCGCCACCGGTGATTTCGTTCTGCAGCTCGTCCAGGGTGTAGCCGATCGCCAGCTTGGCAGCGATACGCGCAATCGGGAAACCAGTGGCTTTCGAGGCCAGCGCCGAAGAGCGGGATACACGCGGGTTCATCTCGATCACGACCATACGGCCAGTGTCCGGGCAGATGCCAAACTGAACGTTGGAGCCGCCGGTTTCCACGCCGATCTCACGCAGTACCGCCAACGAGGCGTTACGCATGATCTGGTATTCCTTGTCCGTCAGGGTTTGTGCAGGAGCAACGGTGATCGAGTCACCGGTGTGCACGCCCATCGGGTCAAAGTTTTCGATGGAGCAGACGATGATGCAGTTGTCCTTCTTATCGCGGACAACCTCCATCTCATATTCTTTCCAGCCGATCAGGGATTCGTCGATCAGCAGCTCTTTGGTCGGCGACAGGTCGAGGCCGCGGGCGCAGATTTCTTCGAACTCTTCACGGTTGTAAGCGATACCGCCACCAGTGCCGCCCATGGTGAAGGACGGACGGATGATGCACGGGAAGCCAAGCTTCTCGAGAACCACGTTGGCCTCTTCCATGCTGTGGGCGATACCCGAACGCGGGCAGTCCAGGCCGATGGATTTCATCGCCTTGTCGAAGCGCGAACGGTCTTCTGCCTTGTCGATGGTGTCAGCATTGGCGCCGATCATCTCTACGCCGAACTTCTCCAGAACGCCTTCGCGCTCCAGATCCAGTGCGCAGTTCAGAGCGGTCTGGCCACCCATGGTCGGCAGCAGCGCGTCCGGACGCTCCTTCTCGATGATCTTGGCAACCGTCTGCCACTTGATCGGCTCGATGTAGGTGGCGTCGGCCATGGCCGGGTCGGTCATGATGGTCGCTGGGTTGGAGTTCACCAGGATGACGCGGTAACCCTCCTCGCGCAGGGCTTTACAGGCCTGGGCGCCGGAGTAGTCGAATTCGCAGGCCTGGCCGATCACGATCGGGCCAGCGCCGAGAATCAGGATGCTTTTAATGTCTGTACGTTTTGGCATGGGTTTGTCACTCAAATCCGCAGGTCAGTCGGCAAGCCGTCTTGTTCAATCTTTGAAGACCTGAGGGGGCCACCGTGTGTCGGGACCGCCCTCAAGCTTTGCTACATCAAGGCGAGCGATTAGCGTCGCTTGGCCATTTCGTTGATGAAGCGATCAAACAGTGGTGCTACGTCGTTCGGGCCAGGGCTGGCTTCAGGGTGACCCTGGAAGCTGAAGGCGCTCTTGTCGGTACGTTCGATACCTTGCAGGGTGCCGTCGAACAGCGATTTGTGGATCGCCCGGACGTTGGCTGGCAGGGTCGCGTCGTCTACCGCAAAACCGTGGTTCTGGCTGGTGATCATCACCACACCGGTGTCCAGATCCTGGACCGGGTGGTTGGCACCATGGTGGCCGTGACCCATTTTCAGGGTCTTGGCACCGGAGGCCAGGGCCAGCAGTTGGTGACCAAGGCAGATACCGAAGACCGGAATGTCGGTTTCCAGCACATCCTTGATCGCCTGGATCGCGTAGTCGCAAGGCTCCGGGTCACCAGGGCCGTTGGACAGGAACACGCCGTCCGGCTTCAATGCCAGCGCTTCAGCAGCTGGCGTCTGTGCCGGCACCACGGTCACGCGGCAACCGCGCTCGACGAGCATGCGCAGGATGTTCAGCTTGACGCCGTAGTCGTAGGCAACCACGTGGTACGGCAGCTCAGAGGCCTCGATGGTCGCGTGGCTGTCGGTTTTCAAATCCCAGACAGTCGAGCGCCACTCGTATTTCTCTTTGGTGCTGACGACTTTCGCCAGGTCCATGCCTTTGAGGCCAGGGAAACCCTGGGCGGCGGCGATGGCGGCTTCTTCGGAAATGTTGTCACCGGCCATGATGCAGCCGTTCTGCGCGCCTTTTTCACGCAGGATGCGCGTCAGGCGGCGAGTGTCGATACCGGCGATTGCCACAACGTTGTTGGCTTTCAGGTAGTCGGACAGAGACATCGTGTTACGCCAGTTGCTCGCAACCAGTGGCAGGTCACGGATAACCAGGCCCGCGGACCAGACGCGGTTGGACTCGGCGTCTTCCGGCGTGGTGCCGGTATTGCCGATGTGCGGGTAAGTCAGGGTAACAATCTGTTGGGCGTAGGAAGGATCGGTAAGGATTTCCTGATAGCCGGTCATTGCGGTGTTGAACACCACCTCACCAACGGTTTGACCGTCGGCTCCAATGGCTTCGCCGCGAAAAATGCTGCCATCAGCAAGGGCGAGTATGGCTGGCTTAGTCAAGAAGACCTCCCGTAAATAAAGCCTGAAAGGGCGATCGCAGGTTGTAAAAAAGCGGAGTGACGTATGGACACGTCACCCCGCTTCTTCACCGAATAATTCTGCGCGCTTTTAGTGGACACACTAAAGCTGTAGCTTACAGAAAAAGGCATTTTTGGTCTACCGCCAATGAGCCTAAAAGGCCGGAGAATGCGACAGGACGTCGCTTGGCGGAATAAAACCGGGTTCAAACACACTCTTTGAACCCGATTTCGGGGCGCATCTTAACGCAGATCGAGTACATCTTGCATGTCGTAAAGACCCGGCTCACAACCGTCCAGCCACAACGCAGCACGTACCGCGCCCTTGGCGAAGGTCATGCGACTGGAAGCTTTATGCGTGATCTCCAGCCGCTCGCCCTCACAGGCGAACAGCACCGTATGATCGCCAACTACATCACCACCGCGAACAGTGGCAAAGCCGATCGCTTCACGCTCGCGAGCACCGGTATGACCTTCGCGACCATAAACCGCAACCTTCTGCAGATCACGATCCAGGGCGCTGGCGATGACTTCGCCCATGCGCAGAGCCGTACCTGAAGGCGCATCGATCTTGTGCCGATGATGAGCCTCGATGATCTCGATATCCGCGTCATCACCCAGCACACGAGCAGCCATGTCGAGCAGCTTCAGCGACAGGTTTACACCGACACTGAAATTGGCTGCGAACACGATCGGAATATCCTTGCCAGCCTCGGCCAGCAGCTGCTTCTGCGCGGCGTCCAGTCCTGTCGTGCCGATCACCATGGCCTTGCCCGCCTTACGGCAGAACGCCAGGTTTTTCAGCATGACTTCCGGGAGCGTGAAGTCGATCAATACGTCGAACTCATCAGCCACCGCGTCCAGATTGCCGGACAGCGGAACGCCGATACGCCCCAGCGAGGCCAGCTCACCAGCATCTACGCCAATCAGCGTGCTGCCAGGGCGTACGATGGCTGCCGTCAGCCCGGTCAGCGGCGCGCGCTGCTGCACCGCCTCGACCAGAATCTTGCCCATGCGCCCGGCAGCGCCCATCACAGCTATACGTCGCATGCCGACTCCTTACAAATCGCCGAAGAAGCGCTTCACGCCTTCGAACCAACCAGTGGTTTTAGGCGAATGGCTGTTGTCATCCGCCAGCGAGCTACGGAACTCTTCCAGCAGTTCGCGCTGACGACGCCCCAGATTGACCGGGGTTTCGACCGCCACCCGGCACATCAAGTCACCAGCACCGCCACCGCGAACTGGCGCCACGCCCTTGCCGCGAACACGGAACTGCTTGCCGGTCTGAGTCCCTTCAGGGATTTTCAGTTTGACTCGACCATCAAGGGTCGGAATCTCCAACTCGCCACCCAGCGCAGCATCGACAAAGCTGATTGGCACTTCGCAGAACAGGTGCTTGCCGTCGCGCTGGAAGATCGCGTGCTCACGCACGTTGATCACCACGTACAGGTCGCCAGTCGGACCACCCTGAGCACCCGCCTCGCCTTCGCCGGACAGGCGAATGCGGTCACCGGTATCGACACCGGCCGGCACTTTCACCGAGAGGGTTTTGTACTCTTCGACACGTCCTTGACCGTCGCACGAGCTGCACGGATCGGAAATGATCTTGCCTTGGCCATGGCAGCGCGGGCACGTCTGCTGCACCGAGAAAAAGCCCTGCTGCATACGGACTTGACCGATACCGCCGCAAGTCGGGCAAGTGATCGGCGCGGAGCCTTTCTTGGCGCCCGAACCGTCGCACGGCTTGCAGTTGACCAATGTCGGAACACGGATATTCACGGTCGTACCGCGCACCGCTTCTTCCAGGTTCAGTTCCAGGGTGTAGCGCAGGTCGCTGCCGCGCTGAGCGCCGCCACGAGAACCGCCGCGACCGCCGCCGAAGAAGTCACTGAAGACATCACCAAAGATGTCGGAGAAGTTCTGACCGCCAAACCCGGCACCGCCGCCGCCCATGCTTGGGTCAACACCGGCATGACCGTACTGGTCGTAGGCCGCGCGCTTGCTGGAATCGGACAGCACCTCGTAGGCCTCGTTGGCCTCCTTGAACATATCTTCCGACGCTTTGTCATCGGGATTACGGTCCGGGTGGTGCTTCATCGCCAGGCGACGGTAGGCCTTTTTCAGGTCTGCTTCGCTTGAGCCACGCTCAACACCCAATACTTCGTAATAGTCACGCTTTGCCATAAGTCTTTGCACTCTTAAGGACGTTCGGCAAACCTCTCCTGAGCCTTGCCAAACTCGTTGAGCCCCAATACAGGCCCGGACCCAACTCACGTCAATTCAACGATCCTGGTCTTTGATTCACGCGGTACTTTCGGCTCGAAAAGCAGGAGCATTCCCGGCCATACCGCCAACACACGAGCCTTGTCGCATGCTGTAAAAATTCGTTAACTCCAGACACGCCAACGCGGGAGCAAGCCCCCGCGCGGCGACATCCTACCAGTCACTGCCTAAAGGCAGTCAACCGGCCGACCAACAACTTACTTGTGGTCTTTGACTTCTTCGAACTCAGCGTCGACGACGTCGTCAGCCTTCTCAGCCGATTCGCCTTGCGGTGCAGCACCTTCAGCAGGTTGAGCCTGCTCGGCGTACATCTTCTGCGCTACTGGAGCGGAGACTTTCGACAGCTCTTCAACCTTGGCTTCGATCGCAGCCTTGTCGTCGCCTTTGACAGCGGCTTCCAGGGCAACAACAGCAGCTTCGATTGCAGTCTTCTCTTCAGCAGTCACTTTATCGCCAGCGTCTGCGACCATTTTGCGAGTCGAGTGAACCAGCGCATCGCCCTGGTTACGAGCAGTTGCCAGCTCTTCGAACTGGCGATCTGCGTCGACGTTGGCTTCAGCATCGCGAATCATCTGCTGAATTTCTTCCTCGGACAGACCGGAGTTGGCCTTGATCACGATCGACTGAGTCTTGCCGGTAGCCTTGTCTTTGGCGCCTACGTGCAGAATGCCGTTGGCGTCGATGTCGAAGGTCACTTCAATTTGTGGCACGCCACGTGGTGCTGGTGGAATCTCGGCCAGGTCGAACTTGCCCAAAGACTTGTTCTGAGCGGCTTGCTTACGCTCACCTTGCAGCACGTGAATGGTCACAGCGCCCTGGTTGTCGTCGGCAGTCGAGAACACTTGCGATTTCTTGGTAGGAATCGTGGTGTTTTTCTCGATCAGCGCGGTCATCACACCACCCATGGTTTCGATACCCAGGGTCAGCGGGCTAACGTCCAGCAGCAGAACGTCCTTCACATCACCGGCCAATACTGCGCCCTGGATAGCAGCACCCATGGCAACGGCTTCGTCCGGGTTCACGTCTTTACGTGCTTCTTTACCGAAGAACTCGGTCACCAGCTTCTGAACCAGTGGCATACGGGTCTGACCGCCGACCAGGATCACGTCATTGATAGCGCCAATGTCGATACCGGAGTCTTTCAGAGCGATGCGGCAAGGTTCGATGGTGCGCTGAACCAGGTCCTCTACCAGCGCTTCGAGCTTGGCGCGGGAGATTTTCACGTTCAAGTGCTTAGGACCGGTGGCGTCTGCAGTGATGTACGGCAGGTTCACGTCGGTCGAATTGCTCGAAGACAGTTCGATCTTGGCTTTTTCAGCGGCTTCTTTCAGGCGCTGCATGGCCAGCGGGTCACCTTTAAGGTTCATGCCGCTTTCTTTCTTGAATTCGTCAACGAGGTAGTCGATCAGACGAATGTCAAAGTCTTCACCACCCAGGAACGTATCACCGTTGGTGGCCAATACTTCGAACTGGTGTTCGCCATCGACTTCAGCGATTTCGATCACGGAAACGTCGAAAGTACCGCCGCCCAAGTCGTAAACGATCACGGTGTGATCGCCCTTCGCCTTGTCCATACCGTAAGCCAGAGCGGCTGCGGTTGGTTCGTTGATGATACGTTTTACGTCCAGGCCCGCGATGCGGCCGGCGTCTTTGGTGGCTTGACGCTGGCTGTCGTTGAAGTAGGCCGGAACGGTGATTACCGCTTCGGTCACTGGCTCGCCGAGGTAGTCTTCGGCGGTCTTCTTCATTTTCTTCAGAATTTCAGCCGAGATTTGTGGCGGCGACATTTTCTGGCCGTTCACTTCAACCCACGCATCGCCGTTATCAGCCTTGGCGATTTTGTAAGGGACCATCTTGATGTCTTTCTGTACGACTTCTTCGTCGAACTTACGACCGATCAGACGCTTCACCGCATACAGGGTGTTGTGCGGATTGGTCACAGCCTGACGTTTGGCCGATTGGCCAACGAGGATTTCACCATCGTTGGCGTAAGCGATGATCGACGGCGTGGTACGCGTGCCTTCAGCGTTTTCAATAACTTTGGCTACGCCGTTTTCAAGCACGGAGACGCAGGAGTTGGTAGTCCCCAGGTCGATACCGATAATTTTGCCCATGTTCACTCTCCCGAAACTTTGGATTTGGTTGCCGCAGCAGTGGTGGCTAACTGCGGTAGCACTTAAACGCTTGACTTCTAAATGGGGGCCTTGCGGCTAATTTCAAGCCTGCTCGTCAATCGAAGGCGAAACCGGTGCAGGTGCCTTGCTGACCACGACCATGGCCGGGCGCAGCAGGCGACCGTTGAGCTGATAGCCCTTCTGGAACACCTTGAGCACGCTGTTCGGCTCGACGTCGGCGCTTTCCTGCATGGCCATTGCCTGATGCTGAACGGCGTTGAACGGTTCGCCATGCGGATCGATTGCTTCCAGCTGATAACGCTTCAGGGTGTCCTGGAACATTTTCAGGGTCAGCTCGATGCCTTCGCGCATTGGACGAATGCTTTCGTCGTCCGGGCTGGACAACTCCAGACCACGCTCCAGGCTGTCGATGATCGGCAACAAGTCACCGGCGAATTTCTCCAGTGCGAATTTGTGAGCCTTTTCGACATCCTGCTCGGCGCGACGGCGGACGTTCTGCAGATCAGCCGCTACACGCAAAGCCTGATCATGTGCGCCAGCCAATTGCTCTTCGAGCACTTGAACACGAGCCGCCAGTTCATCACCCGAATCCTGGGCAGCCTGATCGGCGTCTAGGTTTTGCGTATCCACTGTCTGTTCGTCAGCCATAGATTTCTCCTTTCAATATCGTCCGCGAGCTCAACTCGCGCTTCTGCCCAGCTATATGGGGCCGCAAAATTCAGCTTCAAGGGGCGCTTATTTATTAACCCTACAAAAAACAGCTGCATTGTCATTCCCGGACGCACTAAGGATTTCGTCGGATCAAGCAAATCGAGCTAAGGGAGGGCATTGTCAGCCAGAAACAAAACACTGTATAAATAACCAGACCTAAAGCCTGGGAGCGGCCTTTATGCTGGTGCACCTGTCCGTACATAACTACGCCATCGTTGAACATCTCGATCTCGAACTCGATCGCGGGATGAGCGTGATCACTGGGGAAACCGGCGCCGGCAAGTCGATCATGCTCGACGCCCTCGGCCTGACACTGGGCGATCGCGCCGACAGCGGCGTGGTCCGTCCCGGCGCCGACAAGGCCGATATCCTGGCAACCTTCGACCTGGTCGATATTCCAGAAGCCAGTGTCTGGCTGGCCGAACGTGACCTGGAGAGCGATGGCCCGTGCATCCTGCGCCGGGTGATCACCGCCGAAGGGCGCTCGCGTGGCTACATCAACGGCACGCCCTGCCCCCTCGGCGACCTCAAAGCCCTGGGTGAACTGCTGATCGATATCCACAGCCAGCATGAACATCAATCCCTGCTCAAGACCGACACGCACCGCCGTCTGCTCGACGAATACGCCGGTGCAACGGACCTTGCCCGCCAGGTACACCTGGCCGCCCAACGTTGGCGCCAGACCCGCCAGGAGCTGGAACGCCTTTCCAATTCCGGCGATGAGCAGCGCGCTCGCCATCAATTGCTCAGCTATCAACTAGAAGAGCTGGAAAACCTCGGCCTCGGCGAAAACGAGCTGGAGCAGCTGGAGCAGGAACACAAGAACCTGACCAACGCCGAAACCCTGCTGGGCATTTGCCGGCAAGTGGTCGAACAATGCAGTGAAAGTGATTCCGGAAATGTGCTGAACGCCCTCACCGCCAGTCTCAATCGCCTTTCGAGCGTCAACAATTCGATTGGGGCCCTGGGTGAAGCCAGCAGCCTGCTGACCAGCGCACAGATTCAGGTTGAAGAAGCCGTGGGAGAACTGAACCGCTTCCTTGATAACTTCGATGCCGATCCAGCGCGTCTTCAGTACCTGGAAGAACGCCTTGATGCGATCTATACCATGGCGCGCAAACACCGCATCCAGCCGACCGAAGTGGCCGAGATGCAGCAGCGCCTGCTGGATGAAATCGAAACCCTGAATGCCAACGACGAATCCATCGAGCGACTGAGCGATGAACTGGCTTCCTATGCCCGTCATTATCAGGAAAAGGCTCGCGAGCTCAGCGATTTGCGCCATCAAGCCTCGAACAGCCTGGCCAGCGCCGTGGAGCATGAAATCCAGCGATTGGGCATGCCCGGTGGGCGCTTCACTATCGAGCTGCGACCCAACAGTAGCGATGAACTGCTACCCAATGGCCTTGAGCAGGTAGAGCTGCTGGTGAGTGCTAACCCGGGCCAACCTTTGAAAGCGCTGGCAAAAGTCGCGTCTGGCGGCGAATTGTCACGGATCAGCCTGGCGATACAAGTGATCACCGCACAGACCTCCCGCGTACCGACACTGGTGTTCGACGAAGTGGACGTAGGCATCGGCGGCCCGACCGCCGAAATCGTGGGCCAATTGCTGCGCCGACTTGGGGAGCGCGGGCAGGTATTGACGGTAACTCACTTGCCGCAGGTTGCAGCGCAGGGTCATCAACATTTATTCGTACACAAAGTGCGCGGCGAAGAGGCCACTCACACAGCCGTCTCCAAACTGAGCAAGAACGATCGTGTCGAAGAAGTGGCGCGGATGCTGGGCGGCATCGACCTTACAAAGGAATCCCTGGCTCACGCCAGGAAAATGGTCGTCACCGCGAAAATTTAAGACTGACAGAAAGCACGAAGGCGACCCTGGGGTCGCCTTCGCTCGTTTCGCGAACCTTAAGTTCGCGCGACATGCTTACTTTTTCTTGCGTACGTACAGCACAAGATTGTGATCAACCATCTCGAAGCCATACTTGTCGACGATTGCCTTCTGCAGTCGCTCGATTTCTTCGTCGAAGAATTCGATCACTTCACTGGTCTCAACGTTGACCATATGGTCGTGATGCTTGCCGTCGTCCAGCTCGAAGACCGCATGGCCCCCGTCGAAGTTGTGCCGCACCACAAGGCCAGCTGCCTCGAACTGGGTCAGGACACGGTAAACCGTGGCCAGACCGACGTCCTCACCAGCCTCCATCAGCGCCTTGTAGACATCCTCGGCACTCATGTGGCGTTGCTCGGCGGAATCGAGCATTTGCAGAATTTTGACCCGTGGAAGGGTCACTTTGAGGCCGGCTTTGCGTAGTTCGCTATTTTCAACCATGGTCAGCTTTCTCGCGATGCTGCTTCGCAGCTTCTCTTAATGCGGGTATGATCGGCGTTTACGTTGTCCCAGCCAAGATAGTGGAAGTCGCCCACCGATGCAAAACACCAAGCTCTTGCTAACCAGTTTCACCTTTGTGGGACTGCTCGCACTCGCCGGTTGTTCATTCCCCGGGGTTTACAAAATCGACATCCAGCAGGGCAATGTCGTCACGCAGGACATGATAGACCAGTTACGCCCGGGAATGACCCGCAAGCAAGTACGGTTTATCATGGGCAACCCTCTGTTGACCGACACGTTCCATGCCGATCGCTGGGATTATCTGTACAGCCTGCAACCGGGTGGCGGCGAACGCCAACAGGAACGCATTAGCGTTATCTTCAACCCAAATGACCAGCTTGTCAGCCTCTCTGGTGATTTCATGCCAGGCGTGAGCCGCGACGAAGCCATTCTCGGCAAGGACAGCGGCACTACAGTTGCTGCACCTGCAGAAAACGCCGAGAAGCCGAAACCAGAAAAACCGGTCAAGCCAGGTTCTTTGCTGGACCAGATCCAGAAGGATGTCGACGGTGTAGAAACCGTTCCAGTCCCGACTCCAGAACCTCTGGAAACCTCGCCGCAATAATTTGCGACGCAATAAAAAACCCGGCATGTCCGGGTTTAATGAGATGGTCAGCCTGACCGAGAAGCCCTGCAGGTTTACGCTTGCAGGGCTTTTCTCGTTTTCGGCGGAGGATCTCTCATGAACAC